>NZ_JAWPOP010000150.1:0-1067 GCF_033344345.1 Vibrio sp. 1978
ATTTGACGTTAGCGACAGAAGAAGCACCGGCTAACTCCGTGCCAGCAGCCGCGGTAATACGGAGGGTGCGAGCGTTAATCGGAATTACTGGGCGTAAAGCGCATGCAGGTGGTTTGTTAAGTCAGATGTGAAAGCCCGGGGCTCAACCTCGGAATAGCATTTGAAACTGGCAGACTAGAGTACTGTAGAGGGGGGTAGAATTTCAGGTGTAGCGGTGAAATGCGTAGAGATCTGAAGGAATACCGGTGGCGAAGGCGGCCCCCTGGACAGATACTGACACTCAGATGCGAAAGCGTGGGGAGCAAACAGGATTAGATACCCTGGTAGTCCACGCCGTAAACGATGTCTACTTGGAGGTTGTGGCCTTGAGCCGTGGCTTTCGGAGCTAACGCGTTAAGTAGACCGCCTGGGGAGTACGGTCGCAAGATTAAAACTCAAATGAATTGACGGGGGCCCGCACAAGCGGTGGAGCATGTGGTTTAATTCGATGCAACGCGAAGAACCTTACCTACTCTTGACATCCAGAGAACTTTCCAGAGATGGATTGGTGCCTTCGGGAACTCTGAGACAGGTGCTGCATGGCTGTCGTCAGCTCGTGTTGTGAAATGTTGGGTTAAGTCCCGCAACGAGCGCAACCCTTATCCTTGTTTGCCAGCGAGTAATGTCGGGAACTCCAGGGAGACTGCCGGTGATAAACCGGAGGAAGGTGGGGACGACGTCAAGTCATCATGGCCCTTACGAGTAGGGCTACACACGTGCTACAATGGCGCATACAGAGGGCGGCCAACTTGCGAAAGTGAGCGAATCCCAAAAAGTGCGTCGTAGTCCGGATTGGAGTCTGCAACTCGACTCCATGAAGTCGGAATCGCTAGTAATCGTGGATCAGAATGCCACGGTGAATACGTTCCCGGGCCTTGTACACACCGCCCGTCACACCATGGGAGTGGGCTGCAAAAGAAGTAGGTAGTTTAACCTTCGGGGGGACGCTTACCACTTTGTGGTTCATGACTGGGGTGAAGTCGTAACAAGGTAGCGCTAGGGGAACCTGGCGCTGGATCACCTCCTTA
>NZ_JAWPOP010000151.1:0-1063 GCF_033344345.1 Vibrio sp. 1978
TTTGGTGGTGCCTCATGTCAATGGCGATCAAGCGGCGCTGGTGGGCAAAGAGCAACATAAGTCAGCGCAATCCTTACTTGAGGTGTGTGCAGAGTTATGTGGTCAGCATCGTCTCAATCTTTATCAAACTCCGAAGCGAAAAACGGTTGAAAAACATGGTCGAGATCTACAAGACATCATTGGCCAGCAACAAGGCAAGCGTGCTCTAGAAATTGCGGCGGCTGGAAACCACAACCTACTTTTCCTTGGTCCTCCTGGTACAGGAAAAACCATGCTGGCGTCGCGTTTATGCGACTTACTGCCGGAGATGAGCGACGAAGAAGCGATGGAAACGGCTTCAGTCGCATCACTGACGCAAAGTGAGATTAATGAGCACAACTGGAAGTCGCGTCCGTTTCGTGCGCCGCACCATTCCAGTTCGATGGCTGCATTAGTTGGTGGTGGCTCGGTGCCAAGACCGGGTGAGATTTCTTTGGCTCACAATGGGTTATTGTTCCTTGATGAAATGCCGGAGTTTGACCGTAAAGTGTTGGACTCGTTACGAGAACCACTGGAATCGGGTGAGATCATCATTTCGCGCGCACAAGGAAAAACGCGTTTTCCTGCTCGTTTTCAGCTGGTGGGCGCGTTGAATCCGAGCCCTACGGGCTATTATGAAGGGAATCAAGCGCGTACCAATCCTCAGGCCATTTTGCGTTATTTGGGTCGTTTATCGGGACCGCTTCTCGACCGTTTTGATATGTCGTTAGAAATTCCATCCTTACCGAAAGGCACGTTGGCGGAAGGTGGTGATCGAGGTGAACCCACGGAACTCGTCAAAGAGCGCGTCAGTCTTGCTCGCGAGAGCATGCTCAATCGAAACGGCAAAGTCAACGCACTGCTCGGCAGCCGTGAGATTGAGGCATTTTGCCCGTTGCAAAAAAGCGATGCGGAATTTCTCGAAACTGCACTACATCGGCTGGGGTTATCGATTCGTGCCTATCATCGCATCATTAAAGTGGCTCGCACGATAGCGGATTTAGAAGGTGCTGAGCAGATTGAGCGTTCTCATTTGGCGGAAGCG
>NZ_JAWPOP010000152.1:0-1062 GCF_033344345.1 Vibrio sp. 1978
AACATTCAACAAATTTAGTCAACCAATGACTGTCAAACTCAGCCAGGCCCATCGGTGTAAACTCGTGTGTGAGTTCCTCTGGGTCTAGAAAGTTCAACGCATCTATTTTCGTCATAACTACCATAAGCTTGGCTTAATGGCTGGTCGAAGTGACCAGCCATTAACTTTATTTAGCCACCCGACTGAGGAATTTTAGCAACGAGTCTTAAAGACGTGGTTAGCTCTTCCATTTGAAGCCATGGCTTGAGCCAAGCAACCGCGTTGTAAGAACCAGGAGAACCTGGAATCTCCTTAACTTGTACGCGAGCGTCGGCAAGAGGGTATTTCGCACGAATTTCTTGACCACCACCTTCAGAAGCGTTCACATAGCCAAGAATCCAACGGTTCAACCAAGATTCAACGTCTTCTGCTTCCATAAAGCTACCGATCTTGTCTCGAGCCATTACTTTCAAATAATGTGCAAAACGAGAGGTTGCCATCATGTAAGGAAGTCTTGCTGAAATTGCCGCGTTTGCTGCCACTTCTGGAGATTCATGATTTGCTGGTTTTTGACAAGTTTGAGCACCAAAGAACACGGCATAGTTCGTATTTTTGTAGTGGCATAGCGGCAAGAAACCCAGTTTACCCAATTCCGCTTCACGGCGGTCTGTAATGCCAATTTCCGTTGGGCACTTCATATCTGGGTCACCATCATCACTCATGAAGAAGTGTGTTGGTAGGTTATCAACTCGACCACCACCCTCTGCGCCACGAATAGCAGTACAGAAACCATACTTAGAAAATGCATCCGTCAGTTTGACGCCAAGCACGTACGATGAGTTCATCCAACAATAATCATTGTGATCAGCATTAACGGCGATACCCGACACAGGATCCACATCAAACTCTTCAAAGCCAAACGCTTCTACAGGAGAGGTAGCTTGGCCGTATGGTAAGCAAGCTAATACTTTAGGCATCGTTAAGCTTACAAAACGAGAATCTGCACTTTCACGGAAAGAGCGCCATTGCGCATATTCCAACGACTCAAAGACTTTATCTAAATCGCGCGGTTTAGATAGTTCT
>NZ_JAWPOP010000153.1:0-1061 GCF_033344345.1 Vibrio sp. 1978
CTTTGGGACAGTCTGGTGCTGTGGGTGAAATCGTTCTTTAACTAGAATAAAAACGAGCAGAAGTGTCTTTCTGCATTCTTTTGTTGATGGCCGCCCAGCTAAACGCTGGGCGGTGTCTTTTTTAACGGTTTATTCCGACAAGGTGATGATTGGTAAATCGTCCCAAATCTTACTTTCATCCGATGCGCCACCGGAGAAGTTCCAAGGGCCTTTGTCTTGCTCTAGCGGACGGTAAGTTGCCGAAAGGCCGTCTAAGTCCCAAGTCGTGACATAGAATCGGATTCCATCGAGCGAATCTGGGCGGCCTAGTGCATCGCTAGCAAAGTCCATTGAAATGGTGTTGTTGGCTTTGTCTACTGTCACTGTTGGTGCTGGCGTTACGGCTTCTCCCCATGTCGTCGCATTTGCTCCTTTGGTGTTGTAAATCGAGCTTTGCCAGCCAAAAACAACCGCATTGCGACTCCAGGTTCCGCTTGGCATAGAAGCGTTGATCTTCGGTAGCTCAGACAAGTTGGTTGCCGCTTCTTCCGGTAAATCAATAAAGATGGTGAAACCCACGTGGTCGAAGCCGTTTGGTGGCAACCAAGTGTCGGTGATTTTGTCCATAGTGAAGGTCAAACGTACGTTACTGCCAACGGTAAACACTTCTGCTTTATTGATCGCGAGTTGGCTGTTGTCTTTGTCGAACGTTGGATCGGTTGGTAATGAGTAGTTGCCGTTTGGGCCGCCCACGCCGTCTTGTGCATCGCCCGCATCATCAATGGTGTCGTCCGGCGTGTTTGACCAGCTTAGGTTGGAGACAAAATTCACGTCCTCGATGCCTGCTTTTTTCTCGGTGGAATAAATCGCGAAGCGGTGCTGTTGCTCGCCAACCGCAAAATGACGAGTCGACAGCGTGACACTAAACTGACTATCAGCACCTACAGTAATGGTTTGCGCTGTTTCCAAGTTACCATCGACGACGAGGTTCAACTTCTCGTTGGCGTTCGCACTACCCGCGATAACAATATCACCAGTGATGGTTTTTCCTTCCCAATCCTGCGCCAGTTGTATGTTGAGGT
>NZ_JAWPOP010000154.1:0-1057 GCF_033344345.1 Vibrio sp. 1978
TGGCGACCATGACGCGTGGCATTTTGCACCACTAATGCGAAGTCTGGGCCTGGGCTCATTAAGGCAATAAAGTGAATGCTGGCCAATGTCAGCAGGATAGTGGATTCATTCATAACACATCTCAAAGATTACCAATGCAGCTATTGTGGAGGCTTGTTGTGGCCTGCGCTTGTAAAAAACTGACAGCCTAAGATGAGCGCGCTGTTATCGAGTGACTTGAGACGGAGAGACGCCATAAGTCTGCTTAAAGGCTTTGCTGAAATGCGCCTGATCGTAAAAACCAATTTGATGCGCGACTTCAGTACCGCATTGTCCTGCTTGTAGCAGCTTCATCCCTTGCTCGAGTCGTAAACGGGCAAACCACGCATACGGTGTCATGCCGGTTTGCGCTTTGAAATGGCGTTGAAATTGAGTTGGGCTTAGCTGGCAAAGCTCAGAAAGAGACTCCAGCCGTACCGATTGGTCTAGGTTCGCCATTAAGTAATCTTTTAAGGTGTTGAGAGATTGCTTACCTAATGGAATGACTTTTTGCCTTGCCAGCGATCCGTAGCGATCAAAAAGTTGGTTAAATCCCTCAAACGGAAGACAATCTTTGGTCAATTGACTGAGATTTTCGCGCCTCAATAGTCCGTGCAAGTTACTAAGTTGTGAAAATATCTGTGGATCGGAGATGATCAACTCATTAAAGCGGATAATTTGACCGTTTTGTTTAAGATCTGCCAGATCGCTAAGTAAGTGTGGTTCGATCGAAAAAACATTCACTTGATAGCCACTGGCAAGCTTAGATTGGCCGTCGTGCAGTTCATCGGGCGGCATAATAACGATTTGCCCATGACCGACTTGGTGATGAGAGCCTTGATAATGAAACTTCTGCTCACCATGCGTGATCAAGCCGAGGTGAAAATCCAAATGATAGTGCCTTTGAAAGGCAAACTTTTGGTATTTCGCCTCGATCAGACTCAGTTGGTCATGGTCGGTCGCGTAGTATTGAATCTGTTCCATTACATACAAAAAAAGCTTGGTCACATAATGACCAAGCTTATCCATCAATTGTTAG
>NZ_JAWPOP010000155.1:0-1054 GCF_033344345.1 Vibrio sp. 1978
CTTTTACATCATTTTCAACGACGATACCGACATGTACTGGGCACGTTCACGTGTTTTGGAATACCTAAGCCAAGTTGCACCTAAATTACCACCAAGTGCAAAACCAACCTTAGGCCCAGATGCAACGGGTGTGGGCTGGGTCTACAGCTATGTATTGCAAGACAAAACGGGTCAACATGACCTTGCCGAGCTGCGCAGTTTGCAAGATTGGTTCTTAAAGTACGAACTGCAAACCGTCGATGGCGTTTCTGAAGTTGCAACCGTAGGCGGTATGGTTAAGCAGTATCAAGTCCAGATTGATCCGGCGAAGCTGCGTGCTTACAACTTAACGCTGCAACAAGTAAACATGGCGATTCAAAACGGCAACCAAGAAACGGGGGCATCCGTAGTTGAAGTTGCTGAAGCTGAGCACATGGTTCGCACCACCGGTTACTTGACCAGCATCGAAGACATTAAATCGCTGCCGCTTAAAGTGACCGACAAAGGCACACCGCTCTTATTGGGCGACATTGCTGACATCAACTTAGGTCCGCAAATGCGTCGCGGTATCTCTGAGCTTAACGGCGAAGGTGAAGCGGTGGGTGGCGTGATCGTGATGCGCTATGGCGAAAACGCAAGTGAAGTGATCAGCAAAGTTAAAGACAAGTTGGAAGATTTACAGCGTAGCTTGCCGGATGGCGTTGAAATCGTCACCACTTACGACCGTTCTACGCTGATCAATGCAGCTGTCGACAACCTTTGGAAGAAATTAGCGGAAGAGTTCATCGTCGTAGCCATCGTCTGTGCACTGTTCTTGTTCCACATTCGCTCTTCATTGGTTATCGCCCTGAGCTTGCCTGTAGGCATCCTTGCAGCGTTCATCGTGATGCATTCTCAAGGCATTAATGCCAACATCATGTCGCTCGGGGGGATTGCCATCGCTATCGGTGCAATGGTGGATGGTGCCATCGTAATGATAGAAAGCGTCCACAAGCACATTGAGCGAACGCCACTCACGGATAAGAACCGCTGGCAAGTGATTGGTAAAGCCGCTGAAGAAGTAGGTGCGCCCCTA
>NZ_JAWPOP010000156.1:0-1050 GCF_033344345.1 Vibrio sp. 1978
TTACTATCAATCTGATTATTAAAAGGGCAGTGCGATCACGCACTGCCCTTTTGTTATTTTTCAATGTAATGCTATTCTTCACCTTTCTATGCCATTTTGGCGCTCATGCATGGAGAGGATATGCTTAGCTTTTTATTACGTTCTGTCTTTTTAGGCTTAGCAACCGCTGCCGTTGTACTGCTCGCAGTTCCATCATTGCGCAATAACGTTATTCCTGTCACGCTCGACCAACAACCGAAAAATATCGCATCTCTTGAGTTGTCGTTTAACCAAGCCGTAAGAAGAGCGGCGCCAGCGGTTGTGAATATCTACAGCCGAAAATACGTTGAAAACGACCGCAGTAAACTCTCGACACAAGGGCTGGGTTCTGGGGTTATTGTCAGCGAAAAAGGTTATATCATTACCAACTATCACGTGGTAGCTCAAGCAGACCAAGTCGTTGTTGCATTGCAAGATGGTCGAGCTGCTGCCGCTCAACTTGTTGGCACCGACAAACGCACGGACATTGCCGTTTTACGAGTTGAAGGTTCTAACCTACCTGTCATCCCATTGAATTCCGAATACAAACCTCAGGTTGGTGATGTCGTTTTAGCGATTGGTAACCCATACAACTTAGGGCAAACCTCGACCTTCGGCATTATTTCCGCGACAGGTCGATCCTCTATTAGCGATGGTCGTCAAGCCTTCATCCAAACTGATGCTGCAATCAATGAAGGTAACTCGGGTGGCGCATTGGTGAATACTCAAGGTGAATTGGTGGGCATCAACACCGCGTCTTTCCAGCAGGCAACCGATCTTGAAACCTACGGTATCTCATTTGCAATCCCTGCCCCACTCGCCAGCAAAATTATGCAGAAAATCATCGCTGATGGTCGTGTGATTCGCGGCTACATCGGTATTGATGGGCAAGACATCAATGCAGTGACGGCCCGTTTACTAGGAAACGAGCACATTGGCGGTATCGTTGTTTTAGGTATCGACCCAAATGGTCCAGCAAGTGCCGCAGGCTTTGAAAAACAAGACATCATTATCAGTATCGATGGCAATAAA
>NZ_JAWPOP010000157.1:0-1050 GCF_033344345.1 Vibrio sp. 1978
AACCCACCCCCTCGCGTAGAAGCAAAGGCTTTGACATTTTTAGGTGCAGACTAGCTAGGAATGATTGCCTTCATCTTAAAACTCGTCCGGTAGACCGTATTCTTCAGTGTCTTTACGCAACGCTTCAGTCATAGCCACCATATCGTCTGGCACTGGAGCATGGAATTCCAGTTCTTCACCAGTGATAGGGTGTTCAAAACGAAGCATTACGGCGTGTAGCGCCTGACGATCGAAACCACGAATCATGTCCGTCAGTTCCTGCGATGCACCAGTAGGAATACGTGCACGACCACCGTAGGCAGTATCACCTAACAGAGGATGCTGTAGGTAAGACATATGAACACGGATTTGGTGAGTACGACCCGTTTCCAAACGCAGACGGATACGCGTGTGCTCACGGAAGTGTTCTGCCACACGGTAGTGCGTTACCGCAGGTTTACCCAAAGGAGCTACAGCCATGAGTGTGCGTTTAGTCGAGTGGCGACCAATTGGTTGATCCACTTTACCACCCGCAGTCATACGACCGATTGCAATCGCTTCGTACTCACGCGTGATGTTGCGTTTTTGCAGGGCACGAACCAAACGAGTTTGCGCTGGAACGGTTTTCGCCACAACCATCAGACCTGTGGTGTCTTTATCAAGACGATGTACGATGCCCGCTCGCGGTACTTCTGCGATGTCTGGGTAATGATGTAGCAATGCATTCAGCACGGTACCATCTGGTGTACCAGCACCAGGGTGAACGACGAAGTCACGAGGCTTATTGATTACGATGATGTCATCATCTTCGTAGACGATATCTAATGGGATATCTTGTGCTTCCCAGCGTTCTTCATCTTCCAGCTCGGCTTGCAAAGTAATTTCCTCGCCACCCATTACTTTGGTACGAGGTTTAGTGACAACTTCACCATTCACTTGAACTTTCCCGTCCAGCAACCATTCTTTCAGGCGCGAACGAGAGAAGTCAGCGAACAATTCGGCGATAGCTTGGTCTAAACGTTGACCTAACTGGCTATCTTTTACGGTATTTGTTAATACAATCTGCTGAGC
>NZ_JAWPOP010000158.1:0-1045 GCF_033344345.1 Vibrio sp. 1978
CTTCTTCTATGCGACTTTCGATAAGAAGATCAAAGACGTCTACATCCTTGCCAATGGTGAGCCTGTTGACGGCCTAACGGCAGAGCACGTTTCTGAATTGATTTACGATGACCAAGGCAATGCTATCAAACGTGTCAAAGCGGACGTCACTGCCTACATCGAATTTGAAGATGAAGGCTCACAAGAGTTGAATGCGCAAGTGGCGTTGTCTGCGGTTGACCCTCAAGGTGCAGAAAACCACTACGATGCCGAAGCGAATGTCTCTTTTCTGCGGTTGACCCTCAAGGTGCAGAAAACAACTACGATGCCGAAGCGAATGTCTCTTTCGATACTGCGCGCAACAACGCGCGTGAGAAATGGGCAAAAGCACTCAACTTCTCAATTGAAGGGGGCACAGAAGATCAGAAAGAGATCTTCTACACCGCGCTTTACCACGCCTCTATCGCGCCAATGATTTTCCAAGATGTCGACGGCCAATACCCTGCGATGCGTACTCGCATTCAAAAAGACGCGGGCGATACGCCAAACTACTCCGTGTACTCGATGTGGGATACTTTCCGCGCAGCGCATCCACTGAAAACCATCATCGACCCAGAACGTGCCGAAGAGTTTGCCAACGACCTGATTCGTAAATACGAAGACGGTGGCATCTTGCCGAAATGGGAACTGCACAGCCATTACACGGGCACTATGATCGGCTTCCCTGCTGTCTCTATCATTGCTGACGCGATGGCGAAAGGCTTAGACATCGACCCACAACTTGCCAAAGACGCGGCTGAGTTTACGGTGCGCTACCACGAGGCTTCTGAGTTCCCAGATTGGACGGAAGACAACAACATCGGCGCCGCAAACGTTGTGCAAGTGAAGGTGTACGAAGAAAACGGCTTTGTTCATCACGGCTACTGGAACAGTGCGTCTTACACGCTTGAGTTTGCTTACGGTGACTGGGCAATGGCAGACATAGCGCGCATGTCTGGCGATGTAAAACTGCAAGAAGAGTTTATGACTCGTGCCGACAACTGGCTTAACCATTGGGATGCAGAGA
>NZ_JAWPOP010000159.1:0-1037 GCF_033344345.1 Vibrio sp. 1978
GAAACTTTCAGTGTTCATGCTTAAACGAAGCATTCAGTATCAATCGCATACTGGAAAGAGTTACACCTCTCAGGTTCTTCGAGATATTCAAACCATAAAAAGCTTTTTGAGCAGCCAAGCCCCTTATCCTTTGTTAGACGCTCCCTGGACATCGCTGTTTATTTTGTTCGTCTATCTACTCCATCCTTTGCTTGGGCACATTGCGTTGCTTGGTTCTGTCGTTCTGTTTAGCTTAGGTTTGATCAACGAGTTGATGACGAGAAAGACGATGCAAGAAAGTGAAGTTAGGGCCATTTCTCATATTAGTAGTGCAGAGTTAGCGACACAAAACGCCAACTCTATTTTAGCCATGGGGATGATGAACGCATTTTTGGAACAGTGGCAATCGCGAGTACAGAGTGTCAGTGTGCTTGAAGAGCGAGTTGCCGGAAAATCGATTTATATGGCTAACTTTTCTAAGTTTGTTCGTGGCTCTTTGCAAATATTTTTACTCGGAGGTGGTGCATGGTTGGTTATTCAGCATGAAATCACGGCGGGTGCGATGATCGCGAGCTCTATTCTGATGAGCAGGGCATTATCGCCGATGGAGCAAGCGATAGGAACATGGCGCAGCGCTATGTCTGCGCGAACGGCTTATAAACGGTTAAAGGAGATTGATGCGATTGTTCGTCAAGACGAATCTGACATGCCGTTACCTAAACCGAAAGGCCATTATGAGTTAACCGGGCTCACTTACCGTCACCCGGGTGCGAATGAGCCAGTGCTGTCTTCTATCACATTATCAATCCCGCCGGGGGTGTCCGTCGGAGTAATTGGCCCTTCTGGCACTGGCAAATCGACATTTGCTCGCTTATTGCTTGGTAACATTCGGCCTTTAGCTGGAAAGGTGACTTTAGATGGCATGGAAGTGTCGACTTGGGCACCTGAAGATCGAGGTGTTCACGTTGGCTATTTGGCCCAAGAGGTGGAGCTATTTCCAGGAACCATTCGTGAGAACATCGCGCGTTTTAAACAAGAAGATCCAGCGAAGGTGATCA
>NZ_JAWPOP010000015.1:0-135915 GCF_033344345.1 Vibrio sp. 1978
GAAAGCACCGGTCTTGAAAACCGGCATACGTTAATAGCGTATCTAGGGTTCAAATCCCTATCTCTCCGCCACTTTTAAAAAAACCGCTGTTCTTACAGCGGTTTTTTTGTATCTGCTGTTTTTTAACCGCTGTTATCGAAACTTCTAATTGGTTTTTCTCTAGCTCTTTCTCCAAGTTTTTGCGTACCTACATTGGGTTTAGTTTACGCAGTAATACCTTCAATCGAAGACATTTCCATACGTCTCATTTGGGCTTCAAATAGAGCTTTGTTAAGTCTCAACGTGGGATGCTTAAACGCATTTTGATAGAGTCCCAGTCTAAATACTGCAAATGTACTTGGAGAAAAAATGAAGCTACTTTACTGGTTAGATGAATGGCAAGCTCTTACTCAACAAGAACAAGAGATGGCTTTACCTATCTCTGGCTACGATTTACTTGATGATGTGTTTGTGAAGTATGAACTCGTTGATCTTAACAAGCCATTGTTGTTTACATTTTCTCCTTCCGGTACTGATGTGCAGGTACAAGATTTAACTCCGGATTTTTCTCCTTGGGGCTACGAGCTCGGAATACAACAACAAGTAAACATTATTGCCTTTCAACATTTAGGACAAAGTAATTGGTTCCGTAGTCGGAATTTGATTTTCTTTCTGGAGCAGCTATCTGAGTTGCTTCATCCCTTCAAATGTCGTTTGGGTTATGGGCAAAGTCGAGGTGGCTTTGCAATTGGCGCGTTCGCTAACTTGCTGAAACTAGAACATCTTTTGTTGTTTTATCCTGTTAGCACTAAAAATAAAGCGTTAGTGCCTTGGGATGATCGGCCGAGTACTGAGCTTGCTCAGCAGTTTGCTTGGGAAAGCGGCTACCATGATCGAGATTTGGGCAATGCCAAAGGTTATATTATTTATGACCCATCCAATCGCATTGATCGTCTTCATGCTAAACGTTATCCAGAGCTTACCCATTTAAAAGTCGTCGGTATGGGACACGGCACTCAATCCACACAATTAGATAAATTAGAATTTTTTAATCTGGTGGCGCAGGAGTTTGTTCGCCATCAAACCTTAGATATTGACCAATTTAATAAGCAAATTCACGCTTTGTTTTAAAAGAGGACTGATATCAGAGTCCCCTGTAACCAGGGGGGAGATGATCACACACTAAAACTAGATTTTTAACACAATTGCTAGGCGCAATTTAGATGGAGGATTAATGAAGTTACTGTACTGGTTGGATGAATGGCTGGCTCTTTCTCGTGAAGAACAGCAAACCAGGCTACCGATGTCCGGGGAGGACTTACTTGATGATGTATTTGTTAAGTATGAGTTTGTCGACCGCAATAAACCGTTGTTGTTCACCTTTTCCCCTGCTGGTACGAATCTACAAGTACAGGACTTACACTCAGACTTTGCGCCTTGGGGCTATCGCTTAGCCCAGAAACAAAAAGTAAATATTATTTCATTTCAGCATCTTGGGAAAAGTAACTGGTTTCGTAGCCGTAATTTAATTTTCTTTCTAGAGCAACTGTCGACTTTACTTGAGCCCTTTGAATGTCGTTTAGGCTATGGACTTAGCCGCGGTGGTTTTGCTATTGGTGCCTTTTCCAATCTATTAAAGTTGGATCAAGTATTGATGTTTCACCCGGTCAGCACAAAAAACAAAGTTTTGGTGCCATGGGATGATAGGCCAAGTACTGAATTAGCCCAACAATTTGATTGGGAAGGAAAGTATCACGACCTTGACCTTGGCGATGCAAAAGGCTACATCATTTATGATCCAACTAATGAAATCGACCGCCTTCACGCCAAACGCTACCCAGAGCTCACTCACTTAAGAGTCTTCGGGATGGGACATGGTACCCACGCGACGTATTTGAATAAATTCGGTTTTTATAAGCAAGTGGCCGTAGACTTTATACGTTATCAGAAGATAGATATAGCGCAGTTTCGTCATCAGACCAAAACGCTGCGCTTAAAAGAAGATTACTATCAGTGCCTTAACAAGGCGAATGCGAGCTCACAGCATCGTTTAAACTTACTGAGTACCGCTCATAATGTACTAATTGAAGAAAAGAAAGAACATGTGAAGGAGCATCAAGCGCAAATCGATATTCAGCCACTTGTTGATATTGCACTTAAGCATGAGTATGACAACCCGCAAGATGCAGTACAGCTTTTGGAAGTCGCTCAGCAGCTGGTTCCGAATGATCCCGTTGTGGAGCGCAAGTTGCAGCAACTGTCGTAACGTGGAGATGTAATGCGGACGATATTGGTCGAAATAGGTCAGTGGCTTTTGTCGCTGGCCTTTTTAATAGCTTATGGATTGATATTTCGATGAAATCTAATGAAGCAGTACAAAATAAAAAGCCCAAGCAAATGCTTGGGCTCCATAAATGTTAATGCGAGTTTTAAAACTCTTTTGGCGCAAAGCCTGTCATCACATCAAGGCGAAGTTCTTTACCAACTTTTGTTAATGGGTGAACGATTACTAAGCCGCGTACGCGTTTTTTCAGTTTGCCGATGTCCGCTTGTTCTGCTTTGGTGATTTCACGAGAGAAAGGCATATCAAGTAAGCTTTTACGTTCTTTGTTCAGCTCATAGTTTTGCTTGTGCTTTAACTGGTTAAGCTTTTTGGTAAGCTGTTCTACTTCATCCGTGAACTTTGTAATCATTTCGTGATCACCACGAGAACGTGCCGCATCAAGTTTACGTTGGCATGTATCTAAACGGTTGTGCAGCTTTTGAATATCAGTTTTTATGCTCATGGTAATTTGGCTCAAATTTTAAATAGTCGAGAAGTATAGCATAGCTGAGATCACACGCTCTACTATACTTCTCGATTGTCTGGCTTTAGTTAATCAGTTCATTGCCCGATACGTTACCAGAGAAAAAGGCTTCGACGTTATCAAGCGTCACAGAGGCAATATTATTCAGTGCTTCGTGAGTCAAGAATGCTTGGTGGCCAGTAAACAGCACGTTATGACAAGCCGATAAACGGCGGAAAACATCATCTACAATGACATCGTTAGATTTATCTTGGAAGAATAAGTCTTTTTCATTGTCATACACGTCTAGGCCAAGCGCACCAATCTTACCTTGTTTCAACGCTTCTATCGCCGCTAGTGAATCTAGCAACTCGCCTCGACTGGTGTTAATGATCATTACACCATCTTTCATTTGCGCGAAGGCTTTTTCGTTCAATAAGTGATAGTTTTCTTCACTCATTGGACAATGGAGAGAGATAATATCCGCATTAGCGTAGATTTCTTCAAGCGAACAGTAACGGGCTCCCATTTCTAGCGCTAATGGGTTTTCGTAGGGGTCGTAGCAAAGCAGTTCCATGCCAAGCCCTTTGAAGATACGCATCGTCGCGATACCAATCTTACCCGTACCAATAATACCAACGGTTTTTCCGAAAAAGTTAAAGCCAACAAGACCTTCTAGCGAGAAGTTGGCGTCACGTGTGCGTTGGTAGGCCTTGTGAAGACGGCGGTTTAGGCACATCATTAAACCAACCGTGTGCTCTGCCACTGCTTCTGGTGAGTAAGCAGGAACTCGAACCACTTGTAAGCCTAGTTCTTTGGCTGCTTGTTGATCAACTTTATCATATCCCGCGCAGCGCATAGCAATAAGCTTGGTCCCGCCCAGAGAAAGCTGTTTAAGGACAGGAGCTGAAAGATCATCATTAACAAACGCACATACGACATCACTGCCGTGCGCCATCTTGGCTGTTTTTTCGGTTAGTCGGAAGTCGTGATAGTGAAATTCAAAATCGCGGTTATTTTTAATTTTATTAAAAGAGGCTTCGTCGTAGGATTTTGCACTAAAAAAAGCAATGTTAATCATGGTTCCCTCTCAAAAAGTGCGGACTTTATAAATAAATATGCTTATAAAGTAATGCAACTTAGCCGCAATGAATAGAGAAATCTTCTCTTTGACTTTTGTTGTATCAAATAACAATAAGAAGTACGCCTTTCAGCGAGTGCTATCTTACGGTTCCGCATTAGATACTGTTTGCTTTACGAGCATTAACTGACTAGCATTATCGCTCTTTTCTTGTTCACTTTATTAGCTTAGGCGTTACGACAATGTCAGTAAAATGGTGCTCTATGTTCTTGTGTTGTGTGTTTGCTTCTGGCACTCACGCAGCTGTTGACCTCGTTAAAGTCGACAAGTCTAAGCGTCGAATGTATTTGATGGAACAAGGAGCAGTGCTAAAAGAATACCGAATTGCTTTAGGAGCGAACCCTCAAGGACATAAACAAGAAGAGGGAGACAATCGCACACCAGAGGGCGAATACACTCTAGATTATGTTATAGAGGACTCTGCTTTTTATCGTTCTGTGCATATCAGTTACCCTGATGCGATTGATACGTTGGAAGCGAAGCGCCGAGGTGTCTCCCCTGGAGGGAACATCAAAATTCATGGCTTAAAAAACGGTGAGAGTCAGTTGCCGATTTATATCCAAAGTTTTGATTGGACTAATGGGTGTATTGCGATTACCAACGAGGAGATGGACGAATTTATCCAGCTTGTCGAGATGGGGACACCAATTCAGATTGAGTGGTAATAAAAGGTCCCCTTTAATGTTCTGGCTCTTATAGGCTATGGCATAAAGCGCTGTGGATGATCACTAAAAATACCGTCTAACTGAGGCAGGTATTTCAGTTTATTTGGATTGTTCACCGTATAGCACATCACTTTGTAACCGGCTTGTTGGAGTTTGTTTATCTGGCGAGTACGAACCCAGTTAATGTTTAGGTTGCAGCTATAGGCACTAACTTCTTCCAAAAGGCGTTTATCTTTTCTCGTAAAGAATTCACTTAACACACCCAATCGGTAGCCACTGCAGTATTTGTGCATCGCTCTAATGATGTCATGACTAAAGCTCGATAGGAGTACATTCTCTTGCGGCATTGGACTTTTTGCTAACGCATTGGCGAGAGTCTGCGCCACTTCTTCCGCTGGATGGTTGTCTACTTTAACTTCGATATTCAAGTTAAGCTTATTCTCAGTAGCTAAAGTGAGCAGTTCATCTAGTGTCACGATCTTCTCGCCTGAAAAGTCTGTGCTAAACCAACTACCGAAATCTAATGCTTTTAACTCTTCCAGGGTGAGCTCATCAACACGGCCTTGTCCATTGCTGCATCGATTGACGGTATGATCATGGCAAACCACGAAAACATTATCTTTGGTAGGCTGTATATCCACTTCCACCCACTTCAACCCCAGGTTAATGGCTGCTTGAATGCTTATTTTTGTATTCTCAGGGTATGAACCTGCCACGCCACGGTGACCAATTAATAACGTTTCCATTCGCTTTATCTTTTGCATTGCGGTTGCCAGATTGTACTCGTTTTTTCTATGAAGATATATCTAGGTGCATATTGTTAGGAACCTTTAGTAAAAGTGAACATTAAACTCTAATGGCACGTTGCTGCTTCTTGGACTGAGTCCTGTGGACTTAAAGCCTTAGAGTGTGTAGTTGTTTAATTGGTAAATGAGTAATAAAATGCGAACCATTTTTATTTGAATGGTGAGTGGTAATGTCACGAGTTTTGATAGTCGATGATGACGTTCCTTTGTGTGAGCTGTTAGAAGCGGTTTTGCAAGAGGAGGGCTACATCGTCTCTTCTGTGCATTGCGGTGAAAGTGCGCTGCAATATATGGAAAAAACGCCTGTAGATCTTGTATTGCTTGATGTCATGTTACCAAACCTTAACGGCATGCAAGTTGCTCGTAGGATCTGTCAGCGCTTCGCGACACCTATTCTAATGCTTACCGCTCTCAACGATGAAAACTCGATGCTTGATGGTTACCAAGCGGGGGCCGATCAGTATATCGGAAAGCCTTTTAATGTCGCTGAGCTTCTAATGCGCATCAAAGCGATTCTTCGTCGTGTTGGCTTGGAACGTCAACGTCAGACGATGTGTAGTACCGTTCAAACGATCAGTGACCAGCTTAATAGCTTACCCCTCACAAGTACGGAAGCTGAACTATTGAGCTACTTGGTAAAAAACCAAGGAGTCGTGATTTCAAAAGCAGAGCTTCAAACTGAAGTGTTAAAGAAAGAGCTGAGTCCTTTTGATCGCAACCTTGATATGCACATCAGTAACATACGTCGCAAGTTAGTTGAAGCGGGGCTTTCCAAGCAACATATCAAAACCTTCCGTGGCAAAGGTTACAGTTATTTAGAGGCTGTAAACCGTTAATGAAGCTCCGGTGTCCACCTTTTATTGCAAAACGTAAAGACAGCTTAGCGTTCAAGTTATTTAGTTGTATGACCGCAATTGTCATTAGCATTTTGGTCGTGCAATCCTTAGCGGAACAAGCTCTGGTGAAAGCCATGTTGAAAGTGCCCGATAGTGTGCGAGAAGAAATGCTAGACCTTGCACATCAAGCCAATGTATTGATTGAGCACGGAGACATGGACGAACTTGCTGACTGGGCAAATGCGCAAAACTTTTATTTATTTGTGTTGAATGAACATCAGCAACCAGTTACGCACCGTCTGATGCATCCGCACTTCGAGTTCAAACTTCAATTTAAGAGAAGCATTGATGATCAACTTGAGGGGAAAGTGAATCGCCCCATCATCAATATTCCTTTAGTTCATGGCAATACTTTAGTGATTCAATTGCCACATCGACTGCACCCTGCAAATGACTTCATTCTGTATTTCTCTATTCTCAAAGTCGTGATTGCAGTGGTTATTTTGGCGCTCTTTTCACTGCTAATGGCACGTAACTTACAGCAACCATTGGATCGATTGAGAGAAGCAAGCAAAAAGCTATCTAATGGAGATTTTAATGTCAGTGTCGTGAAAGAGCTGAAGTCGAGCACGCGTGAGTTTAACGAGTTAGCGCAAGATTTCGATCACATGACGCAACAGATTCATTCTCTCGCTGAAAAGCAGCGACTGCTTATAAGAGATGTCTCTCACGAATTGAGAACGCCGTTAGCGAGGCAGAACTTGGTTCTACATCTTTTGCGAAAGCGTGTTGGAGAAAGTGAGCAAAGCCTAGTGACAAGGCTAGAAGATGAAGCAAAAGAGCTAAACCATTTGATCAGCGATATATTGGAGTTCAGTCGCTTGGAAAATGCGCGCTTCGACAAAGCCACGAAACGCTGTGATTTAGAAGTTTTGCTCTCCCCGCAAGTAGAACGTTGCAAAATAGATTTGAAGTCAGAACAGACGTTGTCTTTCCGCTCAGAAGCTGTATGTGCTAAAGCCATTTGTGAAGAAACGCTGGTCATTCGTTGTTTGAACAATCTTATTGGTAATGCCATTAAATATTCAGGACAAGCATCTCAGATAGAAGTTTCTCTGGAAAATTATGTCAAAGAAGGGCAGCAATTCACCACCATGTCAGTATCTGATAATGGGCCTGGTATTCCAGAGAACAAGCTAGTCGATATTTTTGATCCGTTTACACGCTTAGATGCTTCTAGAGATAAAAAGCTTGGTGGCTACGGTTTAGGTCTTGCGATTGTCAAAGAATCCATGCGTATTATGGGTGGAGCAGTCACGGCGAAAAACCGTGAGCAAGGCGGTTTGAGGGTTACTTTAGTGTTCAAGCAATAAGTATGATTAAGTCGTAATTTTTGTGATTAATGTCACATTATCATGGCGCATCATCAGAGAGTACTTTACAAAAGTTTGCAAATGCAAAGAATGTAAATTTAATGCAAATGGTAATACTTATCACTTATATTCACCCGCGAAATAATTAAGAGGGAATCGCATTCAACAAGTATGTGACCCGAAAAATAATAATCGGAGTGAAAGGATATGTTTACTAAGAGCCATTTGGCGTTAGTGATCGGTGCAGTGTTAGCAACACCTGCAGTGGCGGAAGTTCAAACAGACGAACATGTAGTTGTAGAAGGTCGAGAGTTCGGCTACAAGGCAGATACAAACAGTACAGCAATGCGCATGGAAATGACGCAGCTGGAAACGCCGGGACAAGTAGCGGTTATCGATGAAACGGTAATTGATGAGCAGCGTGCAAGTACACTTGGTGAAGTGCTACGTAACGATGCAAGTGTTAGCGCGGGTGGTACAAGCCGTAACCGCGAACGTTTCTCTCTACGTGGTTTTGAACTTAGCAGTTCAGACGGTTTTCTTCGTGATGGTCGTCAACACTGGTCACACTACCGTCAGCCAATTGAGCTTTTAGAGCGTGTTGAAGTGCTTAAAGGTCCATCAGGTCTGCTATACGGTAAATCTGAGCCGGGTGGTTTGGTAAACATGGTTTCGAAAAAACCAACAACTCAAACACAAGCAAGTTTGAGTCAAGATCTAGGTTCGAATGATCACTCACGCACTGTGCTTGATGTGAGTGGCGCGCTAAATGATGCAGAGACACTGCGTGCGCGCGCAATTTTTGCCAAAGAAAGCTACGGCTCTTGGCGCAGGTACGGTGATGGCACTGAGCCTAGAACAGATCGTACGGTAGCGGGCCTAGTGGTTGAGTACGACATCACCGACAACTTTATGGTGTCAGCGCATTACGATCGCACGAAAGACGATGGTAGCGTAGACTCTGGCGCATACATTGTTGATGGCAAAGCGGTTCGCGGTGATAAGTACATTTGGGATGCGCAGTGGTCTGAAATTGATAACGAAGTAGAAAACTACGGTGTCGATATTAATGCGCAAGTCACGGATAACGTGAACGTAAAAGCAGGTTACAACCGCCAAGACTTTAAGCGTTTTGATGTAGAGTCTTACCCTAAGTTTGATCAGTATGAAGAGTTAAATACGATTAAGCATCGAGGCAACGATCGCTCCGATAATTGGGTATTTGATACTGCATATATAGATGTGACGACGGACTTTACTTTGTTCGGTACGGAAAACACGTTGTTAGTGGGCGCTAACTACTTAGACTACAGTTATGATCGCTTTATGGCATTTCATAATGAGGCGAGTATTGCGCCAGGAGAAACGGTGCCTAAGCCTAGCTATAGTAGTTCGAGGAAATCACCAACAGCTGAGTACGATACTTGGGGTATCTACGCGCAAAATATGATGACGATTAATGATTACTGGCAAGTGCTTGCAGGTGTTCGTTATGACGAAAAGCGTGATGATGAACTGACCGAAAACCAAGTTTCTCCAAAGTTAGGTGTGATATTCCACCCATCGACGAATGGCTCGGTTTACGTTCAGTATTCTGAAAGCTTCATGCCTCAAGGTGAAGTCAGCAACGGTAGTCGTACCTACATCAATGAAGGTGAGAAACTCGACGCTGAGCGTGGTATCTCTTATGAAATCGGTACGAAGTGGGAACTGTTTGATCAGCGTTTATTTGTATCTGGTGCTGTGTTTGATATCACGTTAGAGAACATCTCGCTGGATGTTGAAAGCGGCAAAGACGCGGGCGGCAATCTCCTACACAAGAAAACGCAAGGTGGTGAGCAAGTTCACAAAGGCGCTGAGTTAATGGCTCAAGGTTTTGTGACCCCAGAGTTGTCGCTAACCGCTTCTGCAATGTATTTGGATGCAGAGCTTAAGAAGGCAGAAAGATATGAGGGCAACCGCCCTGTAGACGTGCCAGAGTTCTCGGCAAGCCTATGGTCTAGCTACAAGGTTCAAGACAACACTAACTTAAACCTTGGTTTGATTTATGAAGGTGATCGCTACGGTGATGCAAAAAACACCTTCAAGAAAGATGGCTACGCTCGCGTTGATATGGGCGTGTCATACAAACATAAGTACGATGAAAACTTGGATATCATTGCTCGATTCAATGTCGAGAATTTATTCGATACCGACTACTTCGCAGGTGGTGGTAGCACGAATGGCGAGCAAAAAGGTGCGAGTGGGGTTGTGGTTGGAGAAAGCCGCAACTACATGGCAACAATCCAGTTCAAGTACTGATAACAATTTGATTATTAAAGGGGAAGGGTAGTCTTCCCCTTTGGTCGTTTTTGGAACACAGAAATATAACTCGTATGAATCTAATGAAATCAAGTATCGCTCTGTTGATATCATCGGTTTTGATTCCCGCTCACGCGGCGAACTTAAACGATGCACAAGCTGTGCAGAGTAAAACAAACCAGTCGTCGGCGGTAAGCCAAAAACGTATTGATGCAAGCGCAGAAAAATCACTTACTCTAGAAGCTGAAATTGAGCAGCTGCAAGAAGAAGTCGGTAACTTGAAGATTTATCGCGATCATCTTGCAAGCCTTGTTGAGAGCCAAAATCAAGAAGTTGATAGCTTGAACGAGCAAATTGAACAGATTGCTCAAACTCGTCAAGGTGTCGTGCCTTTAATGTATCACATGCTTGAGGGCTTAAAAGTGCTCGTCGCTAACGACAAGCCTATACGCAAAGCGCAACGTGAGGAGCGAATTGCAAAGCTGGATTCCATGATGACGCGTGCAGACGTTGCGGATGCAGAGAAGTTTCGTCGTATTTTAGAAGCGTACCAAATTGAAATGGATTACGGCACCAAGCTTGGCGTTTACCAAGGCAAGATTAACCTGGGTGACAATGAAGCTGTGGAGGCGGACATTCTCTATTTAGGCCGTTTGTCTTTGGTAGCGCGTAGCTTATCTGGTGACACATTTTGGAGCTGGTCACAGCAACAACAAGCATGGCAACAAGTGGGTTCTGAGCAAAAATCAGAGCTAGACAAAGCGTTCGCTATGGCGAATAAACAGATCGCGCCGAGTATGTTAACTCTGCCAGTGTCGTTAACCGCTGCGGAGGGCAAATAAATGATGAAAAAATGGTTATCGGTTGCATTAATCTCGACAGCCGCATTAATGCCTTATACAACTTTTGCTAGTGATGCGTTGTTACAAAAGGCGCAGCAAGAAAATCGTCAACAGCAATCGCACAATGTCGCGCGTGAATCAGGTTTTAAGCAAACAGAGCAAGACCTACAGGCTATAAAGAATAAATTGGTGGCAGAGCGTGCTGCTCTTCAAGCAGAGGCGGACTCATTAAGTGTTACCTTCGGTGAAAATGAAGCAGAACTGGCACAGCTAGAAGAAAAGTTGCGTCTAGAAACCGGGAGCCTAGGTGAGTTATTTGGCGTCGTTCGCCAGAACGCAAAAGAGCTAGAGTCTGAGCTAAAAAGCTCAGTAACCGGTGTAGATGCAAACTCATATCAGAAAGATATCGATGCTATTGTTGCGGCTAAATCACTGCCAACGTTGACCCAACTTCAGGCGATGTGGCGCAGCATGGAAGAACAAATCAAAGCAAGCGGTGAAATGGCAAACGTCTCTTTCACACTGCTAAATGGCGAGGGTCGTGAACAAACGGTTAGTGGTGTTCGTCTTGGTTCTATGGCGCTGCTGGATGACACTGGCTACGTTAAGTGGAATGGTCAACGCGGAGATGCGGTAAACTATCTTCGTCAGCCTGAAAGCGGTCCAACAGCGAATACTATTTCCTCTGGTGACATTGATGCGCTTGTCATAGATCCGTCACGTGGCATTCTTCTTGAGCAGCTCGCAAACTCACCGACTTTGGCTGATCGCCTAAATGCGGGTGGCGTTGTCGGCAAAATCATCCTTGGTTTATTGGCTATCGGCCTATTGATTGCGCTCGTACGTGGTGCATCTCTGATGATTTCGCGCCAGAAAATCATGAAGCAACTGAAAACCCCAGCGCAGCCAGGAAACAACCCTTTGGGTCGCGTGCTTGCGGTATACCAGAAAGACAAGCATCGCAGCGTAGAAGCGTTAGAACTACGTCTTTTGGAAGCCGTTGTTGATGAGCAAACCCACCTAGAAAAAGGGTTGTCGATGCTTAAGCTTCTTGCTGCTCTAGCTCCTATGCTTGGCCTATTAGGCACGGTAACGGGTATGATCGAAACCTTCCAAGTCATCACTCAATTTGGTAATGGTGATCCGAAAGTAATGGCGGGTGGTATTTCAATGGCACTTGTGACTACCGTACTTGGCCTTGTTTCAGCCATGCCTTTGCTATTAGCGCACAACGTATTGAGCTCTCAAGCAGAAAATATTCGCAGTATCTTAGAAAAACAAGGCATCGGTTTAGTTGCAGAACAAGCTGAGCGTGATATGCCGAGTAACAAAAGCCATTCTAACACCTTAGCGGAGAACGCAGCGTAATGGAGCAGATCCTACTCAGCACATTGGGTTTGATCAGTGAGGATTGGGCCACAACCTTGATGAGCTTTATGCAGCAAGGTGGTCAAATCCTATGGTGGTTGGCCGCCGTCGTGGCGGTGTGCTGGCTGTTGGTTATGGAGCGAGTTATTTATCTCACAACGGTTTTCCCTAGGGTAAAAAAACAGCTTTGTGAGCAGTGGCAAGCAAGATCAGAGCACCACTCTTGGTACGCGCATCAAATCCGTGAAGGATGGATTGCAAAAGCGCAAATCGAACTGCGCCAAAACCTATCGACTATTAAGCTACTTGTGGCGGTTTGCCCAATGCTAGGGTTGTTAGGGACGGTGACAGGCATGATTACGGTGTTTGACGTAATGGCATCGCAAGGCAGCAGCAATCCGAAATTGATGGCTTCTGGTATCTCACTTGCTACGCTGCCAACCATGGCAGGTATGGTAGCAGCGCTTGCGGGCATGTTTATTCATGCTCGCCTTAGCAAAGTGTGTGAACGAAAAGCTATCCAGTTAGAACAATCTTTAAGGAGTCAAAAGTGAGACTCGGACGCAGACCTAACCAACAAGATGAAGCTCAAGTCGATTTAACCTCGATGCTTGATATCGTCTTCATCATGTTGATCTTCTTCATTGTGACCAGTTCGTTTGTACGTGAATCCGGTGTAGAAGTGAATCGCCCTCAGGCTTCTAATGTAGTAAGCCAAAAAGACGCGGGCATTTTTATCGCAGTAACGGCAGCGAATGATGTGTACATCGACAAACGAGTGGTTGATATTGAGCGTGTTGAGGCCTCTATTGAGCACCTGTTACTTGATCAGCCTGATGCTTCGTTAGTTATCCAAGCTGACGAGCATGCTTACAATGGCACTGTCGTGAAAGTGATGGACGCTGCAAAGGCGGCAGGTGTGAAGAACATTGCATTGGCGGCGGAGAAACCTTAATGGGCAGGCTGTTACTTGCACTACCAGCATCACTGTTAATTTCTGTGAGCTTGTTTAGCTTTATGGCGTGGATGGTTGATAAAGGCAACCAGCGTGCGCCAGAAGCTTCAGAAGCCGTTCGTTTTGATATGGTGATGGTAGAGAATGAAGCAGACGTGCAGCGTCGTCAACGTTCAGTGCCGGAGCAACCAGAACCACCTCAAGCGCCGGAGCCAATGGATCTGTCTCAAGCTGACACTCAAATGGAACCAATGAGTCAGATGACGCCAGTCAGTGCTTTAGGTTTAAACACTGCCCTTGAAGGCATCGCGATTAGTGCACCAAACTTGAAGGGAACAATGGGCAACCAGCAAGCACTGCCGTTGTATCGTGTTGATCCTCGCTATCCAAGTAAGGCGCTGAAACGTAGAGTGGAAGGTTATGTCATTATGCGTTTCACGATCGATGCAACTGGACGACCAAAAGATATTGAAGTGATCGAGGCTGAGCCCGAGCGCATGTTTGAAAGGGAAGCAATCCGTGCGCTTAAAAAATGGAAGTATCAGCCAAAAGTTGAGGATGGTGTGTCAATTGAGCAGTTCGGACAAACCGCTAAAGTGGAGTTCAAGTTAGCCAAATGATGAAAAAATTCTTAATCGGTACGGTATTAAGCCTGAGTGCACTCTCAACCATTGCCAGTGAGTTAAGCCAATACACCGCAGCGAGAGTTCAACGAGCACATAATTTGGCTCAAGAAGAGAAACTGAAAGAAGCGATTTCATCTCTTGAAGCTATGGAGCTTTCTCGTGGATATGACCAAGCTTATGTCGCTCGAATGTTGGGTATTTTTTACTGGCAGAACGAGCAAACTCAAGCGGCGATTAAGCAACTTGAGTTGGCAGTCAATAGTGGTTTGCTACAAGATGAGCAAGCATGGCAAACCCGAAAAATGTTGGCTGATATACTGCTGAACGAGCAACGTTTTTCTAAGGCTTTACCTCATTACTATGCCTTGAGCAAAAACATTCCTAAAGGTCAAAAAGCGCATGAGCTATGGCTGCGTATTTCCCAATCTCATTATCAACTGAGTCAGTGGCAAAAAGTGCTTTCAGCAATGGCTCGTTATGAGAAATTTGGTCAGCCAGACAAGCTTGGCGCATTGTCGATAAAGCTTTCTGCTGAGCTAGAACTGAAAAAGTGGAAGCCGGCAATCTCGACCATCAAACGCTTAATCGTGATTGAACCTGAGCGAATTGAATGGTGGCGTCAGCTTGTTGCTCTATACCTACGGGTTGATGACAACAAACGTGCCCTAGACTCTTTGGCGTTGGCAAAACTGAAAGGGTTACAACTTAGCCAAGATGACTTAAAGCTGCTGGCACAATTGTACGCGAAACGAGGTATTCCTGAGAGAGCTGCGTTGGTGATGAACGAGCTAGAGGATGTAAACTCGAATAGTAAGCTAAAAGCTCAGCAAGCAACGTATTGGCAAATGGCAAAAGAGTGGGAAGAGTCTATTGATAGCTGGCGTATTGCAGCTCAGCTAGATAGGCAGTATTACTGGAACTATTCTCAACTGTTGGTGCAAGAAGGCCATTATAAAGATGCCATTGCCGCGCTCGATAAGGTCAGAGGTCGTAAAGCGGATGTTGCACTTATCAAAACTCGCGCTTACTACAAACTTAAGCGGTTTGACGATGCGCTCGCTAATGCCAAAAGAGCGAATGAGATTAAGCCATCGAATCAGGCAAAGAGTTGGGTTAAGTATCTATCACAGCTACGCAAAGTAGAATCGACGCAGAACTCATAGCGAACATTTTTATTAAATACCCGAGCTCAGTCTCGGGTATTTTTTTGTTTAAAGTAAACAATGTAAATTAAATGCCAATACGAATGATTATCACCTAAATTATGCCCCACATTTATTGGTGATGATTGTTTCTATGTTGCTTAAAAGCAAAGGTGTTCAAACTTGGGCTCGCCGCCTACATATCTATATTTCGATGGCTCTTCTCTTAGTTACGCTGTTTTTTGCAGTAACTGGTATTACCCTCAATCGCCCCGAATTGTTTGAACGCAGCGAACCTATCATTCAACAACATACTCTGACGGTTCCGCACTCAGTTTTATTCTCACATTCAGATACCTTTCAACCTAATCGTGAAGGGCTGGTGGCTTTCTTGACTAAAGAAACCGAGCTTCGCGGCACTCCCTCCGCACTAGATGTGTATACCGAAGTTGAGCAAGGTGAGTTGTTACTCGGAGAGCTTTCTATGGATTTTAAAGGCCCGGGTTATAACGCTACGGTCTTTATTGATATGACTACTGGTTCAGCAGACGTCGAAACGACGCACTACGGTATTGTTGCGCTGCTGAACGATCTACATAAAGGACGCAACAGTGGTGGGATTTGGAAGTGGTTTATCGACGTCACTGCGCTTTTGATGGTGTTTTTTGTTCTTACAGGCGTGTGCTTGTTACTGCCTAAGAAGAAGACGCTCAGAACGTCAATGCAATGGATGAGCTTTGGTACGTTACTGTCGCTCGTAATTTATTTTGTTGCTGTTCCATAACAGCTTTTTTAGAGAACACTTATGTTGAACACAGGAAGATTTTTCCGCCGTAATCACTTTTGTAAAGCCGCTTTGATCGCGGCTTTTACTCCTTTCTCTCTTTCCGCGGCGCCTCTACCAGATAACGCGAAGGTCGACTTCGAACTCGAACTTCCAAAGATAGATACCTCAATGTATGCACGCCCTTATGTGGCGGTTTGGGTTGAAAACGATCAGCGTAAACCGGTTAAAACCATTCAGTTATGGGTAGGGAAAGACGAATGGTTAAAAGATCTACGCAGCTGGTGGAGAAAAGCGGGTCGTTATGATCGTGAACTTGTTGATGCGGTGACTTCTGCAACACGTCCTGCTGGTCAATACCGCTTTGTCTGGGATGGAACCAATGACTCAGGGGAGCGTTTGGAACAAGGAAATTACACGTTGTACGTCGAAGTCGTTCGTGAACACGGTGGGCGAAACTACTTACGTCAAAAAATAACGCTAGCGGACAGTGACGTGCGCTATGAGCTTAAACCAACACAAGAGACGGGTGTCATCACCGTCAATTATCAAGTTAAGTGATTAAAGGACACAACAATGAAAACCAAAATGAAAGCAGTGGCATTGGCGAGTGTAATGGCAATGGGATTGGCTGTAACCACCACCGCGCAAGCACATCCACGTTGGGTTCTGCCCTCTCACTTTACGGTTTCTAAAGAAGGCGGTGACTGGCTGACATTTGATGTTACTGCCTCTCACGGAACGTTTGTTTTTGATAAGCCTGCGGGTAGTGATCAGGCATTTGTGGTGATGCCGGATGGCCGCTCTGAGCGTCCTAACTTTGTTGTTCGTGGCAAGCGTCGCTCTATGTTTGATTTCTTTTTTACAGAAGAAGGCACGCACAAAGTTGCGATTAATAATCAGCCGAGCTACTACACACAATACAAAGCGGGCCGTCGTGATACGGTGAAATGGGCGCGAGCAAGCAAAGCTGAGCGTGGTGATGTGCTTCCCGAGCAAGCGCGTGATGTGGTTACTCAACTAAGTTACACCCGAGCAGAAAGCTACATTACGGTTGGTATGCCAACGGACAAAGCGTTGGAGATTGAAGGCAAAATGCTGGAGATGAAACCGATCACGCATCCATCGGACATCATTGAAGGTGAGCCTGTGACTTTCCAGTTTTTCTTTAACGGAGAGCCACAAGAGGGCGTTACTGCTGAGATTACACGTGAAGGTACTATGTACCGAAACCATCAAGAACAAATCGATGTGGTGAGCGATAAAGATGGCAAAGTGATCTTCACGCCAGAAGTCGCCGGGCGCTACTTAATGAAAGCGAACTACAAAGGTGAATTGAAAGATAATCCATTGGCGGATAAAGCGAGTGCCAATGTTCACCTTACGTTTGAAACTCAACTTAACTAATCGAATTAGGCTCAGCAATTGCTGGGCCATTTTGGAATTATCATGAATAACACTTCTCTTCTAAAAGCGGTTTTGCTTTTTTCTGGATTTGCGTCCTTTCACGCTGCTGCACATTTTCCTCTGATGAGCTGTCACTTGGCGCAAGATAAAGTGATTTGTGAAGCGGGCTACTCGGATGGATCGACAGCGGTCGACTACGATGTCGAAATGTACGATTACGACGACAATCTGATCGCCAAAGAAAAAACAGATAAGCGTTCCATCGCAGAATTTACTCACCCTGAAACAGATTTCTATTTGGTATTTGATGCCGGACATGAAAGCCCGGTGGAAGTGGATATCGTTGAGCTGAAAGAGAAATGAGCGTTCAGAAAGTTCGCCCTGATGATGGTAACCGAGAAGGAAAGTGGGTCGCACTGACAATCGCAGCGATTCTCAGTTCAGCAGCCATACTTATGCCCTACCATCAGGTCGCGACTGAAAAGCCAGACATGCAGTCTCATCAAGTGTTAATCACGGATTTACATCAAAATGAGTTGGGGTTGATCGCTGAACTTAAGCTCGCTCATGAAGAGATTCGTGATTTGCAGTTAGATACCGGAACTTGGCCTGAGATCTCTGATATGGAGGCGCTTTGGATTGCTCCATTCGTGAAAGACCAAAACTGGAAGCGTAAAGGCTCTCATCAGTGGCAACGAATTGATGACGGTGTCTACATTGGCGTGAAGACCAGTGCCCAAGGCTCTGCTTCCATGCTGTTGGATAGCCGCAGTTCTCAAGCTGATATTTGGTTTAATGATTCTAGCCGTTCGTTAAATGTGGAGGGATTGAGCGAGCTAGCAAAACGCCACGATTTCGGTTGGAAACAAATCATTCTGTCAGACTCTTCCTCTCACTCTCACGCCCATTAAGACAACATAATTGATAAGTACTATGATCAAACGCTCTCTTTTACGTCGTATTCTTACAGCCACCGCGTTATTGACGGTGTCTTCTACTGGCTTTGCTGCCGATAAACTCAGTATTGGTATTACGCTTCAACCTTATTACAGCTATGTTAAAGCCGTTGTTGGTGAGAAGGCGGACATCGTTCCTTTGGTTGATGCTGGTTTTAATCCTCACAACTATTTGCCACAACCTAATGATCTTAAGCGCTTAAATGAAATGGACGTAATAGTGATCAATGGTATTGGTCATGACGATTTTGCACTGAAAGTGATCAAGGCTTCTCAGCGTGATGATCTCGTGGTTATCGAAGCGAACAAAGAAGTGCCTTTATTGCCCGCTATGGGGCAGTCTGTTGGTCAAGGAGCAGTGAACCCTCACACCTTTGTCGGTCTATCAACAACCATTCAAAAGGTTTACACCATCGCGAGTGAGCTAAGCCAATTGGACCCAGACAATGCTACGTTCTATCGCCAAAATGCTCGTAAATACGCGAAAACATTTCGCCTGATGAAGCGTGATGCAATGTTGTCTCTTGGTGAGTTGGACACGGCTGGTATGAAGGTGGCGACAACCCACAATGCTTACGGATATATCCTTCAGGAGTTTGGTGTTGACGTTGCCGCTGTCATTGAGCCTGCTCATGGTGTTGAACCAAGTGCAAGTCAGCTACAGGAAACGATAGAGAAAATTCGTGAATCGGGCATTGATGTGCTGTTTTATGAGCTCAATATGCCGAATCGCTTTGTTGATACCATCGAAGAGGCGACTGGGGTGCAGCTTTATCGCTTTTCTCACATGACTCACGGTGAGTATGAGGCTGATAAAGTCGAGGTTGAGATGCGAGATAATGTGGAAACACTAATCGAAGCCATGAAATTTGTGGCGAGTAAGCGAGCAGGGGAAAAGGCGTAATGACTGGACCTTCCGTTTCCTTAAGTAACGTGGGCCTAAAATACGCCGACAATATCATTTTGCAGAACATCAGCGCCGAATTCGAGAACGCGAAATGTCACGTGATTATGGGACCGAACGGCGGTGGTAAAACCTCTTTGCTTCGTTCGGTACTTGGACTCACGCCATTTTCGGGAAACATAGCGCTCAATTGGCCAGAACCATCAGCTGCATCGGGGAAGATAGGGTATGTGCCACAAAAAGCGATGTTTGAAGCAAGCCTCCCGTTAACCGTGATGGATTTTGTACTGCTTAACCAAACTCGTATCCCTCTATTTTGGCGACGTAAAACGAAACAAACTCAACATGCCCTGGCCCAGCTGGATCGCGTGGGTATGGCAACGCGTTGCGATCGTCGTATGGGGCAACTCTCTGGCGGTGAGCAACAGCGTGTTTTGTTTGCGCAAGCTTTACTGGATGAGCCCAATTTATTGGTTTTAGACGAACCTACAACTGGCATGGATGAGCAAGGTGTTCGATATCTTGAAGGTTTGATTCATGAAGTCGTTGGAGAAGGCAAAACGGTACTGGCAGTGCACCATGACGTGACCGCAGTGCGCCGTTTAGATGCGCAGGTCCATGTTGTAAATCGTCAAATTGTGGCGTCAGGGCACCATTCAGATGTGCTAAGTCCTGATCGTATAGAAACATTATTCAAGCACTACACAGCAAAAGTGGAGGCTGCATAATGGATTGGTTGCGAGAGTTAGCGGTTAGCGGCGTTGAAGCTGGATGGTTAAGCGATAGCTTTTCTTATGCTTTCATGGTGAACGCAATTGTGGCAGCGCTGATATTAGGGCCATTACTTGGTGGTCTTGGTACATTAGTCATCGCCAAGCGACTGGCTTTTTTCTCTGAAGCGGTTGGGCATGCTGCGCTTACCGGAATCGCGATTGGTGTGTTGCTCGGTGAGCCGCCAGAGAATCCGATCATCGGATTGTTTAGCTTTTGTATGATTTTTGCGCTGTTACTTCACTTTGTTCGTAATCGTACGAATGTACCTTACGACACACTGGTTGGGGTTTTTCTTGCACTAGCGTTAGCGGTTGGTGCTGCGCTGTTAATGTACGTTGCTCGCAAGATCAACATTCACATGTTGGAGAACGTGTTGTTTGGCTCGATCTTGACTGTGACGGACAACGATATCCTTATTTTAGCGATCAGTTGTTTGATCATATTACTGCTTCTTATTCCAACGTTTAACCGCATTTTGCTAACTTGTATCAGCCCGGATATTGCACGTGTACGCGGCTTTAATACCAGCTTTTATGATTACTTATTTGTCATGATGATCACCTTGGTCACCATCGCCGCGGTAAAGATTATTGGCGCGGTATTGGTTGGTGCATTGCTACTGATTCCTGGTGCAACGGCTCGGTTATTGACTAAACGCATGGGCAGTTTTGTTCTCCTTTCTTCTTTATTGGCAACCATTGCGTGTTTAGTAGGAACCATACTGCCAATGGAGCTTGAGCTACCAGTGCCATCAGGCGCATCCATCATCATTGTTTCTGCGGCATTTTTCCTAACAGCAACGGTTTACCGAATTATCCAAAAAGCGTAACCATTTTTATAAAGTAATGAACATGAAGATAAAAAAATTAGCGATAACTTTTGGTTTGGTTATAGCGACAACACTTCCATCGTTGGCAAGCGCCAAAGACATTTTAACCAGCACTCCCGTCACGTACATGTTGTCTGAGCAACTCATGAAAGGTACAGGGATAGAGACTCAGTATCTGCCTCCAAAGCGTTACGGCGTTGAGCGTCTTGAAAACTGGTTCGCAAATAAAGGTACAGAGCAAGTTAAGCAAGCGGGTCAAGTCGCGACGGTTGCTATTACTCTTGGTGCGATTTGGAAACAAGACCCGACTTATGTTTACGCTCGACAGGGCAACATTCACTTGATTGAAATCGATGCATCGCAGGCCATTTCTCCTAGAGCTCAAGGAGTTGCAGTACTGACATTGGAAAACGGGTCAACATCGAAGTACGCATGGCTGAACCCTACAAACTTAATCCGAATGGCGGGCATTGTTGGAGAGGATCTACAACGTGTATATCCTGAACACCAAAAGGCTATTCAAACGAATCAACAGGCTCTTATGCTCAATGTGCGTGAACTGATCAACCAACAACAGGCAGAGATCTTCGATAAAGGCATCGATTCAGTGGTACTGATGAGTGAGTCATTAGAGGACTTTGCCTCTGGCAACCAATTGTTTGTGGTTGGGCGCGAATTTAAGCCGGAACTCGAGTGGACAGAAGAAGACAAATTATCTTTAAAAGCTCAGTTTGAACAAGATAAAACGCTATGGTTAGTGACGGATAAACGACCGTCGAAAACCTTGACATCGCTTATTAAACCGAGCCGCATACTGCAAATTGATGTTATTGACCGCTGGGGCAGTAAGGGTATCAAAACTGAGAAGCCACTAGCACGTTGGGAGATGTGACACGTAAAAAGCCACAGATTTTATGATGGGGAATGAAAAGTTCCCTATTTTTTTGTGACTCAGTTCAAAATGTGAGTATTAATACCACTGGTTGCTTAAGAAAGTGTTTGTTTCATTTCTATTTCATTACTACTTTGTTATGTGTTCGTTGCGATTGATTCGGATTTAATCTGTTTCTAAGCGAACCGGTACAAACAACTATACGGATGTTAACAATGAAAATGAAAACTCTAGCCGTTGCAGTGGCGGCACTAGCATGTGGTTCACAGGCCTTCGCAGCAGAAGTTTACAACAGCGATGGTACATCTTTATCGATCGGCGGTCACGTTTCAGTTGGCGTGGGTGAGTATTTCGAAGAAGATGTAAAAGTTCACCAAGTGTCTCCACGTATTAACGTTGCGGGTAAGAAAGACATTGGCAACGGTATTACTATCGACGCTAAAGGTGAATGGGCGCTTAACTACCTAAACGGTGGCGAGCAATCGTTCAAAACTCGTCTAGGTTACATCGGTGCTACTCATGAGCAGTTTGGCCGTTTAGTAGCAGGTACTCAATGGTCACCTTACTACGATGTCGCTGGCGTTGCGGATCTACCAATCGCGTTTGCGAACGACTTTTTGTACGACAACCACGGCAACCTAGGCTCAGCTCGTGCTGATAAAATGCTTAGCTACCGTAAAGGTTTTGAATTTGGTGAAGGTTTTGCTTTCAACCTAGGTCTAGGTTGGCAAGGTGAGCAAACTTCAGATGCAACAACATACGAGCAACGTGGTCAAGTTGCATTGAGCGGTTCTGTAGCTGGCTTTGGTCTAGGCTACGTATACAGCGGCGGTGATGTTAAAAACGCGACTCTAGGTACTAAGAATGCTGAATCACACCTATTCTCTGTAAACTACGGTCAGTACGGTTCAGGTCTATACGCAGCAGTAGTATACGGTATGAACGAGTACTTCTACCAAATGCGTAAAGACACTTCTCAACTTGAAGCTCTTTTGGCATACGGCGTAAACGATTGGACATTCAGCGTTAACTACGAAGGCGTAGAAGACGAAGAAGACAACAAGACACTTTCAAGCGAAACTGCGCTACAAGCAGAGTACGCTGTAACTCCTGCTTTCGTAACGTTTGCAGCTTACCAGTTTGATCTAGGTAACGACTACAACAATGAAGAGAACGACTACTGGACTCTAGGTGCTCGTTACTACTTCTAATAAATAGGCCAGTTTCTACTGCCTAAACACATTTATTGTGTTAACGCCTACTCGTTGTGAGTAGGCGTTTTTCTTTCTGCTATCCTTTGGCTATAAGAGACGCTAGTCATTCTGTGCTTAGGTAACTCAACTCTTTGTTTAGAGAGTGCGTCTATAAAAATGCCCGCAACTTGCGGGCATTTTTTGTTGTTAGAGATACAGTTCTATTAATACGCTTATTTTTTATCGAGTAAATCGAGGAAGAAGGCATACTCTAGCGCATCTTCTTTTAAGCGCTTAAATCGACCAGATGCGCCGCCGTGTCCGGCTTCCATATCGGTTTTGAACAACAAGACGTTATCGTCTGTCTTCATTTCACGAAGTTTGGCGACCCACTTCATTGGTTCAAAGTACTGTACTTGAGAGTCGTGCAAGCCAGTCGTTACCAACATGTTCGGGTAGTTTTGCGCCTTGATGTTGTCGTAAGGCGAGTAACTCAACATATAGTCATAGTATGTTTTGTTATTTGGGTTACCCCATTCATCATACTCATTGGTGGTCAATGGAATTGATTCATCGAGCATAGTGGTTACCACGTCCACAAACGGAACATGTGCACCGATACCGCGGTACAGTTCTGGTGCTTGGTTGATGATAGCCCCCATTAAGAGACCTCCTGCAGAGCCACCAACAGCGAAGACTTTATCTTTAGCGCCATAGCCTTGTTCAACCAAACCTTTAGTGACATCAATAAAGTCGTTGAATGTGTTTTGCTTGGTTAGTTTTTTACCGTCTTCATACCAAGGGCGGCCAAGCATTTCAGATCCACGAATATGAGCAATGGCGTAAACAAAGCCGCGATCCAATAGACTCAAACGTGTCGAGCGGAAAGTTGGCTCAATGGTTGCGCCATAAGATCCATAACCATATTGGTAGAGTGGATTTGTACCATCTTTCTTAAATAAGTCTTTACGATACACCAAAGAAACGGGTACTTCTTTACCGTCACGGGCTGTGACCATGATGCGTTCTGATTGGTAATTGTTAGGATTAAAATCACCAAGTACAGGTGTTTGCTTCATGACTTCTGACCCGCCCGTTTTTAGATCGAAATCGTAGTAGGTTCCTGGAGTGGTTAAACTGCTGTAATAAATACGAACTTTCTCGTTATCCAGCTCTAGGTTACCTGTCAAATAGGCAGCAAACGCATCGTCATTAAATGTGAGGGGGAATTCTTTTCCTGTTGAAAGCTGACGTACAGTGACGCTTGCTAGGCCGTTAGAGCGCTGCTCATAGACGATGTGATCATCGAATAACTCGAAGTCGACAAGTTGAGTGTTGTTGTCTGCCGCAATCACATCTTGCCATTTAGAGCGGTCATGCATGTCATTTTGATGAACTTTCATCAAACGGAAGTTGACGGCTTGATAGTTAGTATAAATGTAGTACCAATCGCCTAGCTTAGAAATACTGTATTCAATGCCATCTTCACGAGGATAGAACGGTTTCGCCTTTGCTTTAGGGTTGTTCGCATCAATAATAGAGACCCCACTGGTTTCTGTACTCGAATGCCAGATATAAATATCTTCGCCATCTTTGCTTTTGCTTAGTGAGGTGTAATAGGCGCTGTCGGTTTCCTCAAAAATCAGCTCATCGCTGCTTTGTGGTGTGCCCAATACATGACGATAAACTTGGTAGCCCAATAAGGTCTGTGGATCTTTTTTGATGTAGTAAAAGGCGTTGTTATCGTTCTGCCATGCGACAGCGCTTGAGGCCCCTTCGATTTCATCTTGTAGGTAATTGCCTGTTGTCAGGTCTTTGATCTTAAGGGTGTACACGCGGCGGCTTAATGTATCTTCGCCATACGCCAATAAGTTTTCATTCGGACTAACGTATAGGCCGCCGATACTGAAAAATTCATGTTCTTTTGCTAGTTCATTGACATCTAAAATGATTTGTTTGTCTTTGCCTGCAAAGTCTTTAGCTCGCAAATGGACTTCGTACTCGTTATCTCCGGTCACTTCACTGGAGTAGAAGTAGTTGCCTTTACGAACCGGTACTGAGTTGTCGTCTTTTGCGATGCGCCCTTTAATTTCTTCAAATAGCGTATCTTGAAGTGTTTCAGTGTGCTTTAGAACGGTTTCTGCGTACTGATTTTCTGTCTCTAGGTGCTGTAAAATTTCAGGGTCTTTACGTTCGTCGTCACGCATCCAGTAGTAGTTATCAACGCGGGTATCGCCATGAATAGTCATCGCGTGAGGGACTTTTTTCGCAACTGGAGCTTGAGTTTGTTGAGCAACGATCTGTGTTTGGGAGTATTGAGTCATGCTGGGGATTCCTTGATTGCTGCATCCGGCGACAAGCGCGACCGAGACGGCCAACGTAGTTAAAGTGAAACGCATCTGATTTTATCCTTATTGTACACCCAAGTGGCCTCATCCTGAGGGCTGGGCTTTCATTTTGTTAGTGGTTTTCAGTTGTCCATTCTTTGTTATGGGGTATACCGAAAAAGTGAGAATCCTCAATATTTCCGAGTTGGATACTCAATTTGAAGGGCGCTGAAAACACATTGTGTAAGCAGCTGTTATTTTTAACAAATATCAATTCGAAAGTTAAATCATTCTCATCGGGGAATCGATATAGTGTGATATGAAAAAAGGGACACACTTGTTGAGTGTGTCCCTTTTGGATTTTGAAAGTAAGCTGATAATGATCAGATAACTTGCGGTACTTCGTTTGAGTGATTGTGTGCTCGATTCACCCACATTAACCCAAGCATTGCAATTACCGACATTGCCATCATCAAAATGCCCAAAGGCATCTGGTTATGCGCTGGAAATAGTGACGCGAGCAAAGTTGCGACACCTGCCCCCAAGTTTTGCATGCCACCTAATGTCGCGCCTGCTGTTCCTGCATGGTATGGGAATGGCGCAATCGCTCCAGTTGTTGCTGCTGGGAAGAGAATACCCGCACCCAAAAAGTACACGGTTGCGCCTCCAACTAGCGTTAACGCCGTGGTCAAACCAAACAAGCCTGGGATGAGCACAATAGCAGAGCCCACAAAAATAGAGACCAAGCCTACGTTTAAAGCACGACGCTCAGAGCGACGTCTTGCGATGTAGCTAGATAAGCCCGCACCCACCAAGTAACCTGGGATCGGCAATATAAACAGCAAACTTACCGTTGTTGCAGGTAATTCTAATACCCCACCTAACAACACCCCAGCCGCCGCTTCGAATACACCCACACCAGCGAATGTTGCAACCAGGCAAATCAAAAAGCCTTGAAAGCGACGGTCAGACAAAACGTGTTTGTAGCTTTTGGCTACTGGTTCGAATTTGCGTTTCTCTTTTGGTAGCGTCTCCATCATGCTTGTCATCATGGTGATCACAACCGCGATAGCAAATAGCGCTAAGAACAAGTAGCTCGACCGCCATCCGAAAGCTTCTGTTAGGTAGCCGCCTAATACTGGTGCCATTAATGGTGAGAAAATCACACACATGCTAATTAAACTGTTTGCTCTGTGTAGATCAGAGCCTTCAAAGCAATCGCGAGTCAGAGTGCGTGACATCGCACCGCCGCAGCCAATACCTAAGCCTTGGATAAAGCTACCAATCAAGAACCATTCAAATTGATGTGCAAATAATGCTACCAGTGTACCCGCGATGTAGATAAGCAGCCCGACGATGATGATCGGTTTGCGTCCCAAGCGGTCCGATAGTGTGCCATACGCAAATTGCGACAAGCCATATGGGATTAGGTAACAAGCCATCACAGCTTGAAGTGATGACGCAGATACCAAAAACTCGCCCGCCATATGACCGATTGAAGGCACGTACATTGTCTGGGTCATTTGACCCACGGCAGTCAATATAGCGATTAAAAAGGTAAGTTTCGCTAATGGAAACGAAGCAGACATTTGCGTATCTCTCCAAAAAATTTAAGACGTAAAAACCCTTAGCGCTCTTTTACAGAGTGCCAACTGACTTCTTGTGTTGCGGGGTATTTGCGCGAGATAATAGTGCTTGCTTGTATAATTAGCAATCAAAAAGTGTGAAGTTGAGCAAGATAAAAATCTATGATTTCAATTAGAAAAAGTAATCCGATTTTGTTTTCAAAAAGCGGTGCATTTCTTTGTCTAATTACGTTAAATCTTTTACTTTTCGTGAATAGAATGAGCCTTATAGGTAACTGGTTTTAATGGTTAAAGTGCAAAAATAAAGCGTCTGATCGGTTGATCTGAGTTCAAGATGAAACGAGTGAATAAAAGGTAGAGGAAGGCATCAGAAAGAAAAGGGAGCCGAAGCTCCCTTAGAAATGATTATGTCTATTCGCGCTCAGATGCGTATGCGTAAAGCATTTCTAGTGCGATGGTTGCTCCCGCTAGTGCGGTAACATCACTGTGGTCGTATGGAGGCGATACTTCGACAACATCCATACCCACGATATTCATGCCGGCTAAACCACGAATAATTTTCAGCGCTTTGTCTGAGTTCAAGCCACCACAAACTGGTGTACCAGTTCCCGGTGCGAAGGCCGGGTCTAAGCAGTCGATGTCAAAAGTGACATATACTGGCTTGTCTGCGACGGTGCGACGAATTTCTTCTAGGATCTCGTTCACCGACATGTCATTCGCTTGCATCGCATTAATCACATTGAAGCCGTGATCTTGCTGTTTGTACTCCGTACGAATGCCGATTTGTATTGAGTTCTTTGCTGAGATCAAACCTTCTTTCGGCGCATGGTAGAACATCGTACCGTGGTCGTATGAACTGCCATTTGCATAGGTGTCCGTATGAGCATCAAAGTGAATCAAAGCCATTTGGCCATGATGCTTCGCATAGGCACGCAGGATAGGTAGCGTGATGAAGTGGTCACCGCCCAATCCCAACATGGTTTTACCACTTTTTAGAATTTCACAGGTTGCCGCTTCAAGGCGGTAAGTAAAATCTTCCGCATCACCGCAATCGAACACGAGATCACCTGCGTCGATCACTTTCAGTTTATCCAATACGTTGAAGCTCCAAGGGAACTTCTTACCTTCCCATGCCAAGTTGACTGAGGCACGGCGAATTGCATCTGGACCCATACGCGCACCTGGACGACCAGATGTTGCCATGTCCAGAGGGACTCCCAACACCACAACGTCTGCGTCTGCCGATACCGGGTTACGAATGTACGGCAGACGTAAAAACGACATAGAGTTGGAGTAAAGCGAATAATCAGTTTTAGTAAACAAATCATTCATATCAGAAGTCCTCTAAATAGGTGTATCCTGCTAGACCTTGTTCTAGTTCTGCTAGGATTTGTGCTTGTTCATTGGCTTCAACTCGCTGTGAAACCAATTGTTTATAATTGTCACGAATCGCATCCACGTCGATATGAACGTAGCGCATCATGTCTTCTACACTATCACCTTCGTTGATGTAACTGATCTCAAATTGACCACGTTCATCAACATTGACTACAGCACTGTGGGTATCACCAAATAGGTTGTGCATGTCACCAAGGATTTCTTGGTATGCGCCTACTAGGAAAAAGCCCATTAGGTACGGTTTGTCTTTGCTCCAAGCTGGTACAGGTAGCGTGCTCTCGATGCCTTGACCATCAACGTAGTGATCGATCGCGCCATCAGAGTCACATGTGATGTCCAACATCACTGCACGACGCTCTTCCGCCTCGCCAAGACCAGAAAGTGGCAGAACAGGGAACACCTGATCAATACCCCAAGCATCTGGTAGAGATTGGAAGAGAGAGAAGTTCACGAAGAACTTATCTGCAAGACGTTCGCTCAACTCGTCCAGAATCGGACGGTGGAAGCGATTCTTAGTGCTCATCTTTCGGCTTAATTCGAAGTAAATGCGTAGTGACAATTGTTCTGCCCACGCACGTTGTTCCAAGTTAAGCACGCCTGTAGCAAATTGAGAGTGCACTTCTGCCAAATCACTTTGGGTATCATTGTAAATCTCAATTAACGCACGAGCGTCTGTACCATCTTGTAAGTTTTCCCAGTTTCGCCACATGTTTTGTAGCAAAAGCGGAGCGTCATCATCAAGCTCATGTACTTCTTCCGGTAGGTACGACTCGGTACCAATTACGTTAGAAATCAATACAGCGTGGTGCGCTGTTAGCGAGCGACCCGATTCCGAAATGATCACTGGCATTGGTTGTTCGTATTGCAGACACACATCGCCCACTGTGTTCACGATATTACGTGCGTATTCTGCAAGGCCGTAGTTCATCGAATTCGATGATTGGCTGCGTGTGCCGTCATAATCCACTGCCAAGCCGCCGCCCACATCGAAGTACTCGATGTTTGCACCGAGTGCGCGTAGTTCGCAGTAGAAACGTGCAGACTCGTTCACACCATTGCGTACATCACGGATGTTTGCCATCTGTGAACCAAGGTGGAAGTGAACCAGTTGCATCGCGTCTAGGTTGCCTTCGCGTTTAAGACGTTCAATAACGCTAAGCACTTGCGATGCTGATAAACCAAACTTCGATTTTTCACCGCCACTTGCTTGCCATTTCCCTGCGCCTTGAGAGGCGAGGCGAATGCGTAAACCAAGGCGCGGTTTTACACCCAAACTTTTCGCTTCTTCTAGTACCAGATCCAGCTCAGAAAGCTTCTCTAGTACGATGAATACCTTGTGACCCAGCTTTTCACCGATCAGTGCAAGACGCACATACTCACGGTCTTTGTAGCCATTACACACGATCACGGAGCTACCTTGTTGAGCCAATGCAAGTACCGCCAACAACTCTGGCTTGCTACCCGCTTCAAGACCAAGCTGCTTGGTTTCTAGTTGAGCTTGGCTCGCTAGAATTTCATCCACCACTTCACGTTGTTGGTTTACTTTAATTGGGTACACCAACAAGTATTTGTTTGGATATTGGTATTCTTCAATTGCTTGGTTGAATGCGTGGCAAATACCATGCACACGTTGGTGCACGATTTGCGGGAAGCGTACTAATACAGGCAGATTTAACTGCTTCGCTTCTAGCTCATTTACAATAGCGCTGAAAGGGATTTGATGTGCACGATCACTACGTGGTGATACATATACTTCGCCTTGGTCATCAATGCCGTAGAAACCTTGGCTCCAGTAGTGAACGTTGTAGTCCGCGCGGATGCGGTCTAATTTAGTTGCTTTTTCCAACTCGATTCTCACAAAAATGTACTTAACTCCTTAATTAATTAGAAGGAAAAGTACAAAAAAGCAAATCATGAGGTATTTACCTCATACCCTGACACGAACTCCGTGTGCGCGCATTAACGGATAAAAGGGCCCTTGAGTCTAATGATTAAAATCTATCATCTCGATTATGATTTGTTGTCGTCGCTACGTGTGAATATTTGTTTACCGAAGCGTCCATTCTGCTGTTATAGTTGGTCTGACCAGTAAGGATTCGGTCATGAAGCATCTCACTAAAATAAGGACATACTTTGCAGCTGCACAGAATTCAGGGGTACATTCAGACCATGTATCTCGCCGAATATTCCGATAAATTATTGTTGCTTGATGGTGCCAGTCGAGCAGACATCCCTCATCTTAAAGACTTTATTGAACATCAACTCCATCGTCCTTTTTCTGACCTAAAGTTGGTTGTTGTGACCCACATGCATCCAGACCATGCTGGTGGTGCGCACAAACTACGTGATTTAACAGGATGTAAGCTATTGGCCGCAAAGCGAGAGAGCCAGTGGTATAGCGGTGTAGACGGTTGGCTAATGCATTTGACCGATTTAATGTTAGCACGCTGGATGGCGAATCGGATGCGTAAACCAAAGCAAAACCTGTGGTATTCCCGCAAGTTAAAGCCAGATATTGAACTTATTGATGGAGAGTTTATTCCTGGATTTGATGATTGGCAGGTGCTAGAAACGCTAGGGCATACTGATCGAGATCTGTCGGTTTATCATTCTGAACAAGATGTGCTGTATGTGGCGGATTTAATGGTGCAGGTGAAAAAGCATCTGATTGCGCCGTTTCCCATATTTCATCCGAATCAATATCGGCAATCATTAAAGCGTGTGTTTGAGATGAATCCGCAATGTTTGCTTCTGGCACATGGGGGAGAGGTGACTTTGGATGAAAAAGCGTATCAGCACATTTTGAATACAGCGCCGACTAAGCCAATGACGCACTGGCGAGTGACAAAAGTTAAAGCGAAGGGATTGTTGTTTGCGTTATTTCGTAGGAAGTAGGCGAAGATAAAGCCAGACGAGTGATGCTCAACAAAAACGTTCGATCACTCATCTGAAGCTACGGGGTTAAGATGCCAATAAGTGAGATTGGCTAGGATCAACGAGCACTTTGTCTGCCATGCCTTGACGACCTAACAACATCATGTAAGTCATTTTTTCACGGTTAGTCAACGTAATGTCGATTGGCCATTGTTGGTCGCCCATACGCAGCATCGTCGTGATCACGCAGCGGTGCTCAAAAGTACCGTTAGAAGATTTAACCTTACGGTTTGCTTTTAGTTTCGCTGTGCAGCGAACCACTTGTTCTAAATGGTATACATCTGGGTGCAGATCGAATGCAACATAAGACTGACCATCTTTTTCAAAGCAATCAATATTGTCTACATGTAATGAAGAGGTTTGAGCGCCTGTATCAATACGCGCTTCAAGGTGAGTAATCCCTAACTCTGGCAAGCAAATAGCTTCGGCATTCCCAATGATCATTTTCTGATTCATAGTGTCATCCTAGCGACGAGTAACAAGAGAGCCGGTTTTTGGCTCTCTTGTGCGTTAAACAAAAATCAACCTTTACCGCGAGTACGGTTTGAATTTGGCTTAGCGTTTTTCTCGATAAAATCGAAGATCATACCTGCAATGTTTTTACCAGTTGCTAGTTCGATGCCTTCTAGACCAGGGGAAGAGTTCACTTCCATTACCACTGGGCCATTTTTAGATTGAAGGATATCCACACCACAAAGGTTCAAGCCCATCACTTTCGCTGCATTTACAGCGGTCGCACGCTCTTCTTTGCTCAAACGCACGAGTTGTGCAGAGCCACCACGGTGAAGGTTAGAACGGAACTCGCCTTCTTTTGCTTGGCGCTTCATTGCGGCAATCACCTTATTACCGACAACAAAACAACGGATGTCCGCGCCTTTTGCTTCTTCGATAAATTCTTGCACCATGATGTTAGCTTTCAAACCCATGAAAGCTTCAATCACGCTTTCTGCCGCTTTATTTGTTTCAGCAAGTACAACACCAATGCCTTGAGTGCCTTCTAGCAATTTAATCACTAGAGGTGCGCCACCAACGTTTTTGATCACGTCCTGAATGTTGTCAGGATGGTGAGCAAAGCCAGTGCGTGGCAAACCGATGCCTTTACGTGATAGCAGTTGTAATGAGCGCAACTTGTCACGAGAGCGGCTGATCGCGACAGATTCGTTGACACAAAATGTACCCATCATTTCAAACTGACGTACAACAGCAGTGCCGTAAAACGTAATAGATGCCCCAATACGTGGAATAACAGCATCGTATTGCGGTAATTCTTCACCCTTGTAGCGGATCTTAGGGTTGTTGCTCGTAATGTCCATATAACAGTGAAGCGTGTCGATCACATCGATTTGATGCCCACGTTCTTCACCCGCCTGTTTTAGGCGCATGGTTGAATATAAATTCTCATTACGAGAGAGAATAGCAATACGCATGGCAATTCCTTAGTAAGTCAGTACCAAATTAAAATATAAGTATAGAGCATAGAATGCAGTAGGCAGGTGATCATGTTATGACATAACCTACTTACTTCAACGATTTAGAATTGTGGTTGAACAACCACGTCGTCAGAGGTGCGCACCTTAGGGCGTTTTTTTGTGAGATGAAAACGAAAAAGCATCGTCGACACGACAAAAATATTTTATCGAACGCTCACGCCTTGCGGTATGAGACTGTCAAGGGTGAGATAAATAAAATTGAGCAAAAATTTCATCGCTTTGTCACGAATTATCGCTTAAAAAAGCGGCCAATTTGACCGCTGCTTTTAGCTGTTTTGATAGTGACTTAAAAAAAGTTCCGCCGTTTGGGTAGCTAACAGCCTAGATTCTTCATTCGACAAAGAGGGGCGAATTCCCATTAACTGCGGCCAGAATGCACTGCCTTTAAGTAAGTTGTGCAATTGAGTGCTTGCTATATGTACATCATCAATTTGCAAAGCGCCACTGTTCGATTTCTCAGTAAGCCAGCGGTATAGGGCGGTTTCCTGTTTCGACATTTGTTCTGCTTGTTCTTTGAGATCTTCCGGCTTAAATAAGAAGTGCCCAAATGCCACTTTTGCCAGCTCAATATAGTTTGGTTCCGTTACCACAATGATCTCGCTGTAGAGTAATTCAATCAATTGATCTTTGAGTGGCAGAGTGGCCAAGCGTTTAATGTCGCTTTCCATCATTGACGAACGCCAAAGCTCAGTCAGCAACTCCGTCACGATCGCTTCCTTAGAAGGGAAGTGATTATAGACCGTGCGCTTAGAGACTTGTGCGATTGCAGAGAGCTTATCCATGCTGGTGTTTTGCACCCCAAACTCTTGGAACGCTTGCCTTGCCGCGCATAAGATGGCTTCTCTTTTGGTTTCGCTACGACTTTTTCTTTTTACATTCATAAGCTTGCTAATTTAAGAAGATCATTTCTTGATCTATTTTACACTAAGTAGTTTACTTTTGATAATTAGAATGTAAACTGCACTGTGTAGTTTACTTTTGTTCGGGTTAACTTTTTATGAAAAAAACTTTGCTAGCCACAGTAGGAGCGTTCGCGATGGGTACATCCATGATTTCTTGTTCTAATGTTGATACTGAAAAAGCGCCAACATACCCGGACAAATTTGCAAATACAGAGTTGGAATACAAAAGCGGTTTGGGCGACATGTTCGAAATCATGAAAGCGTATTTTACGACTGGGCGCCTTAACCCAACACCAACGATTGAAATTCCAGTGCATGCGATCACAGCGCGGCAACTGTTAGAAGAGCAAGATGACGTCATCTATCGTCTGGGTCACTCAAGCGTATTAATGAAGCTCGATGGAAAACTGGTGATGACCGACCCTGTATTCAGTGATCGCGCGTCTCCTGTGAAATGGGCTGGGCCAAAACGTTTTCACAAAACTCCCATCACGATAGAAGATTTGCCAACTATCGATGTGGTGGTGATCAGTCATGACCATTACGATCACCTAGATAAAGCTTCTATTAAAGTGCTAGGCGACAAGGTGGGCACTTTCTTGGTGCCGTTAAAAGTTGGCCAATTACTGGTGAATTGGGGTGTACCCAAAGAGAAAGTGATCGAACTAGACTGGTGGGAGTCACACTCTGTTGACGGCATTGAATATACACTAACTCCGACTCAGCATTTCTCTGGTCGAGGTTTGACAGACCGCGATACGACTCTGTGGGGCAGTTGGGTTATCAATGCACAACAACACAAAGTGTTCTTCAGTGGTGACTCTGGTTACTTCAATGGCTTTAAAGAGATTGGCGAAAAGTACGGTCCGTTTGACTTCACCATGATTGAAACAGGTGCGTACAATGAACTCTGGTCAGACATTCACATGTTCCCAGAGCAAAGCGTTCAAGCACACATCGATGTGCAGGGCAAAGTGATGATGCCGATCCATAACAGCACGTTTGATTTATCAATGCACGATTGGAATGAGCCAATGCAACGCGCGTTAGATATTAGTGAAGAGCGCGGTGTAACGTTAGTGAGCCCTGAGATTGGTCAACGCTTGGCGATTGCGGAGCCTCAGCCTGCTCAGGCATGGTGGCAATAATTGCTGAGCTAAACAGTCAAACACCAGAATAGTTAAGTCACTTATCAGTAGTTACTATTAGTAGTTATGTGGTCAGGGATAAGGATAAAGGTGCGATGAAAGCAAAGTGGACGTTGTTACTTACATTAAGCATTCTGCCTACCTTTGCACTAGCAGGGGTAGAGCAAGATATTTCGACGTTGATAAAACGAGTTGAGCAATCCTCTTGCACCTTTATCCGCAACGGCAAGGCGTACACTAATCAAGAAGCGGCAGAACACATGCGCAATAAATGGGATTACGCCAAAGATGACGTTGATTCCGTGGATGTGTTTATAAAAGAGGTCGCGTCAAAGAGCTGGTTATCTGGCAAACCATATTGGGTGGATTGCCAAGACAAACGCATTACCAGCGAAGAGTGGCTAACATCATTGATGCGCACCACCGATCACATCCAATAACACTTCTTTGATGGTCTGATAGCGCAGAGGTAGAGCACGACTGCGCTTACGAACTAGAAATAGCTCTTCACATACAGTGTTTTTCAATTGAGCAATGTGTAACGTGTCTTTTAGCGGAAAATTGTCGACCGCACTTTGAGGCAGCACGGTGAAGCCAAGTCCTTTGCTGACAGGTAGCAAAATTTGGCTCAATTGATTTACGTAGCCGGATAATGGTAAATCGCTCATCTTAATTTCTTGGAGCTGTGGTTCTTCACACTGGTCAAAAAACAGCGTCATGTAATGCTCAGCATCAGGGTGGCTAATGACACCACAGTCATGCAAGAGTTGTGGCGTTATCTGCTTATTTTGATAATGCTTTGGCAGAACCAAGCACAACCTCTCTTTACCAATTCGCTCACTGTGAAACAGACCTTTGTTGGGAACATCAGTCACGATACCAATATCGATGTGCCCTTGCGTTATGGCGTTGAGAATAGATTGATTTGGCGCGGCTTCTAAATGTAACGATAAGCTCGGGTGCTGTTTTTGCTTCTCCAAAATGGGCCCATACAACATTAACGCCATTGCACCAGAACAAGCCAGTTTACAGTGGCCTGAAAACGCATCATCAAAACTGAGCTCTTCGAGCAGCTTCTTCTCTCTATCTTCTAACTCGAGCGCATATGCGTAGACAATCCTGCCTTGTTCGGTTAATTCGAAGCTTTTGTTTTCGCGCTTGATCAAGGCATGCTGACAACTTTGCTCTAATTTTTTGATGTGTTGGCTGACGCCTGGCTGAGTCATAAAAAGTTTTTCTGCAGTTTGCGTAAAATGACCGACTTCAATCAATGTCTTAAATGTATGTAACCAAACAGGATTAAGCATAGTGTGTGATTTTCTGAGAGCTTCGTTGGGAGACGTAAAGAAAATGATAGCACGGTGTTTTATGAAAACAGAGAAGACTTAAACGATAAAGATGAATCGCTATCAATACATTACAGACAAAATAAAACCCCGCCTGGTTTCCCAGACGGGGCTTATTCTTTTTCGCAGCAATCCAGCTACTAATAGGTGCTCCCTGCATCTATCCTTGATTGTGGCTAAGTCCTTTAACCGAGTTCCTTGTTCATCGCCTTCCTAGCGGTGTCCATTCTTGCCTATCATCCTGACGGGCGAACTCTATCCTAGAGCTTAACTACTTCCTTGCTGACAACTCATCCTAAGCTATCAAATCTTCATCCTGAAGATACCCAATCCTTTAGGCTTTTTTCCTGTTCCCGCCAACATCCTGTCGACAAGTTGAGTATTGATGTTTTGCTGATTTGACTCAATTAACTTTTCTAAATTATTTTTACTTATTATTTTAAGTGAATTTAAATATTACTTTTAAATCATATATTTAATGTTTTTTTCTGGCATTGCTCTTAGAGGTGATTAATCTATTTGCTTACAACTCTTGTAAGAGATCTCGCACAAGTTTGGTGGTGAATGTATTAATGTGCGCTTTTTGTTCCGAGTTCTGTGGATTGAACTGGATCACAATGCGTTAAAAGGGAGACGATAAAGATGAAAGTGAATTGATCTTGAGTAGAGATTTGTTTGAAAAGAAATAAAAATTCTTGCGGTTTTTATAAACAGTATGGTAAATCTGAAATGCCCACCTTGTTAATCCTTATTAAGATTCAATGACAGTATAAGTAGGGAACTTGATTGCCATTTTTCTGTCATATCTGGTGAGTAAGTTAACTGTGTCAGATAGATAATATGCCGTTTGCCAGTAAAAACAGGCTGCAAGATATCGGTAATTATCATTATGTTGTGAAATTGGTCACGGTTAAATGATTGATTCCCTTATAGATTGAAGGGGATACGACCTTAGACAATAAGCTCCATGAGGAGCGTTACTTATATAAGATGAGGGACTTTACTATGAAAAAGACTAGAAGAGCTCAGCTACATCGTGTGCGTATTCAATACTGGAAAGACACGAAAGACGCCCCAGCTAAAAAATCATAGTTAATTATACCTAAAGGCACGAGCTGGCTGTGGAACGCAGTTTCCCGTTGATTGCCAGCTCAAAAATGCCACAATCACTCCGCGCAACTTCCCAAGCACCCAATTTTAATATCACATTCTTCAAAAAATAAAAAAGCCAGTCTTAAGACCAGCTTTCTCTACCATTTATTGAGCTCTGCGTATTACAGGTTGCCCTTTAGTTACAGGTAGTTGGCGTCAACTAGTTCGCCCGCTTGCGCGCTTTTCACTTCTGGGCGTGCTTCTAACCATTTGATAACTTGCGCTTTCTGTTCTTCAGTCGCACTGCCGTAACGGTCAGTAGAACATAGGAAGCCTTCAAACAGTTCTAGACCACCGCCACCGAAGCAAAGACCAAGCTCGTCAATGTAGTCGATAAAGTCATCAACGAATGCATCGTAACGGTCGAAGTCGTTAATGTCTGTTTCACAGCTGATCTCGAAACCTAGGATTGCGAACTCACCTAAGAACAGCTTTTTACGGATACGACGGCTCTTGTTATCGATCTTGTCTAATTTCATGATTATCTCTCGTAGATGATTTGATTTCGTACACCTTATACCTTCTATCACACTTTAGCCCAAGTAAAATCAGAATGAAGCGATACAGTTGGTGATTATGTGACCAGAATTTAATTGCTTCGTTAGCTGTGTTGGTTTAGTTTGCAGTATTGTTGAAACACAAGTTTCATATGTTTTAAGCACTTTTGTCATTTTTCTTATCCAAACTTCTTGCCGTTCAACTAATCACTTATTTATTAATTAAACTATAAGATCGGGAAAGTAAAAATGAGCAAGGAAACCTTTGACGCGACGCGTTATAACCAAAGTGAAAACAAACCATTTGAAGAAGTATTAGAAGCGAGCCTATCTCGACGCAGCATTCTGAAAGGTGGTTTAGGTATCAGTGCGATGACAGCGTTTGGTGCTTTCGGATTGGCTGGTTGTAACTCGTCTGACTCAGGGAGTACAGTAAGCAGTGGTTCGGGCGCATCTAAAGCCGTTCTTAACTTTGAATCTATCCCTGGCTCACTCACTGACGCAGTTTCAATTCCACAAGGTTACACCGCACAAGTACTAGTACCTTGGGGAACACCACTTAATGCACAAGGCAGCGCATGGCAAAAAGATGGTACCAACACCAGTACCGATCAGTTAAATGCGCTAGGCATGCACCATGACGGCATGCATTTTTTCCCATTGAACGATAGCACTACAGATGGCTTGTTATGTATTAACCACGAGTACATCGACACATCAGCACTGCATCCAAACGGTCCGACGGTTGAAAATGGCGTACGTACCATTGTAGATGAAGTGCGCAAAGAGATTAACGCGCACGGTGTATCAGTGGTTCGCATTCAACTGGAAGACAACATGTGGAAGTTGGTTGATACCGATCCACTAAACCGTCGTTATACTGGTGCGACAGTCATGGATTTGTCTGGCCCGGTGGCCCACACATCTTTAACTGTCACTCGTTTCTCGCCAGATGGCAGCCAAGCGCGTGGTACGTTAAACAACTGTGGCAACGGCTACACGCCGTGGGGCACGTACTTAACGTGTGAAGAGAACTGGCCAGGTTACTTTGTTAATGCCGGGACTCGTACAGAAGAGCAAGATCGCATTGGTGTCGATGACCAAAGCACACGCTACTTGTGGGAGACATTAGCAGGAAATGCAGAAGAGCGTCTTGATGAGTTCTCTCGCTTTAATGTGGCTCCAACAGGAGCAAGTGCGATGGATGATTACCGTAATGAAGCCAATGGTCACGGTTACATTGTCGAGATTGACCCTTACACGCAAAACTCACGTGCGAAGAAACGTACTGCGCTAGGTCGTTTCCGTCACGAGGGCTGTACTTTCGGTAAGCTTGAAGAAGGCAAACCAGTGGTATTTTATTCTGGTCACGATTCTCGCTTTGAATACCTATACAAATTTGAATCTGCGGCAGTGTGGGATCCAGCAGATGCTAACCCTGATAACCGCTTGGCGATGGGTGACAAGTACATGGACGAAGGCACACTGTATGTGGCGCGCTTCAATGAAGACAGCACAGGTACTTGGTTACCATTAACGCTTGATAGCGTAACAACCGCTGGTGGTACGTTAGCGGATCACTTTGATTCACTGGCTGAAATTATCATCAATACTGCGGGTGCGGCGGATTTAGTTGGGGCAACACCAATGGATCGACCAGAGTGGTGTACGGTTGATCCATTCACGGGTTCATTATATTTAACATTGACGAACAATACGCGCCGTACAGATGAAACCAATCCTGCGAATCCACGTTTGAATAATAAGTTTGGTCATGTTATTCGTTGGGATGAAGGTGCTTCAGCAACTGACTTTACTTGGGATATCTTTGTGTTTGGTTCGCCAGCAAATGGTGATGCAGATACCAACCGTTCTGGCTTGAATGAGTTAAACCAGTTTGCGAGCCCAGACGGATTAGCGTTTGATGGCCGTGGTATTTTGTGGATTCAGACTGATAACGGCGCAGATGAAGTCACGTCTTACACCAATGATCAAATGTTGGCTGTTGTGCCATCTAAGCTAACAGATGAGAATGGTGATCAAGCTGTGATTGGTGCGGATAATCAAGCTGAATTGAAACGCTTCTTTGTCGGACCAAATGGTTGTGAAGTAACAGGCTTTACCATCAGCCCTGATTACAAATCATTGTTTGTGAATATTCAGCACCCAGGTAACTGGCCATACAGTGAAGATGCAGCCGAAGAAACGCCTGCTGGTGTTTCTGTGCGCCCACGAGCGGCGACAGTGGTTATTCGACGTGAAGACGGTGGAGAGATTGCAGTTTAATCTCTAAATGAATAAACACCTTAAAATTCAAGCCCTGCAATTGCAGGGCTTGATGGTTTAGGCGAATGCCTAGTTGCACTTTATACCTAGACAACAGGTTTAGCTTTTCAATGAACCGCCTGAAGTACGAATCACGTCTTGATACCAGAAAAAGCTTTTCTTGCGTTTACGTTCTAGCGTTCCTTGCCCATCATCATGACGATCGACATAGATAAAGCCGTAACGTTTGCTCATTTCAGCAGTTGAGTTCGCGACCAAATCGATTGGTCCCCAACTGGTGAAGCCCATCAGCTCAACGCCATCCAAAATTGCTTCATGTGCTTGTACAAGATGGTCGTTCAAGTAAGCGATGCGGTAATCATCTTGAATCTCACCGTTTTCGTCGATTTCATCACGCGCGCCTAAGCCATTTTCTACGACGAACAGTGGCTTTTGGTAGCGATCGTGTAGGAAATTAAGCAGAACGCGAAGACCTTTTGGATCGATCAGCCAGCCCCATTGGCTCTTTTCAAGGTATGGGTTTGGTACGCTATCGACGATGTTACCTACTTCTTTCTGTTTCGGATCCGCACTTGCACAGCCACTTGCGTAGTAGCTGAATGAGATGAAATCGACACTCGCAGACGCAATTTCTTCTAAGTCGCCTGCTTCCATCTGAATTTCGATGCCGTTTTCACGGAAGTAACGCTTCATGTAGCCTGGGTACTGACCACGTGTTTGTACATCACCGAAGAACAACCACTTGTTGTTTTCATGCATGGCAGCAAGCACGTCATCAGGGTTACAGGTGTATGGGTAGTTGATTGCGCCAAGCAGCATGTTACCAATCTTGCCGTTGGGTACGATTTGCTGACACAGTTTTACCGCTTTTGCGTTGGCGACTAGTTGGTGGTGAATCGCTTGGTAAATCTCTTGTTCACTGGCGTCTTCTTGCAAACCAACACCAGTAAATGGTGCGTGTAGAGACATGTTGATTTCGTTGAACGTTAACCACAGCTTCACTTTGTCTTTGTAGCGTTCCAGCACGGTGCGGGCATAACGTTCGAAGAATTCGATGACGCGACGATCGCCCCAACCGCCATAGTTTTCAACCAGTGCGTAAGGCATTTCGTAGTGAGATAAAGTTACGAAAGGTTGGATGTTATGCTCGGCAAGTTCGTCAAAAATTTTATCGTAGAACGCCAAACCTTCTTCGTTAGGTTCTAGTTCGTCCCCGTTAGGGAAGATGCGGCTCCATGCCAAAGAGAGACGCAGACAGTTAAAGCCCATCTCTTTGAACAGCGCGATGTCTTCTGGGTAGCGATTGTAGAAGTCGATCGCCACGTCTTTGATACCCGGTGTACGTTCTTCACGGGTTTGATGCGGACTCAAAATACCGTTTGGCAGCATGTCTGATGTCGATAACCCTTTACCCCCAAGGTTGTACGCCCCTTCTACTTGGTTTGCAGCAATGGCACCACCCCAAAGAAAATGTTCAGGAAACTTAATCATGTTTCTCACTCTTTATATTTAGGAAATGTTTGTGGATTTATTGCTTGAGAATAGTGTAGGAGACACCTCGATACTTGTATCGAGATCGTATTTTTCTCAAACAGCGGGGATGCTTAGTTCTAATGATGATTTTGTAATCAATATCAACCTAGGCTGATTTGAACAATAGAGTGAAAGTCAGCCCATTTTGTTCATTCTTATGCACGGTAATTTGTCCGTTCATATCACGCATATTGTTGGCCGTAATCGCTAAACCCAGCCCCAATCCTTCACCAATTTTCTTTGAGGTTTGGAAGGGCTCGAACATGGATTCAAGCATCTCATTCGACACGCCGCAGCCATTGTCACTGACGATCAGTTCGACCTGATTAACAGTTGGATTGACGATCAAGTTGAGCTGCGGGTTGGTGGTGTTGTTCATTGCGTCTAGCGCATTCGAGACAAGATTACCGAGCACCTGAAGCAGTCGTTGTTCTTCACCCATGATGTTAGGTAAGTCATGAGGAACCCGAACACGCACATCCACCTTATCTAATTGGGATTGATAGACGCGCAAGGTCTCTTCGAGTGCGGAGGTAAGAGAAATTGCTTGTAGGCTTTCTGGTTTGTTATAGGCGAACGTCTTTAACTGGCTGGTCATGCTTGCCATGCGATCAATCAGCTTCTGCACCAATACGTTGTTGGCTTTCATCATCTCGGTTTCGCCACGTTCTGCTAACAGTTCATTTGTTGTGAGCAGGGTACGCAAGCCTGTCAGTGGCTGATTGAGCTCATGAGTAATCGCGCTCGACATGCGACCTAAGGCGGCCATTTTGCTCGATTCAATCAACTGGCTTTGCGCCTCTTTTAGTGCTTGAGTTCGCTCTTCTACTCGCTGCGCCAGTTCTTGGTTGACCTGTTGCAGTGATTGCTCGGCTTTTTTCCGCTTGCTGATGTCGATGATCGTCGCAAGGAAATACTGCTCGCCATGCCAAGGGAAACTGGTCAGTGAGAACAAGACAGGGAAGACGCTACCGTCACTGCGTCTGGCAATGGTTTCGACCGTACTGATCTCTGCGAGCTCTTTATGTTTAGGTAAGTCCTTGAGCAACTTAAGTGTGGTGGAATTAGGATTGCCTGCATCGAATAACTCCCAAGCAAAAGCGTGTCGATTGACGCTTTCTGGTAAACAGAACAAACGTTTCGCCATTGGGTTGAGATCGAACAGTTGACCTTGTTCATCAATCAATAGCAAACCAACGTGGGTCTTATTGATCATCTGTTTCAAGCGGCGTTGGGACTCTTCCAACAGAGCTTGAATTCGTTGTTGATTGATGTGCTTTTGTCGTCGTTGTAAGCCAATGATGACGAGCAATACAACCAATAAGAGCAGCGCTGCTACGCTCCAACCAATCACATTGATGGTTTGTTGAATCGGCTTAGAAGGGGTGAGGTAGCTGACGTACCAATTCAAATCATCTAATTTAACGGTGTGTGCAAAATAACGCTGTTGGTTGAGCGTCCACACACTGATATTGGTGTTGTCGTATAAGCGCTGCGTTTCTAACTGAACGGTGTTGCTTGGTTCGTTAAACCAGTCTGCGTTATAGAGCGAGCTGCTCGATAGGAAAAAGCGTTGCTGACGGTTCTGCAACGTAATGATGTCTTGGCTAGTAATGGTCTGTTCGGTCAATAGGCTAAGGTTGATTTGCACCACCACAATGCCAGCGATATCCAGACCATCGTAGATAGGGGCTGCAAGATAATACAATGGGCTCGAACCTTTGGTTTTGTTCACCAAGGAAACACCGCCGCCTTGGTTGTGAATTTGTTCCACAATGGCTTTTCGGTCAGACAGGCTAAAGCGCTCTTCGATCAAACTTGAGACCAATACTTCGCCAGAGTTAGACAGGATTAGCCAACCTTCCGTATTGGCGGCTTTATCTAGTTGAGTCAGTTGGGTTTGCAACGGTTCGTAATAAGTCAGATTCCCTTTCACAAAAGCGATGGTTTCTGGGTTATTGGTGACGAGGTAAGGTAAGTGGTAGAAACGTTTGAGTGCACGGCGAACTTCACCGATATAGTCGAGCAGTTTTTGTTGAGCTTCGGTTTGAGTTTGTACGCTCAACCATTGACGAGCAACCTCTCTGCTGGCGCTATAACAAGACAACATCAGCACTGCTGCAATTACGACCACAAGCCACGTTTTGCCATTCCTTTTGCGCTGCATACTGACTCCGTTCAGCTAATGCGTTCTCACCGAGAGTCATTAAAGAGTGCGCCTAACTGGTTGGATGTTAAAGACTTGTAAGCAAGAAGTGAGATCTAGCTCCTTTTCTCCTCAGTGGTTTTTGCTACCGTTAGCAAAGAGCGATTTCTATTCCACCTACGGTAGTAACTCATGGCTTTTGACGACACCCCTAAAATTGCACTTATCGAAGACGATGACATTGTTCGTCAGGCTACCAGTCAGTGGCTGCAACTGGCGGGGTTCGACGTGACCGCATTCAGTTTAGGAGAAGAGGGGAAAGCGGCCATTCTTAGCCAAGAATTTGATGCGATTGTCAGTGATGTTCGCCTGCCGGACACCGACGGCTTGTCGATACTAGAAAGCCTGATTGCTAATCACATCCCAACGCCAGTTATCTTGATCACCGGACATGGTGACGTCGATATGGCAGTAGGGGCGTTACAAAACGGTGCGTTCGATTTTATTGAGAAACCTTTCCAACCTGAGCGTTTATCCCAACGAGTAACCGAAGCGGTCGAGAGCTATCGCGCACAAACGTCTACTCAAGATCGCCAAGAGTATCTATCTAGCGTTAGCGGCTTAGAAGAAATGCTGATTGGCCGAAGCCGAGTGATGCAACAGCTTAGAGAACAAGTAGCCAAGTTAGCACGCATTGATACTAACGTGATCATTTACGGCGAAACAGGTTGTGGTAAAGAGCTGGTGGCGACCAGTTTGCATAATGAAAGCCAACGCAGATCCTATCATTTTGTGCCAATCAACTGTGGCGCTATTCCTGAGAACCTGTTTGAAAGTGAGCTGTTTGGGCATGAAGCAGGGGCATTTACCGGAGCGGGTAAAAAGCGCATTGGTAAGTTGGAATACGCGGATAAAGGCACTTTATTCTTTGATGAAATCGAGAGTATGCCGCTGTCTATGCAGGTGAAAGTGTTGCGTTCATTGCAGGAACATACGGTTGAGCGCGTTGGGGGTAATCAGCAGATCTCGGTTGATTTGAGAGTGATCGCCGCCGCGAAAGAAGATCTCAATGATCATGACGAGTTTCGTCAGGATTTGTACTATCGTCTTAATGTGGCGCAGATCTATTTGCCACCGCTACGTGAGCGAGAAGAAGACGCGTTGATCTTGTTTGAACACTTTGCTCTGAAAAGTAACCCTGAGAGTCGTCCACTGAGTGAAGCTGATAGAAAAGCCATTCTTGCTTACGCTTGGCCCGGTAACGTGCGTGAGCTAAGGAATGTCGCGATGCGTTTTGCATTGGATGAAACCGTCTCCGTGATGGAAATTCTCTCCAGTCGACCATCCTCAACAACTGAAGAGACGCATGCGGGCGTGCCGTTGGCGATTCAGCTACATAACTTTGAACGTAAGGTGCTACATGATTCTTTAGTCAGGCATCATGGACGCATCAATGAGGTGATGCAGGAGTTGGATTTACCACGTCGAACCCTTAACCAAAAGATGCAGAAGTTTGGTTTGAATCGCTCCGACTATACTTAGTACGATTTCTAGCTAATGTAAAATCATTGGCATAACAAACATGTTATGCGCTTTTGGCAGGAGCTGGGACAAACTTATAATTTAGGTCTTTACCTTCTCCAAACAAGGTAACGAGGTTCCTTCCAGTATGTTTAGAGCTATATAGCGCTTCGTCTGCTTCAGCAAGCGCCTCTTGAAGTGATTGCCCCTCAGATAACTGACTGATACCAAAGCTCATGGTCACTTCAGTTTTAAATGATTGCAAAGCGGTTTCAGTTTCGACCGCAAGGCGAATTTGCTCTGCGACAATTTTGGCTTGTTGTGCTTTTTCGAGCAAAACAATCATGAACTCGTCACCACCAAATCGCACAATGCAGGCTGACTCAGGAAGATGCTTTTTAAAAATAGTGGAGATCGTTGCCATGACGGAGTCGCCAACCGTGTGACCATAGTGATCATTAATCGCTTTGAACTTGTCGACATCAGTCATAATAATGCTGATTGCTTGGCTTTTTTTATGTGCTTTACTAACCAAGTTTGGAACGATTTCTTCCATGGCTCGACGATTATATAGCCCTGTGAGTGCATCTAAATGAGAGAGATCATTTATGGATTGCACCAAGCGTCCGTTAATTAACCACAGCATACTAAAGCTCAAAGCAACGATCAGGCAGATGCTAAATAAGAAAGTCAGCTGATGGATAAGGCCTGCGACCATAAAACTTGGTAACTCACCTGAAAAAGTACTCCAAAGCGCCCTAAATCCCATAAAAAAACTAAATCCAAAGAAAGAGTAAGCCATTGCTTTAACAGGGAGCTTTAAGTCCTTTTGGGTACCTTTAAGCATGGCGACACCACTAAAGAAGGTGACGATACAAATATACATGCTCAGATAAATAATGCGGCTTTTGATAGAAGGGTCATGGAAGGTGAAATAGTAAAATGAACCACTGAAAACAGGTGTTAACAAGGTAAGACAGTGAGCCAATTTTAAAGGATATTGACGAAAAATGCTTACGCTATATAGCGTAAGCAAGAAGCCGACTAATATGAGAGTGTTGGCTATGACGATGGTCAGCCAGTCTGGCGCAGAGCCTCTAAAGCCAAGTAAAAAAGGGCCTAAACCAATAAACAGTAGTGATATCGAGAAGGTTTTTAAGCCTTTGACTCTACCCTGAGTGTATTGATAACAAAGCAGACTAATAGAGTAAATGCAAGAGAACAGAATAACGATAAAGTTCAGTGTTCTGATGTCTAGATACTGATTATCCATAGGCGACCCATATCAATCTTTCATTCAGGCAACTCCTTTGCCTGATATCAATAAGCGAGCTACATAGTAACGCACTTATTGAGCGATGTCTTATGTTAAACGGCTATTCATTCACCAGCTCGAATTGTTCGGTTTGGTTGGTTTTCGTCGTAAACAGCAGACCAACAATCATCATAAATACGCTAGGCACAATCCAGCTAGCAAAGTCATTGTACAGAGGCATGTAATTACCCATCCACTCATCAGTGGAACTTGGCATGTAACCTAGGATGTGCAGCGCATCAACACAACCAAACATTAGAGCAGTGAACGCGGTTGCGACGACCATGATTTGCGACATCTTGTCGCGCACTGGTGCCATGATCATCAATGCAATCGCTACTGGGTGAAGCGCCACAACCGCTGGTAATGTGATAGCCAATAGTTGCTCTAGACCTACGTTGGCGATCAAACCAGCCAATACCATGGTCGTGATAACGCAGCCTTTGTAGTTCACTTTGCTGAAAGTGTTGTCGTAAAACTCACTGCCTGCTGTGGTTACGCCGATAGCAGTAGTCAAACACGCCAATACCATCACGGCACCTAGTAATAGTGAGCCAAATGCGCCGAAGTGGCTGAAGGTGAATGCCGTTAAAATGTCGCCACCATTGCTGAACTCAGAACCCAAGTATGAGCTTGTCGAACCAATGTAAGCCAATGAGATGTAAACAAATGCCATGGCAACCGCGTACATCAAAGCTGCAATTAGCGTGTATTTTGCGGTCGCTTTCGGGCAATCTACACCCATGCTGCGAATCGCACGGAAGATGATCCAACCAAAACCGATAGAACCTAGCGCATCCATGGTCATGTAGCCTTGGGTCAAGCCTTCAGCAAATGCACCAGATAGGTATGGTCCCGTTGCGGCAGTTAGCTCACCTGCAGGAGAAACCAAAGCCGTCACAGACATGATGATCAAGATTGCCATCAAGGCAGGCGTTAAGATCTTGCCTAGGTTGTCGACCAATTTACCCGGATATAGGGCAAATAGAATGGTGATAGCACAGAAGGCAATAGTGAAAGGCACCAAAGCTGCATCACCAAACATTGGCGCAAAGCTAAATTGGTAAGCCACGGTAATTGCACGTGGGATCACGAACGCAGGGCCAATCACAATAAATACCATCACCCAAAAACTGGTCGCCAAAGGTTTAGGTAGGGCGGCGGTTAATTTGTCTGAACCGTTTACGATAGCCACCATCACCAGTGCCATCGCAGGCAGACCTACACCCGTCAAGAGGAAGCCAGACATCCCGCTCAGAAAGTTTTCACCTGCTTGGTAACCCAAAAATGGAGGGAAGATCAGGTTACCCGCGCCTAAGTACATGGCGAAAGTCATGAAGCCCAAAGCGGCGATATTACGTGCGCTTAACATTGTTATTCCTCTTATGTTTCGCTTGGAAGAAACTGAAAGGAATGGAAGGAGTATGTGGTGTTCCCGTCAGCTTCTTCTCAAGCTGACAGAAAGTTTAGATATAGCCTGTCAGCTCTGAATCAGTTTCAGAGAGAGCAGGAGGATCGCAGCAGCAACGCCAGATGGGCGTTTTAAAGCGAATTGTGATTGCGCAGTTGCTGACATGGGTAATCCTTAATGACGAAAAAATACCAAGGAATACGTTTGCCTTGGTGTGTTGTTACACTAACGAACATAGGGCTATTGGTACAACCCCGAAGTAGAAAATAAGTTGATACGGTCAATGTTTGTTTCTGAACTGGTGGATCGAGCTGCTTTTTAAATTGAAAATCAGAATAAATGACTTTTCATTTCTGTAACATGGCTTGCTTTGCTGTATTTTTGTGCTATTTGAAGTCGTTTAGGCTATAAACCTTAGCTGATAAAGTGAGCAGTTTAGAATGATACGCTTTTTCTTCTTATTGTTAAGATGCTCATTAGTTGCAGTTCAATCCAAAATTGCATCGGCAAAATATTGCTTATTAGTGAATCGTGCATTTATTTTGTCTTGATCACATTTTATTAACCTTTTGCGATCTAGGCGTACAACCTTCTCATCTTAGATAGGCAAGATCTTGCTCATTGCTTTGCTATCAAATCAGCAGAATCTTGCTCATTTTTGATGTATTTCAGCTCTTAGTTCAATAAATACAAAGGTTTAAAAGTTGGCATTTCAATTGCTCTAGGGAATGTGTTGTTAATAAAGGTTTAACATGATGTAAATCCCCAATCGTGAAACGACTACACGGAGAGTAATAATGAAAATGAATAAGCTGGTAAAAGCTTTGGCTGTCGCTGTGACTTCTTTTGGTATTGCTGCTAACGCTGCGGCAGAAGATCGTAGCTACATTCTTGCAACGGCATCGACAGGTGGTACTTACTACCCTGTGGGCGTAGCGTTGGCGACGTTAAGCAAAGTGAAATTGGCACCAAAGCACCACTTCTCCCTTTCTGCAATCAGCTCTGCGGGCTCTGGTGAAAACGTCAAACTGCTGAACGAAAACGAAGCACAGTTCGCGATTCTACAAGGCCTTTACGGTGCATGGGCTTGGTCTGGCGAAGGTCCTTATGAGAAAAGCGGTCGCCAAGAGCAGCTGCGTTCAGTCTCTATGCTGTGGCAAAACGTTGAGCACTTTATTGTTCGCTCTGACCTAGCAAAAACGGGCACAGTGACTGACCTGAACAACCTAGATGGCAAGAAGTTCTCTATCGGTAAGAAGAACTCAGGTACTGAAAACTCTGGTCGCCAAATCATGAAAGGCCTGAAGGTCGACCCTGATAAATTCAATCTTGCTTACATGGGCTACGGCGGTAGTGCGAGCGCACTTCAAAACGGCACCATTGACGGTATGAACACGCCTGCAGGTGTACCTGTTGGTGCGGTTACTCAAGCTTTTGCTGCGCTGGGTAAAGACATTTCGATTCTTTCGTTTACTGACGAACAAATCAAAGAGGCGAACGGCAATTACAACCTATGGACGAAGTACGAGATCCCAGCGAACACGTACCCGGGTCTAGATAAGCCGATTACCACCATTGCACAGCCAAACTTCTTGGCAGTTCGTGAAGATATCTCGGAAGAAGACGTTTACCAGCTAACCAAAGCGATCTACGAGAACCTGCCTTTCCTACAAGGAATCCACAAAGCAACCAAAGCAATGGCGATTGAGAAAGCGATCGCTGGCTTGCCAGTGCCTCTTCACCCAGGTGCGGCACGTTACTACAAAGAAATGGGCATCGAAATCCCATCAGATCTAATGGCGAAATAACGCTAACTTGGCCCCGAGTTTCGGCTCGGGGCATTTTATCCCTACCGATTTCTAAGATGGAAAAAGCCGCCAGAGCTTGGAGTATGAGATGAGCGACTCAATAGAAAAGGAATTGCAGAAGTTTGAGCTGCCCACGCGCACTGATTTTCCGTGGGTAACCACCACAATTACAGTGTTTGGCGTTGTGTTGTCTGCTTTGCACATTTGGTTTAACACCTTATCGACGTTACCAGAGTTATGGATATCCGCTACCCACTTTGCTGGCTTTGCGGTGATTTGTGCGCTTTGGTATCCGGCTCATATCTCTCTCAAGCAGAGTAAGATTGCACTCGGTATCGATGTGTTAATTGCTATGGGTGCGGTCGCGTGTTTGCTCTACATTCCCTATGCCGAAGATGCGCTCTACGAACGTGGCGTGAAGTTCGTGACCAGCGATTGGGTCTTCGCCATCATGGCAATCCTGATTGTGATTGAGCTTATCCGACGCACCATGGGCTGGTTTATTCCAGTGCTGATTGTGGTGTGTCTGAGTTACGTTGTGCTTTGGGGTAAGTGGGCAACAGGCATTTTCCATTTCCCGGGTTTGAGCATGGAAACCTTGCTCTACCGCAGTTTCTATTCTTCTGAGGGTATGTTTGGCTCTATTTCGCGCATCAGTTGGACATTCGTATTCATGTTCATTCTGTTTGGTGCGTTTCTCGTTCGTTCTGGTGTAGGTGATTACATCATCAATGTGGCACGAGCTGCGGCAGGCAAAATCATCGGTGGTCCCGGTTTTATTGCGGTGATTGGTTCGGGATTGATGGGCTCAGTATCGGGCTCAAGTGTGGCAAATACGGTTTCCACCGGTGTTATCAGTATTCCTTTGATGCAAAAAGCGGGTTTCCCTTCGCGCTTTGCAGCGGGGGTTGAAGCTGCGGCGTCGACAGGTGGTCAGTTGATGCCACCAGTGATGGGCGCGGGTGCTTTCATCATGGCGTCTTACACGCAAATTCCTTATGTCGATATCATCGCAGTTTCTTTCATTCCTGCTCTTATCTATTTCTTGTCTGTTGCGTTCTTTGTGCGTATAGAAGCCAAACGCAGCGGTGTTCAAAAAATCACGACCAGCGATGAATCTCTATTGAAAGTGTTGATCAGCGGTTGGCACAACCTTATCCCACTGGTGGTATTGGTTACTTTGTTGGTTCAAGGCTTTACGCCAACTTACGCTGCTGGCTTATCGATCATTTCAGTAGTGGTGGCGTCTTGGTTCTCGAAAGATCACAAGATGGGACCAAAAGCGATCATCGAAGCACTTTCGCAAGGCGCGAAAAACATGGCGACAACTGCCGTATTGCTGGTGGGTATTGGTCTGGTGATCAATGTGATCAGCACAACGGGTATCGGCAACACGTTCTCACTGATGATCGACGGTTGGGCGAATGGCGACTTGTTCATCATGATCGTTCTGATTGCACTCGCTTCTCTTGTTTTGGGTATGGGTTTACCTGTAACAGCGGCGTATATTGTATTGGGAACACTGTCTGCCCCTGCGCTTTACAAGTTGATTGCAGAAAACCAATTGCTTGAATTGATGGTATCGGGTCAATTGCCTGAACAAGCAAAAGCCATCTTTATGTTGGCGGCGCCAGAAAAGCTGGAACTGCTTAATGCGCCAATGGCGTTGGAAACCGCGAAAGAAATGGTGGCGCTAGTACCTGCTGACTTTATGGAAACCCTACTAGAGCAAAGTTTGGGTATGGAAGCGGTAGGCTTGGCATTGCTGGCTGCTCACCTCATCATCTTCTGGTTATCGCAAGACAGCAACGTAACGCCTCCAGTGTGTTTGACCGCCTTTGCTGCGGCAACCATCGCTAAAACACCGCCAATGCGTACCGGTTTGATGGCATGGAAAATCGCTAAAGGTTTGTATCTTGTACCGCTGCTGATTGCTTACACAGGCTTAGTAAGTTGGGATGTAACGTCGGTAATTACCGTGGGCTTCTTCGCCATCATCGGAACCTATGCATTGATTGGTGCGATTGAAGGCTACTTGGAAGGTCCTCTAAACATTCTGACGCGTCTCTTGTTGGTACTGGTGGGTACATTGCTGGTTTGGCACGACATCCCAATGTTGGTTCGTGTGGCAAGCTGTGCGGTATTTGTCGCGGTGTTCATTTACAGTGGTCGCAAGTTCAAATTGCAACAATCTCAACTATCGGTTTTATAAGAGGTCGTATGAAATCAGTCTATGACTACATCATTGTTGGTGGCGGTATCGTTGGTGTGTCGACAGCATGGCAACTGCAGCAACGTCATCCAGACAAATCCATTTTATTGGTTGAGAAAGAGTCCGGTTTTGCCAAGCACCAAACCGGACACAATAGTGGCGTGATTCATGCCGGGGTGTACTACGCTCCGGGCAGTTTAAAAGCCGACTTTTGTAAGCGTGGGGTAGAGCGAACCATTTCGTTCTGTGCTGAGCACGATATTCCGGTGGAGAACTGTGGCAAGTTGTTGGTTGCGACTAATGAGCAAGAAGTCGAACGCATGAATGCCCTCTATGAGCGCTGCCATGTCAACGGCATCGACGTAAAGCTACTCGATGAAGTTCAACTCAAACTGGCTGAACCAAACATCACAGGCTTGGGCGCGATTTATGTCAAAACCACCAGTATTGTGGACTATCGTTTGGTCACTGAGCAGATGGCGGAAGAGTTCAAAAAGCTCGGAGGTCAAATCAGCCTGAGAACCAAAGTGGTGGCTGCCGAAGAGAAAGACGAAGAAGTTCAATTGACCTGCATTGCAGACGGGCAAACCATGCAGCTCAATGCCAAATTCTTGGTCACTTGCAGCGGCTTGATGGCGGATCGTATGACTAAGATGATGGGTATTCCAACCGATTTCCAAATTATCCCTTATCGTGGTGAATACTACCGCTTAGATAGCAAACACGACCAAGTGGTGAATCATCTTATTTACCCAATTCCCGACCCTGATTTGCCATTCTTAGGTGTCCACCTGACTCGCATGATTGATGGCAGTGTGACCGTTGGTCCAAACGCGGTGCAAGGCTGGAAGCGAGAAGGGTACGACAAGGTTAACTTTAGCCTGCAAGATACCATGCAAATGCTCAGTTTCTCCGGCTTTTGGAAGGTGACACAAAAGCATCTAAAAACCGGACTGGATGAGTTTAAGAACTCGTGGTGGAAGCCGGGTTATCTCAAGCTGGTCAATAAATACTGCCCAAGCATCAAGGTCGATGATCTCAAACCATATCCTGCGGGTATTCGTGCGCAAGCGGTGTTATCCGATGGCACTTTGGTTCATGACTTTTTGTTTGCCGAGAGCGCAAGAAGCCTGCACGTTTGCAACGCACCCTCACCCGCAGCGACATCTGCGATGCCCATTGGGGAGTACATTTGCGATAAAGTGAATGAAAAGATAGAGGCGAAAACGGTATAAAACAAAGGCGACGTAAAAAACAAAGGCGACGTAACGGTCGCCTTTATTGTATTTGAATCTGGGATTTAGGAGTTGCCATCTTTAGGGCAGAGTTCCCCTTTCTTTGCGTGTCTTTCTATCATGTAATCGCCTCGGGCACTGTGCAATACAATTGCATTCCAGACTTGACCATCTTGCAACTCGAACTCAAACGCATAATGGGTGCCGCCGACCATTTTCGTTCTCACCTCATGAATTGCTTTCAATTTATCATCGGCATTCATTTGATAAAGCACCATGTTGAGTGAGCGTCTGGCGTCAGGAGTTGCCTCAGCAAGTTGCCAATGGCTCTGTTCGTTTGTTGCGGAGCAAATAGACCGCATTTTACTTTTCATGGCGGATGACATCTGCTTGTCTACGGCCAATGCATTTGGTGAAAACAGTGGAACCGTCAAAGGAATCAAAGTTACCAGAAACCGCTTTAAGGTCATAAAAACACTCCGTTGTTTTACTCTTGCTTGAGTATAGACCTCAATGGCTTCAGATGTGGTGCAGTAGACTCTGGGCCTACAATATCGCAGTTCGTATCAACGAACTGATGATAAACAAGGAGACCACGCTTGCCAGCCAAATGCCAATGAACCACAAAATGGGTTTTAGTTTCATCAGTGATATCCTTCTCCACGTTTCATCTTGCCGCGGAAAACCCAGTACGAATAAGCCGTGTAGGCTATGATCAGAGGAAGTAATACCACCGCACCGGCAAGTAAAAATGCCAAACTCTTATCTGGCGCGGCGACGTCTTGATAAGTGAGTGCGAATGGGACCAAGTAAGGGAATGTACTGACACCGAAACCCATCGCGGACACAAGAAACAGGCCGATCGCAAGAACGTAGGCTCGGACGGCTTTGTGGTCGAGTAAGGCTTTGAATAACTGCCAAATAAGTGCCGCAGCAATAATTGGTAAAATGAAAAACAGTAGCGAGTTTGGTAATGAGAACCAACGTTCAAAGACGATATTTTGGCTCAATGGCAGCCACAAACTGGCGATGAATATACAGGCTACCATCGCTAGTCCCCATCGTCGCGCGACCACGTAATAGCGCCCCATCAGCTCTTCTGGAAGCTTGATTAATAACCAGCATGAACCGAGCAGAATATAAGCACAAACAAGCGCCAGGCCACAAAATACGCTAAATGGTGAAAGCCAATCAAACCATCCACCTGCGTATGCTCGTTCACTAACCTCTATACCTTGGAGCAGGGTTCCGAGCATAATGCCTTGCATCAATGCCGCGGTGAGTGAACCAATGAAAAAAGCGCTATCCCATAAAAACTTTCCGCGTTGTGTTCGGAAGCGATACTCAAAAGAAACCCCGCGCAGAATTAACCCGAGCAGCATTAAAATCAGGGGAGCATAGAGTGCTGGCATAATGACCGCGTAGGCGAGGGGGAACACGGCAAAAAGCCCACCACCGCCAAGAACTAGCCAAGTTTCATTCCCATCCCAAACAGGAGCGATGCTGTTCATCATCATGTCGCGCTCTTCATCGTCATTAGCGCTGAGGAATAGGATACCAATACCGAGATCAAAGCCATCTAACACGACATAAATCAGAACGGCGAGCCCAATCAAAGCGTACCAAATTAATGCGTAATCCATGAGTTAGCTCCTAGGTTAGATGGTTAGAATGTGTGATGGCATCGGTTTTCGTGCCATCAGGAAGTCGGCTATCTAGACCTTCTTCATATCGAGTTGGAGACTTACGCATCAAACGTAGGAGATAGAAGAAGCCAGCTCCAAAAACCACAAAGTAAACCACGATGAACGCCGTCAGGGAGACGCTCACCGCGGCGGCATCAATAGGCGATGCCGAATTGGCTGTGGTTAAAAGACCGTATACGGTGTAAGGCTGTCGACCGACTTCGGTAGTTATCCAGCCTGCTAAAACTGCAATGAACCCCGCTGGGGCAAACAGCACACAAATACGTTGAAGTGCCCTCGAATCAAAAAGTTTGCGACGCTTTCTTAGCCAAAGGCTCCACAAACCAATAACAAGCATGCCAAAACCAAGCGCGACCATGACTCGGAAAGACCAGAAAACGATAGAGACAGGAGGGTGTTCCTCCTCTGGAAAAGCATCTAATCCCTTCACTTCACCGTTGAGGTCATGAGTTAAAATCAAACTACCGAGTTTGGGGATTTCCAGTGCGTATTCCATGCGTTTTTCTTCATCGTTAGGGATACCGAAGAGGATCAATGGCGCGCCTTGGTGAGACTCATAGTGCCCTTCCATCGCGGCGACTTTGGCGGGTTGATGTTCAAGGGTGTTTAAACCATGCATGTCTCCAGCAACGATTTGAATTGGTGTCACGATGGCAGCCATCCACATTGCCATCGAGAACATAATTCTGGCTAGAGGGTTATGGTTTGCTTTTAGCAAGTGATAAGCGGCAACGCCGGCTACAACAAAAGCAGTAGTAAGGTAAGCGGCGAGCAACATATGAACGAGCCGGTAAGGGAAGGAAGGGTTGAAGACAATCGCCCACCAGTCTTCTGGGATAAACTGTCCGGCTTCGTTGATACTGTAGCCCGCTGGTGTTTGCATCCAACTATTAACAGAAAGTATCCAAAACGCAGACAAAAACGTCCCGAATGCAACAATACAAGTCGCGGCGAAGTGAAGCTTCTTACCCACCTTATCCATACCGAAAAGCATCACGCCTAAAAACCCCGCTTCGAGGAAAAACGCAGTAAAAACTTCATAACCCATTAGCGGGCCTAGGATTGGGCCTGTTTTGTCGGCAAACACGCTCCAGTTAGTACCGAATTGATAGCTCAACACGATGCCACTCACCACACCCATACCAAAACTGATGGCAAAGATTTTGAGCCAGTACTTATAGATTTGCATGTACTGTTTGTTGCCCGTTTTTAAGTACAAGCCCTCTAATACAGCGAGATAACTTGCCAAACCGATCGTAAAAGCTGGAAAAATAATGTGGAAAGAGACAGTAAAGGCAAATTGGAATCTAGCTAGGTCAATGGCGAGTGTGTCCATGAGCGGTCCCTTTTTCGTTGGATAAACTGTTCGCTGGATTTAAAGAGGAGACAGAAGAGTGGCGAACAAGGTGAAATACGAAGAAGGAAGACGAAGAGATTAAAAAACGATCGCTTTTTACACATGTGCGTACCATCTTTTAGATAAAGGAGGAGTGTTATGAGCCTTAAACATTACTTTGAGAAAGCGACACCTAAGTTTGGTCCAGGTGGGAAGTATCACAAGTTCTACCCACTTTTCGAAGCTGTCGAAACCATTTTTTACACGCCTGGTAAGGTAAACCAGGGCATGACTCACGTTCGAGATAGCATCGATTTAAAACGTATTATGATCATGGTGTGGCTGGCGGTCTTCCCTGCCATGTTCTGGGGTATGTACAACATAGGCCAGCAAGCGAGTGATGCCTTGTTGTATGGAATGGAACAAGCCTCAGCTCAGCAAGCGCTTGTTTCTTCATGGCAACTGAGTTGGGTATGGGGCTCGTTAGATGCGGTTTCACAAGCGGGGTGGGAAAGTAAAATGTGGCTTGGTGCTACTTACTTTCTCCCGGTTTATGCGACGGTGTTTATCGTTGGTGGTTTCTGGGAAGTTCTGTTTGCTATTGTGCGAAAGCATGAGGTGAATGAAGGTTTTTTTGTCAGCTCTATACTCTTTGCGCTGATCCTTCCTCCGACAATTCCACTATGGCAAGCGGCTTTAGGTATCACTTTCGGTATTGTTGTGGCGAAGGAGATTTTCGGTGGTACTGGACGAAACTTCCTAAATCCAGCTTTAGCAGGGCGAGCGTTCTTATACTTTGCCTATCCTGCCAACATGTCCGGTGGTGCTGTGTGGGTCGCGGCTGATGGTTACTCTGGCGCTACTCCACTTAGTCAATGGTATGAAGGCGGGCAAAGTGCTTTGATAAATAATATGACAGGACAAACAATTTCATGGGGAGATGCTTTTGTTGGTAATTTACCAGGCTCGATGGGTGAAGTCTCTACGTTGTTGATCGCACTAACAGGCTTGGTTCTCATCTTTATGAAGATTGCATCGTGGAGAATTGTTGCGGGCGTGTTGGTCGGTTTAATCGGAGCTTCATTACTATTGAATGCGATCGGTTCAGACTCTAACCCCATGTTCTCCATGCCGTTCTACTGGCACTTCGTGATTGGTGGGGTTGCGTTTGGTACCTTCTTTATGGCGACAGACCCTGTCTCGGCAGCTTTTACCAATAACGGGAAATGGACATACGGAGTATTAATCGGCGTGATGACGATTTTTATCCGAGTGCTGAACCCGGCTTATCCAGAAGGCATCATGTTAGCGATTCTATTTGCTAACTTATTCGCGCCACTTTTCGATTACCTAGTCAAAGAAAGTAATATCAAACGCAGAATGAAAAGGGCGAGACCTTCTTAAAATGAGGGTGACCTCACTGAAAATTGATTGAAAACTGCACTATATTGAAAAGGTCAGAGACATGGGGTTTCTGACTTTTTATTTTTATCAGGAGGACGAAGACGATGAGAATAAAGGATATTCTCGATAGCCGTTTGGTGCTGTCGTTCTGGTATAACCTAGACTACTGCTTGTCTCTTCTTAGTAAAATCTCTTCTCGTTGATTTCCTCAATGCAATCGCATTGAAAAGCATTCTATCTATTTGTTTTTTAGTCTTACGTGAAACTGCGTAGGGCAATGCGTATAAGGAAATTAACAATGAAACGTATTCCAGAACCTTTCCGTATCAAAATGGTTGAGCCAATCAAAATGACGACTTTGGCAGACCGTGAAGTCGCGTTAAAAGAAGCGGGCTATAATCCATTTCTTCTTCGTAGTGATGATGTTTATATCGATTTGCTGACTGACTCTGGCACTGGTGCCATGAGTGATAATCAGTGGGCTGGCATCATGATGGGGGATGAATCCTATGCGGGGAGTCGAAATTACTACAACCTGTGTGATGCAGTGGAGCACTTCTTCGGTTATAAGCTCACCGTGCCTGCACACCAAGGGCGTGGTGCCGAGCAAATTTTGTTCCCAGCTTTGATTGAGCGTATGCGTCAGGTGCGTGGTGGCGAAACGCCAGTATTTATCTCGAACTACCATTTTGATACCACAGCGGGTCACATTGAACTCAATGGCGGTAAAGCGATTAACGTGGTAACGGAAGAAGCATTCGACACCACTACGCCTTATGATTGGAAGGGCAATTTTGATATCGATAAGCTGGTGGCAACAATTGAAGCGCACGGTTCGCATAACATTTGTGCAATTATCACCACGATTACTTGTAATAGCTCCGGTGGTCAGCCTGTGTCGATGGAAAACATGCGCAGTGTGTACGAGATTGCAACCAAGTACGATATTCCAGTGGTGATTGACTCGGCTCGTTACTGTGAGAACGCCTACTTTATCAAGCAGCGTGAAGCGGGTTACGAGAATAAATCGATTCTGGAAATCATCCGTGAGATGTACCAGTACGGTGATATGCTCACCATGTCAGCTAAGAAAGACCCGATGGTAAACATTGGTGGCATGTGTTGTATTCGTGATCATAAGGAGTTGTTCCAGGCGGTGCAGACGCGCTGCGTACCCATGGAAGGATTTGTAACATACGGCGGCATGGCTGGGCGTGATATGGAAGCGCTCGCTCGCGGTTTGTATGAAGCCGCGGATGAGGATTTTCTTCACTATAGAATTAGCCAAGTTCAATACTTAGGTGAGCGCTTACGTGAAGGCGGTATTCCGATTCAATACCCAACGGGTGGTCATGCGGTGTTTGTGGATGCCGCTAAGATTTTGCCACATATTCCAGCGGATCAGTTTCCTGCGCAGGTATTGTGTAATGCTTTGTACTTGGAAGCGGGTATTCGAGCAGTAGAGATAGGATCGTTGCTGCTTGGTCGAGATCCGGAAACGGGTAAACAAAAAGTGTCAGAGCTTGAGTTGATGCGTTTGACCATTCCACGTCGTGTCTACACAAACGATCATATGGATTACATTGCGGATGCGATTATCGAACTGAAAAATCGTGCACATGAGTTAAAAGGGCTCACTTTCGAGTACGAGCCACCAGTGCTGCGCCACTTTACTGCTCGATTTAAAGAGATCGATTAACTCAAGTTTAAATCTAGATAAGCAAAAGGCCGCGAGTTTCGCGGCCTTTTTCGATTCGTTTATTTCTTAGCGTTACACTTACGCCAACTCTAATGTGATGCGAACGAACTGGTCGTCTTGATACTGCACTTCATAATTGAAGGTACCACTGGCGTAAATGCTGCCAAGAAAAAGTGAACGTTGACTCATTGGTCCGCGGAACAGCATCGAAATAGGAGCGATTAGGGCGTTATTATCATCGAAGTGCTGATTTAAGTTCTCAGAAAGCACACACAGCAAACAGCCGTGTTGGTCGTGAGATAAGTCGACGTCTTCCGGTCGAGATAATAACACGGTAGTCCCCAGTTTCTTCTCAATCTCGTTGATCAGCAGCAAGTAGCTATCTAGATCGGGTTGAGGGTTGCTGGGTTTGTCTGCACCGACGCAGCGCTCGAGTAATGCTTCCAGATTTCCGTTCTCACCTTTTGCCTGCTGAGTCAAAGATTTTAACGGCTTTTTAATCAGCTTATAGCGATTACTCTTCAGTTTTGGTTTCAGCCATTTCTGAAGTAAGTCATTACGTTCTTTAAGGGAGAGGCCATGCGAGGACGCGTGAATTTTAAAGTGCAGGTGTAATAAAGCGTGAACCGCAAGCTCACTCAGAAGTTGATTAGCATCTGTAGACTGTCTTGCCTGCTTAGAACTTTGCATTACACTCGAACAAAATTAGGGAAGAAGGATAATGGTGCCGAGAGAGGGACTCGAACCCTCACACCAAAGGCACTAGCACCTCATGCTAGCGTGTCTACCAATTTCACCATCTCGGCATCATGATGCTCTGAATACTCAGAGGCCTCGAAAGAAGCAACGCGAATTGTATAACCAAAATCCACCTGTTGGCGAGAGCAAAATGACGAATTTTGGCTCTTTCGAGTTTGATTGCATATTTATTGGTCACTTTTATGTTTTTTACCATCAACGCCTATCCTTATGCCCTTACTTTTATTAATAGTATGACGACAAAAGAGTACTTTTGCCTAAATTTTGAACGCTTGAACGTTTGCGTAAATAAATGTGATGAATATCTCTTTTTGTTGGCTATACTTGCGTCCCGTTTAAGCGGGAATTAGGGTTTAGTTGTTCAGGACCCTTACCCATACAAGCCGTCACATGGAGCAGGCCAAGCAACATGCTCGCCAGCAGTGAATGACCCCACGGACCGGACCAGCTACGTTCAATTGCTTGTATAAGGTAAAAATAAGATGTCGAACTATTCGTTCTGTCTACATTCTGGATCTAAAAGTGAGTTATCACTCGCTGCGTTGTCCCTTTCTTCTGCCAATTCCTTTGGCTCTTTTTTCTTTTTCAACGTTTAGTAGGTCCAGCTCATGAGTGTTCTATTTAGTCTATTTGGTATTGTTGCACTGCTAGGTTGTGCTTTCCTACTTTCTGAGGGTCGTTCTTCCATTAATTGGAAAACTGTATCTCGCGCCTTGATGCTACAAATGGGGTTTGCTGCTTTGGTGCTCTATTTCCCGTTGGGTCAAGCGGCGCTGGCGAGTTTAAGTAATGGGGTCGCGGGGCTACTCAGCTTTGCTGATGAAGGGATTAAATTCCTCTTTGGTGACCTCGCTTCTTCTGGCTTTATCTTCGCTATTCGTGTCCTTCCTATCATCATCTTCTTCAGTGCTCTTATCTCCGCCCTTTACTATTTGGGCATTATGCAAAAAGTGATTCAATTTATTGGCGGCGCTATCCAGAAGTTCTTGGGTACGAGTAAAGCAGAGTCTTTGGTTGCAACAGGGAACATCTTCTTATCTCAAGGCGAGTCACCACTTCTTATTCGTCCATTTCTTTCTAACATGACTCGCTCTGAACTGTTTGCCGTGATGGCTGGTGGTATGGCTTCAGTGGCGGGCAGTGTGCTTGGTGGTTATGCTGGTTTGGGTGTCGACCTCAAATACTTGATCGCGGCAAGCTTTATGGCAGCGCCAGGTAGTTTGATGATGGCAAAAATTATCGTTCCTGAGCGTCAAACGCCAAGCGATTACAACAATATTGAGCTAGATAAATCAGAAGAAAGCAACGTAATTGATGCGCTAGCAAGCGGTGCTATGGGCGGTATGAAAGTTGCTGTTGCTGTTGGTACCATGCTTATCGCTTTCGTGAGTGTTATCGCGATGGTGAACACGGGGCTAGAAAACTTGGGTGAGATACTTGGTTTCTCTGGCGTAACGCTACAAGCGATTTTTGGTTATTTGTTTGCACCTCTCGCATGGTTGATTGGTGTGCCAAGCCACGAAATCCTAGCTGCGGGTTCATACATTGGTCAGAAAGTGGTGATGAATGAGTTTGTTGCGTTTATCGATTTTGTGCAGCACAAAGCGACACTGTCTGAGCATACTCAAATTATTATCACTTTTGCGTTGTGTGGTTTTGCGAACATTGGCTCAATTGCGATTCAGTTGGGTTCTATCGGCGTGATGGCACCTGAGCGCCGCAAAGATGTTGCAAGTCTAGGCCTAAAAGCGGTTGCTGCTGGTACACTCGCTAACCTGATGAGTGCGTGCTTAGCGGGCATTTTTATCTCTCTCTAATTTAGATTGAAGATACACACTAAAAACCCGCCTAAATGGCGGGTTTTGTTATTTCTAAGGCTTGGGCATTAAGCCGTAAGGTATCGATTTAAAAGCCTCTGGGTGCTCTTGATAAGTTGGCGCTTTATGTACCCCTTTCCAATCGAGCAGCATGATGGCTAGCACGTTACGGTGTTCGCCGTACTTGAGATCAAAGTTACCGTCGACCGACGGAATCATCCCTTTTTCTGCGTTGATTGCGTGACGAATGGCTTGGCGGGTTTTCTTTACGACCGGATCATGGTCCAAGCCTGCTAACAAAAACGAAATGCCGACTTCCGCAATCACGTCTTCTTTGGCGCGCAGTAGGATAGTGTCGATGTTGTTGCGAAAGTAATCATAAATCCATTGGTGTTTCTTCTCGCTTACTCGCTCCTGATAATACTGTGAATCGGCAAAGATGATGTGCGTCATCCCATAGAGTTTGTTCCAATACTGCTGAGCTGAAAGCATCTTATCTTTATCGTCGGGGTAGGTGTCACGGAAGGTTTGAGTGAATTCCTCGACCACATCTTGCTCTCCTAACTGACGAAGCCAGTAGACTTGGTTTGCAAGCTGAGCTGCCCATGCTTCTATCATCTCTTTGTCCGTAACGTAACGCGAGAAATCGTAGCGCCTAATAATTTTTCTCAGCGTTTTGTCTTGTTTATGCTTTAGGCCGTATTCGTTTGCTCTTGCCATTGCGCCAAGCAAATCCACACCAAGATAAAGGTACTCAGGATGGTGTTTAGTCACGGTATAGCGTCGCTGCCCTCGTTCGGTTTCTTTCTCTTGATACGTGGTCAGCCTTTGAGATGAATAGAGAATGATGTCTTCTGGTTCAACAACTTCATTAGCAAATTGGTTTAACCGGCTGGCTACTTGTGCCATGTCGGTCCAAATGGCAGCGTGATATTTCTCATCTAATGTTTGGCGGTACATGCGTAAGCCAAAATGGCCCTCTTTAAACGCCGGGAAAGTGAACAGTTCCTGTTCGTAGGTACTACGAATCAACTGCGCTGATTGAGTATTATCGAGAAGCGGTACCTCTTCCTGTGATGCCTGAGCTGCAAAGGTAAGTGAGCAAGAGAGTAAGACCGCTAAGCTAAGAGGTTTAATACGCATAAATCCATTCCCTATGAAGTCCTGAACCTAAACCTACCATCAATATTAATTGAGAATGTAAAAGCAGAGTCAATAGTTAAAAATTTGCCTAAAAGTCAGGTTGATACGTTCATCTTTGGTTTTCGCGGTTTTTGGTACGCAGTGCTTCCAGTGATGCTGTAGCTCGCCAGCCATAATCAGTAAGGAGCCGTGAGAAAGCTCGTATTCAATCTCAGTTTTACAATGTAAATTTCTAAGCAAAAATCGACGTGTTTCACCTAAGTTCAAAGATGCGATAACAGGGTTTCTACCTAACTCTGGTTCATTATCTTGGTGCCAGCCCATTGAGTCTTGGCCGTGTCGATATAAGTTAGCGAGAACAGAATTAAAAGTGACATCAGCAACTGATTCACAACGCACTTTGAGCTGAGTTAACTCAGGAGTCCAAGGGTGAGGCTGCATGGTTAAGCCTGAGTAAGTATATGCTGCATCACCGTGCCACGCTTGTAAGCGAGGTTGAAGTACTGACTTGCCGAACATAGTAATGTGTTCTTGGTGCCATGGCAGTGTCTTTCGAAGTTGGTCAAAGTAATTATCCGCCTCAAGATTGCTAAGAAAATGAGGATCATAATAAAGTTTTCCTCTTTCTACTTCTTGCCATAGATCGCCGCCAAATAAATCGCCTTGTTGATGCATCATCTCACACCTAAAACATAAAAGTTGTCAATCACTGTTACCTTTCTGATTATGATTGGTTATTCTTGTGATAATAAGAATTTTAACAATAAATAAAAAATCTCGTAGTTGTATACGAGTTGTGGGGAGAAAATGCGTTATTTACCCAGAAAGCGATGCTATTTTGCATTGTTCTTCCTCACCTTTTTCGCTTTGTGTATTGGGGTTATTGAGCTGTTAAATCGAAACCAGCAAGAGCTTCACAAAGAGCGAGTTCAAGTTGAGGCCAAAGAACAACTTTCCATTCTCCGTTCCAATTTGGAAGCGGTACTTATGGCGGATATCTACAAAGCCAGTACTTTAGCGACACTCATTACGTTACTTCCTAAAAATCAAGAAGAAGAATTGAGTATCGCCGCTCACCGAATCCTAAATAAAAGTAAACATATTACAATCATCGGTATCGCGAAAAATGATGTAATTAGTCATGTATTTCCACGCCAAGGTAATGAGCGCCTAATCGGCCTTGATTACCGCGCAGTGCCACAGCAGTGGGTACAGGTGCAAAAAGCCAAGGATGTACAAGAAATTTTCATCGCAGGGCCAGTGACTTTGATTCAAGGTGGCCGAGGTTTGATCGTGCGTGTGCCTGTTTTTCTTGATCCTCCAATGAATCAGGACTACTGGGGAGTGATCAGTGCGGTGATTGATTTCGATGCTCTGATGAGAGAAACCGGCGTAATTGATTTCTCGTATCGTTACCCTTTAATGATCCGTGGTTACGATAGCGGTGGCTCATTTGGTGATGCTTTCTTTGGCGCGCAAAGTGTAAATAGCATGGTATATGCAAAAGAGATGGTTCATTTTCCTTATGGTGGGTGGAGTATGGTGGTTTTCTCTGGAGGCAAAGCTGATCGCCAAATCTCTTGGCATCAGTTGCATTTAGCTAGAGTAATCGGCTATCCCATTATATTCGCACTTAGCCTCGCGCTGTTCGCCATTTATCGACTGTATACCATTGCAGATGACAGAGCTTTACACGATGAACTCACGAATTTACCAAACCGTCGCTATTTTATGAAGTTTTACAAGCAGCAGTTTGAAATAGCGAAACGTTATAAAAAGCGTTATAGCTTCGCCTTAATTAATATTGACCTAGATAGGTTTAAACACATTAACGATACCTATGGTCACGACGCAGGTGACAAAGTTTTAATCGCTACGGCTGAAAGGGTAAAAAGCTCTCTGCGTAAATCAGACATCGTGGCCAGAATGGGCGGTGATGAGTTCTTAGTTGTAGTTCATCACCCAGGAACGGAAGAAAATGTTCAGTCCCTTCTACAAAAACTTCGATTAGCGCTATGCTCGACGCCCGTCATTTACGATGAAACGCTTATCTATTTGAAAGCCAGTATTGGGTACGCGATATTTGACCCGAAAATGTCATCTCCTGAGCAAATGATGAAAATAGCCGATGAGAGAATGTATCAACAAAAGCATGGCGGATGAGCCTGAACCCAGTTTCAATAAGGGGTTAGAAGAATGGTAAAGTTGGGAGCCCGAAATCTCATCATCATTGAGGTGCAAGAATATGTGACTTCATATGTTCACAGACACTTTGCTGAGAGAGTCGTTATTAGCAGTGCATTCAGTGGCATATTTGCATAATGTTGCATTTTGCAAATGCAGTTTGCGAAATTAATGGTTAATAAAGCAACGATATGCATCTGGATCTACTAAAAAACGGCTTTTTTAAAGTTGGCACGCATCGTGCATTACTTAGAGTGACCCTTATTAAGCCGAGGGTCACCTAGCCAACTGACGTTGTTAGTGAATACAAATTGTTCACAAGTATATACCGCCAATCACGTATATTGTGATTGGCGTTTTTTCTTTCTAAAGACCGATGATATTCACGTCGCTGCCCGTCTCATCAGCTTCTCCGCACTTGCTGTAACAACTAGGTTGTCTTGGACAAACCGCCCCTCTGGAGCAGATCAACCTTGCTTGGGTTTGAATCCCGCGCTCTATCCAGTTGATGTTTAATATCTTAGCGATAGTCGTTAAGTCTTTTTTGATGTGGGGAGGAATAACACTACTTCCGCCGGAAGCGACACAAAGGGACTTAAGTTCTTCCGCTATGGAAACGGCATCGCCACCTTGTGCAGAAATAGCAGGGTTAAGATCAATACCGGCACATAGCACGCGATTATTTCCCGCAGGGTCAAATACGTTGACCGATTCGCAGCAGTAGATACGTGGCTCGTCGCCAACATTTAAAATCGAAATTTGCGCTGAACTGGTATCCAAAGGCTGGGAAAGGCGTCGGAATACCGCCCAGTGCTGGCAAGGGTCGTTTACTTTGCGCATGTTGCCCCAAGGCAATGGAATACCATTTCCTCGATACACTGCTTTTAACTTGCCGGGGCCATAGGCATCAAAATAGTGCCAATGAGGGTAAGGCGAGACCACCGTCATGCGACGCATTGCAACAGAAGGAGAAACTCCCGCCTTTTTGTGAACATCAATCTCGTAACCAGAACGGTCAAGCAGCTGACGAAAGGGTACTTTGGGGCAGAGTAGGGCACCGGCAAAGAAGCTGGACTCAAAATCACGCCAAGCTTGCAGGATATCTTGCGAATTGAGTTCAGAGTTCGACACAGGGCTGTCCATTTGCTCCCAATTGTTTTGATGCCCGATAGATAAAACGTTATTCATTGCATCGCTGCTATGGAGTACTCGATGGCCGATATATACCGCCAAGTCATACTTCAATCGGGTTGGATAGTCACGCATTCGTTTATTGAGATAAATAGTCCCAGGTGGCTCCATGAAAGACGTAATCAACTGTTTGGCGCTGACGCCCAGTTCATCAATCACATCTTGTGGCGCTCGATCTACCCAGCGGATATCCAATCCCATACTCTTTGCAATGTCTACGAGATCTTCTACAGATAGATTCAGCCGCTTCAAGCCGACCTCTTCGGCGGCGCGCTCTAAATCAGGAAAATGGTTTTGATGGTTTTCTTGGTGTGCTCGAATCAAGAGATGAGCAAACTGACGCCCCGTGATACCTGTTTGGGAGAGCATTTCTGGTATCGCGATTTGAAGAATATCATTGGAGAACAGAAAGCTCGGCTCCAACGCCATGCCACTAATCCCGCCACGATTTCCTTTGTTGGGTGTGATGGCTTCTAATTCGGGTTCATCATCTAAAAACCAAGCAGGATCTTTTTGAAAAACTTCCGCGATCACTTCGAGCATATCGATACTCGGTACGCGTTTTCCGCGCTCAATCATTGAAAGGTAAGAAACCGACGGAGCGTACTCTGGATTAATTCTTACACAACGGGCAGACAAATCTTCCATCGTTAAATGGTTGTTTTTTCTTAGGTTACGAATTTTCGTACCAAGAAAATGAGACTGACGAATAAGGCTTTTTGACACAGACATTTTGTAAAATTCACATTGTAAAATTTTTGTTGTGAAATTGTAGTCAATATTTCGCTAGTCTACATAATGAGCAGGCAAGGAAATTAACCATCCACTTCACAGAATTGCCTGAAACTTAAATAAAGGATTTAAGTTTTTACTCTAGGACGAGTTTTTAAGTGCGAGGATATGACGATGAATATGCTGAACTTCGATAAAAAAGAGATGCAACAACAACAACGCCCATTTATCGCTGAAGCCGTATTTGCCGTCGAAGCGGTAAGTGCTGAGCAGCAGAGTGAGAAACAAGTAAAAGCGAAGCAACTACTAGACCGCATGTTTCCATTGGAGAACGGGTCGCACCAAGATGTATCAAGTTACGTGATTGATTACCGCCATGTTTTGGCTTATTTCAAAGACGGTACACACAGCGGCCTGAAAAGCCCAAAACACTTCGTGGCGTACACTGGTGAAAAGGAAGATCCAAAGTCTATTTTGTTCAAAGATGATTCGGGCAATCATGTAGAAGTGCTGTTTGGCTGTCATAAAGGCACTGGTTGCGTGGAATTAGTGGACATTGATGATATTCAATTGGAAACTCGCACGACGTTTCATCCTGAACTAACTGGCAATGCACCAACCGCGATGCGCCATTGGATAAGTCTAATCAAAGGCGACAAAAAAGGTAAGCCGATGGCATGCAGTGAAGATAAAGAATATACCGCAAAAAATGGTGACGACTACATTCTAAGTTACTGTTACAGCGTCGATTAAGATACTCATGATTGGATACAAAAACCCCGCACTTTACAGCGCGGGGTTTTCTTTTTCATCATAAAAGTCGTTTTCGCTTAGCCAGTTTATTTAAATTGGCATCACGCGGTTACGACCGAGTTGTTTTGCTTCATAAAGCTGTTTATCGGCTTTATTGATTAAGGCTTCAGGCGTATCACCCGGCTCAAATTCTGCTACCCCAAAAGAAGCGGTAATGCTGTGAACTTGTGTGCCTGAGCGCTTATCTCTGATACGCAGCTTTTCTATCATGCGGCGTAGTGTGTCTGCATATTGGCGAGCAATTCGCAGAGATTTGTTAGGTACAATTAACGCGAATTCTTCACCACCAAAACGGTACGCACATATCCCATCTCGGCAGCTTTGTTGTAGTCGGCGGGCAATGGCTTTTAATACTGTATCGCCAAAAAGGTGCCCGTAATTGTCGTTAAATGATTTGAAATGATCGATATCAAGCATGATCAAGGTCATTGCCTGATTTGATGCAATAAGTGAAGAGAGATCTTTGTCAAATGCTCGGCGGTTGTATAGGTTTGACAAACCATCGAACAACGCATCTTGCTGTACTTCAGCCAATTGGTTTTTGAGGCGAGAAATTTCTTCACTCGCGTTAGTCAATTGGCTATTCAAAAACTTTGTTGAGTGACGAATTTCGTGTGACTCTGCGACAAGTTGACGAATCACCACCATCACTTCTTCAATGCTTAGGCTATTGTCCTCAACTTTTTCCAGTTTATTAAAGCTTTTGTCTACCATCTCAGAAAAGGAGGAAGTATCTGAAATCGTATCGCTCATTGAACTGGATACTTCATGTAGCAGAACTTCTACATTGGTTCTAAGATCTTCAAGGCTGGTTTCTGCTTTGCTGGCCACATAGTTGTTGTAAAGCTGCTTATTGGTTGCTGGCGGGCAAATACCGTAGTTTTCTAACACCGTGTCTAACTCAAAGTTGAGTTCTGGAATGGTCTTGTCAACGTAGGTATACCAAAGCGCGTAGTTGGCTGGCGTGGCAGCAACATGGTTTTTGATCATCAGTGGGACCGCTTTTTTTAAATTAGCGGTTGATTTCTTAAACTCGTCGGTCATTTCTGCGATGGTACTAGCAAAATGGGATTGGGCTTAGATTAACGGATATTAACTAATGTCGCTTTAATTTTTATCACTTTTGCATGGTTTATATAGAAAATGAGTGATTAAGATCGTGATCAATACCGTTGGATTCGAATTTTATAAAATATCAGTATGAAACATGTACAGGCATTTGGTGGTATTGCGTGTTTTGAGATATCCAGCAAATGGATTCCGTGTAAACGTTAGTAACCTAATGATCGTCAAACTCTCGTTTTCGTATAAAAGCAAGTAAATCAAAAGGCTTAACGTCAGGGTCTCCGTGAAAAGAACTCGTAGACGAAGAATTAACATCTGAGGGTGCGAATTGAAAAAGAAAATAGGACTTTATTGGTTCACGAACGACTTGCGATTGCACGACAACCCACTGTTGAAAAGCGCCAGTGTAGAAATGGACGAGTTAATTTGCTTGTATTGCTACCCTTCAATGACGCCTTACTTGCATCACTTTGCGCAGGAAGCCTCTTTCGGGCGTGCGAAATTGCAGTTTCTCGACTTATCGCTTAGTGAACTCAATCAATCTTTGAATCACCTTGGTCAGCGATTATGGGCGGTTGAACTGACGCCCGATCAAGCAATCAAGTATGCTGTTAATCGCTTCGACGTCACACATATATATGCTGACGCCTTTCCCGGTTCGGATGAGCAACAAGCGTTAGATCGCGCAGTTGAAGGCGCGTCTCATGTAAAAATAAAACAGCAAGCAATCCGGACCCTGTTAAGGGAAGAACAACTGCCATTTGACTTGAGCAATCTGCCTACGACTTTCACGCAGTTTAGAAAGCAAGTTGAAGGTTTAGACATCTCTCGGCCCCACGAGAGTATCCGTTCGTTACCTCCAATTCCTTTAGGTGTGAATCTTCCTTCCGTTACTGCATATTACTTTGACACAAAAGCTGCGTTTCATGGTGGAGAAAGCCGCGGGCTTGAACATTGTCGCCAGTATTTTGCTTCCACACTAGCCAGTGAATACAAACAAACACGCAATGGTTTAGATGGCATGGATTACTCCACCAAGTTCTCTCCTTGGCTAGCTCATGGGTGCGTTTCTCCGAAAACTATTTATGCCATGTTGAAACGTTATGAAGCGGAGAATGGTGCAAATGATTCAACCTACTGGATTTACTTCGAGCTGCTTTGGCGTGAATACTTTTATTGGTATGCCCGTCGACACAAGCGACAGCTCTTCCGATTCGGTGGCATCCAAAATCAAGCACCACTCACCAGCTTTTACGCGCACCGTTTTCAACAATGGAAGAAAGGTGAAACGCCATTTCCTATCGTCAATGCGTGTATGCACCAACTTAATGAAACCGGTTATATGTCGAATCGTGGCAGACAGTTAGTCGCCAGTTGTTTGGTGCATGAACTTGGCCTCGATTGGCGTTATGGCGCGGCGTACTTTGAGTCACAACTGGTTGATTACGATGTGGCATCAAACTGGGGAAATTGGCAATACCTAGCGGGCGTTGGTGCTGATCCGCGTGGTTCACGACAATTCAACCTCGAAAAGCAAACCGAAATGTACGATCCGCACATGGAGTTCATCGATAGGTGGCAAGGTCGTTGTCCTGGCGCGCATTTGGATAGTGTAGACATGGTCGATTGGCCGATTGTGATGGGCAGCAGTGACAAAGCTTTGTCATCGGAGAAACCGTAATGCAATTTGAAACCGTACGATTGATCTTGGGCGATCAACTTAACAGTGAGCACTCTTGGTTTCAGCAACCGGATGAGCAAGTGCTTTACCTGATTGCGGAGCTCAAGCAAGAGAATACATACGTCACGCACCATATTCAGAAAGTGTGTGCGTTCTTTTCTGCAATGGAACAGTTTGCGAAAGAGCGTCAGAGTGAAGGTCACCAAGTTCTGTACCTCACATTGGATGACACACAATCCTTCGACGATCTTGAGCAAGTCTTGCAACACTACGCGAGTGAAGTTGGTGCAAGTAAGTTTGAATATCAACGCCCGGATGAATACCGTCTGCTGGAGCAGTTAGCCAAACTAAAGCTTGATGGGGTCGTGACGCGTTGTGTCGACTCGGAACATTTTTTGTTGCCGTTTGAGGAAATAGAATCGCAGTTTCCTCAAGGCAAACACATCATGATGGAGCACTTTTACCGCCGTATGCGCAAGCGCTTCGACATCTTGATGCAAGACGGAAAGCCCGTCGGCGGAAAATGGAATTACGATGCCAATAATCGTAACAAGCTCAAAGCCAAAGACATTGAACAACTTCCACAACCTTTGATGTTCAGTGCCGACGTAAGCGACATTATTGAGCGATTGGCAAAACATGACATCAAAACTATCGGAAATCTCGAAGGAGACTTGTTGTGGCCGATCAATCGCGCGCAAAGCCTCTCTTTACTCGCGCATTTCTGCCAAGTCTGTCTGCCGTTGTTTGGCCGTTTTCAAGACGCCATGACAGGCCAGCATGATGCTAAGTGGAGCTTGTATCACAGCCGAATTTCATTCTCGCTTAACAGCAAATTGCTGCACCCGAGAGAAGTCATTGATGCTTCACTCAAGGCATTTCATTCCAACGCGGACATCGACATTTCTCAAGTTGAAGGGTTTATTCGCCAAATATTAGGATGGCGAGAGTACATTCGAGGCGTCTATTGGGCGAACATGCCTCATTACCCGAAAAAGAACGAGCTGGGCGCAGAAAGAAAGCTGCCAAACTTCTTTTGGAGTGGCGAAACCAAAATGGCCTGTATGCGCAATGCGATTGAGCAGTCCCTCGATTATGCCTACGCACACCACATCCAACGTTTGATGGTCACTGGTAACTTTTGCTTGCTAACCGAGATCGACCCAGATCAAGTGGATGAGTGGTATCTCGGTATCTATGTTGATGCGATTGAATGGGTCGAAATGCCGAACACACGTGGCATGGCATTGTTTGCGGATGGCGGCATTGTTGGCACCAAACCTTACGCGGCGAGTGGTTCTTACATCAACAAAATGAGCGACTACTGTAAAGGTTGCCATTACGACAATAAGGCGAGGAGCGGAGAAGGCTCGTGTCCGTTTAACAGCCTTTATTGGCGCTTTATGAACAAGCACGACAAGCGCCTCGCAGCCAATCCACGAATCGGGATGATTTTCCGCTCTTGGGACAACATGGAAGAACAGCAACGCCAAGCGATTCTTGATACCGCAGAGCACTACATAGAAAACGTGGAGAACTTGTGATGGAAATACTCATCGTCGGTGGCAATGGTGGAATTGGTTTGGCAGTGGTGAGAGAAGCCGCAGCTCGGTTCCCTCAAGCGCGCGTGCATGCCACTTATCGTAAGCAGCAACCAGATTGGCAACACCCAAATGTCGTTTGGCATCAAGTGGATGTATCGCAAGACGAGCAGATAAAAGCGTTCAGTGAGCAGATTGAACACGTCGATTGGTTGGTGAACTGTGTTGGTATGTTGCACACCCAAGAGAAAGGCCCTGAAAAGAATCTTAATTCGCTCGACGCAGACTTCTTTCAGCAAACCATCACGGTTAATACTTTGCCAAGTTTGCTGTTGGCGAAATACTTCACGCCCAAGCTAAAGCGCAGTACTGCACCCAAGTTTGCGACCATTTCGGCCAAAGTTGGCAGCATTAGCGATAATCAGTTAGGTGGTTGGTACAGCTATCGAGCATCGAAAGCCGCATTAAACATGTTCCTAAAAACCATGTCGATCGAATGGCAAAGAGTGGTCAAACATGGCACGGTGCTTTCACTTCACCCTGGCACCACAGATACCGCTTTGTCGGCACCTTTTCAAACCAATGTCCCAGAGGGAAAGTTGTTTACGCCAGAGCGAGTTGCTAAGGATTTATTAGGCTTGATAGAAAAAGCAACCCCGCAAGATAGCGGGGCGTTTTGGGCTTATGATGGGACGTTATTACCTTGGTAAGAGAACGCGTACAAACGTTAATACAAATGAAATAACATACTCCAGAGAGGGTCGGAGTGACCTACGTTTTCGTTGATTTATTTCTTCGGCAACGCTCAGAACAATAAACGATTTCCTCCCAATTTCGCGCCCACTTCTTTCTCCAAGAAAATGGGCGCTGACAGACCGGACAGACTTTCATGGGAAGGTTGGATTTAAAACCTTTCATCGCGCTGAATGTTCACTCCTAATTTGGTTAAAACTACTTATCAAATAGGTACAGGTAATCGCCGTAGCCTAAACTCGCCATCTTGTTCACAGGTACAAATTTCATCGCAGCAGAGTTCATACAATAGCGTAATCCCGTCGGCTTCGGACCATCTTTAAACACATGACCTAGGTGTGAATCACCAAACTTACTGCGGATCTCCGTTCTAGGGTAGAGCAGTTTATAATCGGTTTTCTCCACGATGTAAGCCGGGTTAATTGGTCGAGTAAAGCTTGGCCAACCTGTGCCAGATTTGTATTTATCAGTAGAAGAAAATAGCGGTTCACCGGTCACAATATCCACATAAATTCCCGCTTCTTTGTTGTCCCAGTATTCGTTATCAAACGGACGCTCCGTGCCTTCTTCTTGCGTCACGTAATACTGTAGCTCTGTTAAGTTTGATTTGATTTCAGACTGAGCAGGCTTACTGTACGCTTTCACTTTCGAAAGCAGCTTTTTTTCTTCAATCAACTGTCGAAGTGTTTTAGGGCTTTCTTTTCGATCTTCACCAAATACTTCGTCGAGATATTTATCGCGACCTGATGCGTAGCGGTAGTATTTGTACTTCAGGCTACTCTTCTTGTAGTAATCCTGATGGTACGATTCCGCAGGGTAGAACTTTTCAAACTCGATCAGTTCTGTTTTCAACGGTTTTGGATAGATCATCGCCTTGTCGATTTCCATCATAAACTGCTCAGCAATCTGCTTTTGCTCCGCATTAAGATAGAAGATCGCCGGGCGGTATTGGGGACCACGGTCGACGAATGAGCCTTTGTCGTCAGTCGGGTCGATATGGCGGAAGAAGTAGTCCAGCACTTGTTCGTAGTTCACGACAGCAGGATCGTACTTCACCTCAATCACTTCAATATGACCAGATTTACCAGAAGAGACTTGGCGGTAAGTCGGGTTTTCAATATGACCACCTGAATAACCTGATACAACATCGATTACGCCGGGCAGTTGCTCTAAATCCGATTCTGTACACCAGAAACAACCGCCAGCTAGCGTTGCGATTCTTGTATTCTCTGAAGCCTTCAGCTTATCCATCGTATCGGCGGTACCTGTTTTACTCAATAGTAGAAACAAGACTGGAAGTGCGAAGGAGAAACCGGCCAATAACTTAGACATATTCTTCATAGCTACCTCATCGTTATTTTTGTAGAAAGTGTTACTTAAATAAAAAGTGTTACGTATAGAGAAAGGTAACCGAGCGAAAAAATTACAGTAATGTTGAAAATTCCGTTGCCCTTTTATGCGATAGAGCTAAAGTATCGACAAGAAACACACCGCTAGTAAGGGCAACGATGCCTTGAATAAGCGATGCTAAATGAGGTAAATCATGCAAGCTGAAGTTAAATGGATAGAAGATTTTAAATTCCTTGGGCAATCTCAGTCGGGCCACTCCGTAGTGATGGATGGCAATGGTGGTGCAACCGCACCAAGCCCAATGGAAATGGTACTAATGGCTGCTGGTGGCTGTAGCTCAGTCGATGTTGTTGATGGTTTGAAAACAGCAGGCCAAAAGGTTTCGTCAGTTAATGCCAAGCTAACCACAGAGCGTCGTGAAACCGCACCGCGTATCTTTACGCAAGTGAATATCCACTTTCAAGTGTCAGGTGACGAGCTTGACCCAGAAGTCGTAGCAAACGTGGCGGCTGACTCGCTAGAAAAATACTGCTCGGTTTGCTTAATGCTAGGCGAAGGTGTTGAGATGACCCACAGTTGGGAAATTGTGTAAGTTGACAGACTCCACAAAATATAAAAACAGGAAAGAGAAAAGTCCGGGCTTTTCTCTTTTTTTATTTCGCAGTTCACGTACCTTGTGAGGAGTCTGAAAGCAGTAATTGCAGGTTGTAGGAGTCTTCCAGTGACAGAACTAGAAAAAATGATGTCTGGCCAGGTCTTTGATGGCATGGACAAAGAAATTGACGCCATTAGAAGCCATGCTCTTCAAGCACTTAGAGCACTCAATAATAACACCGACGAAAGTCAGCGCGACGAATTGCAAAAGCAGCTATTTGGCAAGGTAGGCCGTTGTATTGTCCAGGTCCCTTTTCATTGTGAATTTGGTAAGACCATCGAAATAGGTGAAGAAACCTTTATCAACATGAACGTGGTCATGCTCGATGGTGCCAAAATTACCATCGGGAACCACGTGCTCATTGGACCGAGCGTGCAATTTTATACCGCTTCTCATTCTGTTGATTACCGAAGTCGCCGACGTTGGGAAACGTTTTGTAAACCCATCACGATTGAAGATGATGTGTGGATTGGCGGAAATTCGGTCATTAACCAAGGTGTGACGATAGGTGCTCGCTCAGTAATTGCGGCGAATTCAGTCGTTAACCATGATGTGCCGCCAGATTGTCTATACGGAGGCACACCAGCGAAGTTGATTCGTCGTCTCAACGAAGAAGAGTAAGAATCGATAGTGATGGCATGATGACTCGCTTTACGGGCGTAAGAGAATCATGCCATCAGAAAGGGATAATTCGTCAAGGAGTCTAAGATGTCGAACAAGACAGAAGTCCTCATGTGCCCTACATGTGGGGTAGAAACGCATCATGTCGTGGTGTTAGTTAGAAAGAAAAGTGGCTATGAAGGCGATAAAAATCGCAACAAGAAAGAGTTCATCGCTGGCTTTCTTAAAAGTGTAGTGTTCGGCGCCTTCCTTGCTTCTATGGATGAATTTGAACGTCACTTGATCTGCGAAAACTGTGGTCATAAAACCATTCAACAGTAACTGATAGTCTTTCTTTCTCTGCATAAGTTCATAAGTGCGGTTTGAAGCACTGGTTATTCAAATCGCATTATCCTCTTTTAGTGCTTTTGCTCTTCTTATGTTCCTCTCTCAAAAGTGAGTCACATCAGTACGCATTTTAACCGCTTGGATGCAGGTAACTCACTGCTATGTATAATAAATTTTGGTGGGAAATACGTGTTTCAGCTCGATGTTTAACCTCTGTTCTATCGACACGTTTTGAGTCAGTAAACACTTAAATTTCGTTTACTTTATGTTGTACGCAGTGCAATTGTGTGAAATTAGTCACATTAATGTTTAATTTATGAAAAAATAATTAATGAATAGTAATTCACAAATATGCTGACCGTATGTGCTATTTAGTTTTGACTTATCTTTTGAATATTCACTTGGTGAATGCTTTGTTGTTTTTAGATTGACTGAAGGTTTGATTTTCTATTCAAACTTGTGAAAGGTTGAATCGATATATTAGAAAACATGAATTTGATCTTGTTTCTATCTTTTGTTTTAAATGCGAAATTCATTATTAACAACGGATGGTTTTGATGATTTCTCTTATGTGTATCCCACCAATTTTAGAAATTGAAAATTAAACTTTCTCAATACAATAACGACTAAAATTAAACGGAATGATGTTCTTATATTTTTATTGTATTTTAACTTATACATTTTGACTCATTCATTTTAACTGTTTTTGTTGATTTTAAGTTGTTGATAATAATTGCCTTTTAACTTTTGTTTTAATGACGTTGCTTTGCTGTTTCTTTAATGTTGTGGTGTGTGGCTTTATTTATAAAAAGTCATTTTAAAGTACGTTTTTAAGCAAATTAGAACGCGACAATACTCAGATAAATAGTATTAAAAAGTTAAATAAGGATTTAACCATAAGAGTAATTTTATGGTTGATAGGTTTATTGGGGTTGATTATCTGAATTTTTATGGAATTTCATCCCAATAATCTGTTTGTCTTTAAGTTTATTCTAATAAACTTAATTCTCATGGAAGTTTCAAAACATGCAGCACACAACAAAGTGGATGATGACGCCGCTTGCAATGTTGTTGGGTACGCTGTTTTCAGCGCCATCATTCGCGGTGGAAACGAGTGTAATTGATAGCACTAGCACGCCTGAATCTACACAAAATGAAGGAGATACGTCCTGTATTGTTTGTAAGTTTAGTGGGGCCGTTTACCTATCTTACGATACAAACATTTACGATAAAGACGACTACCGTTCTGTCCGCAATTTCTCGTGGGGAGGCGATCTCGTTTATTCCTTTTCGAGCGACACAAAAGCCTATTTTTCTACGGGGGGCTATCGTGCCCTAGAAGATGAAGTCGGCACCTACGCGACAGATTCGGTGTTGGGCTTGCAATACACGAACCTATATCGCTTTGGAGATACAGGGAAAATCGGCGTTGCGGGTCAGCTCACCATTCCAACTTCAGAAACATCTCGTAAAGATGAACTGCACACCGCGGTTCGTTTAGATGTGCCGATCTCTTTTTCAGCTTGGAGCGTCGATTTTTCGGTTTCGCCAAGACTGAGAAAAAATTTCCACGAATACAAAACCATGGGTGGACGCTCGCTGACTGAGTGGACTTACTCGTTGTTTGCTGTTGCGGAAAAGTCGTGGGAATCGTTCGCAGTGGGGATTACGGCGTTAGGTGGTAACAGCATCAGTTATCAAGGTACGCGCAGAAGCAGTTGGCAGTATGAGGGGGCGTTGTACGGCACATACGAGTTTGATGAAAGCTGGTCATTGCTACTCGCGGCATCATCAACGGGTTTCTATCAAGATGCAGAGCGAGGCACCTTGGGCAACATCGATTTGTTGGACCAAGAGAAAGCGTCTTACATCGTGACAGTGACTTACTCCTTCTAGGAAAATAACAACAATTAAGGATATCCAAATAATGTTTAAAAAATTGACTCTGGTGTCAGCAATAACGGCCGCACTTGCAGGCTGTGGCGCAGATGATCAGGCGTATGACTATGTCGAAAGAGATGCAAAAGAAGTCGCAGTAAAAGACCTTAAAGACGGTCGTTGGTTTTACGTTCCGACGACTGGTGCCGCGCCACGCTTTGCTCTGAACCAATTCCCATTCTTGCAAGGTTCACCTCGTTACGTTGAGCTTTGTTTTACCAAAGAAGGTCTGGAAGTTCGCAGTTACGATAAAAACTACCCAGACGCGCATCTAAGCAAAGATGCTAATAACTACTGCGGTGAAGAGAAATTTGTCGCAGACGACGACGGCGTTAACTTCGCGCAAGTGCTGACGATTCCGGGTGACTTTGCGGCGTATCGCTGTCAAGAAGACGCGCATGGTGATTGCACCAACAAAGAAGAAACCAACGAAGACGCAAGCCTAAACTACAAGAAGAAAACCCACTTCACTCCTCGTCCTGAAGATCTCGAAATTGCAGAATTCAATATGGAAGATCTGTATGGCATTACCGAAGGCATTGATGAAATTGGCGCACCACGATTGATCTCGTGGGACTTTGACCCTAAAAACGGTCTTCTCAATTTCGAACTAGAGCGCACGTTCCGTATCGATTTAGATAATATTTCTGACTACATCAACTTTGCAACGAAAGCGAGCTTGGATGAAGCGCTTGTGGATGGCGCGTTTAAATCTCGTTTCTACTACTCGTTAGTGCACGAAAGTGAAGTGGCAACCGAAGGTTACCAACCGATCTTGTACCCTGTGGGTGATGAGAACGACATTGGTTTCTTCACCACGTCGACGAAAAAGCTTAACCCAGTCACGAATAAATACGACCGTGATGTGGTTTACCTCAATCGTTTCAACCCAGATCAAGGCTCTATCAAATATTACTTGAGCGACAATTTCTTTGAAGAGAAGAACAAGTTGTTCTTGGATGCAACGCTGCAATCGATCGACAAGATGAACCAAGCGCTGAATGTATTTGGGGCGGATGCAGGCAAGCCTGAAATCGAGATTGTGAACAAAACCAAAGCGGCTGGTATTCACCCAGGTGATCTGCGTTACAACGTGATTAACCTGATTGACGAGCCTCTAGCGAACGGTCTGCTTGGCTATGGCCCGTCGGTTTCTAACCCGATGACGGGGGAAATCATCAAAGGCCACGTGAACCAATACGCAGGTGTTGCAAGAACGGGTGTGCCTTTCTATTGGGACAACTTGGCGCGTTTCTATAATCGTAATCAACTGGACTTAGATGGCTTAGATCCATTGCCAACCAGCAGCGAATCTGTGAAAACAGAAGTCGCGGATAGAATTGAAGCGCTTTCTACAATGGCGGCGATGGCGAGCCTGAAATCGGATGAAAACATTCATGCGCCGCTCGTTTCAAAAGAAGACATCGTTTCTGGAAAAGCAGCGACGAAGAGCCCAACTCAGCTAATGAAAAACTTCAATGATGACATGGAGTTTGAAAAGGTGGTTGAAGCTGAAGAGAACCGTTTGTCTTTCTGGGCAGAGAACAACGTCTATCCAATCGAAGCGTCGTGGGTTTCTTCAACCAACAAGGCCATGTTGGACAACTTGAAGTTGGATGACGAGCGTTACTTTGAGATCAAACTCGATGACGCAGGTAACGAAGTATCGCGTCAGCTTAAGCGTTGGAAATACCTACCAAAAGAGTTGCAAGTGAAAGCCGCAGATGCGATTACGGTTGCGACTTACAGCAATACGCTTGTTCACGAGCTTGGTCATAACATGGGTCTGCGCCATAACTTTAAAGGCTCAAATGACAAAGCGAACTACTACACGCTAGAGCAAGCGCATCAACTTGGTTTGAACAACATTCCTGCTTACAGTTCGACAATGGACTACGCACCAAGCATGTTGGATGAAACGCCAACTTGGGGTCTGTACGACATTGCGGCGTTTAAGTTTGGCTACGGTCGTAAAGTCGAGACGATTCAAGATTCTTCAGGTTCAGCTCCTGCGCCTGTTGCGAAACCGGCAGACAGTGCGAGCGATGAAGACAAAGCGGCATACGCTCGTTACCTCGCTGATCAGCAAGCCTACCAACAAAGCTTTGCATACAAGTTTGGCAACAATCCAGACAACACATCGCTGATGGTGTGTTCTGAAGTGAAGGCACTAACGGGGAGCGAGAAAGGCAAATCACTCTACAACTGTGACTTCAGCCGATTCGATACCGCCGCGTTGTCTGATGATCCTGAACTGAATGCGAAAACTCGTTATGGCGCACTTTACTACCTAGATAAAGTGAATGAAATTGAGCGTAAGTCTTACGATTTCTGTACCGATGGGAACGTTTCTCTAAACAGCGACTGTAACCGTTTTGACGAAGGTACAAACCTAGAAGAAATTGTTTCTTACGAGTGGCAGAACTATCTCGATAGCTATGATCGACGCAACTTGGAGTTATATGGGACGACGGGATTATTCTCGTCCGATTATCCTGGTTACTTAGTGCGCCGTTATATGGAAATGAGCGCTATCCGTGACAAGATGGAAGATCTTGAGCGCATCGATAACCTGTACACCAATCTTGGTTACACTTCGTCAACGGATAAGCCGGGTGATTTCTTATTGCGCATTGCTTCAAACCCTCAATACTGTAGCGAAGGCAAAGCCGATAACTCATGGTTCTGTGATTACGCGAATGGGGCGAAAAAATCCGCGGCGTTCTTCCTTGATATCTTGCGCACACCAGAGCATCAATGTGTGATAGAAAATGCGGCAGGCAACCAAAAAGTGATTTCTTTTGGTCAACTGTTAGACAACAACTCACACCAAATTCCGGCTGATTACGATCTTTCAACAGCCAGCTGTTTTGATGATTTGGCAGCACGCTTTATCGAAGATTCAGATGAGGGTTATATAGCTGTTGCGGAAACTGCGAATGGACGCTTCCTAAACTCAATTGGTAGCTTTGACCCTGATTATCCTTGGTCAAATGCGGTGTCTGTGTTGGGCAACTGGCCAGACAAAGCGTTGGCGAGCCACTTCTTAGCACGTCGATTCTCGAACCGTTTTACCGATGAGGTGAGCTTTGCATCGCTGCTTGATATCCCTGGGGTGCAAGCTGAATACGAAGACATCATGGGCAACATCGTGGCAAATGACGCGTTAAATACGCCAGTTAAATTGGTGGGTAAAGACGGTAAGGAATACACCAATCTAAAAGGTGTTACCGTGAACCTACACATCACTGAGCAAATGGAGTCCCTACCACCAATGCCTCGTGGTATTGCAAGATTCCTTGATATTGGTGCAGAAGGCCGCGGACGTGTTGGCGATGTCATCTTGAGAATGGGAGTGCGCCAAATGAAGTCTTACGACTACACAGTGAAGACTCGTGGTCAATCTCAGTTTGATACGTTTACGAAGCAGCAAGACCGCTACGGTATTATTGCGGGTGACAAGGTTGAGTTTGTTATCGACGGCGAGAAGTTTGTGGCAACAAAAGCAAACAAGCTGGCTTACGACTACGCAAATCAACTGGTGACGTCCAAAGGTTACGATCTAAAAACGTACCTAGATAGCTATGAGCCTGCAACACTAAACAAGGTCGCAGAGAGCATCGATAGCGCTTGGGGGCCATTCCGAACAGCGATTGTCCCAGCGTTCCACGATCCTGTATTGCTGCTGGATGCGCCAATGGTCAACGCAATGAAGCGAACCATTGATGCGGATATTGCGGCAGGTGTGCTGTCGTTCAGCCAGTCTTTCATCAACTTTACGACAGCGAATGTGACTTCGGGTGATTTGGTCATCGATGCAACTTCGGGCACATTGAGCTATAAAGGTGGTAAAGCGCACGATGAGCTGAAAGCGTTCGAAGCTTACACAGATGCGATGCTTTTGATTTACAACGATCACGCCGAAGACATGATGTTCGCGGTCGACAATGTGTACGCAGGGTACATGGCGTCTTCAGATGCTGACAAAGAACTTTGGCTGAAAGATCTCAATATGATTCAAGCGTATTTGCGTGGTGATATCGGCGCTGTGGCTGGTGATTACTACAAGATGCTTGATCGCCTACCAACTGCAGTGAGTTTCCAGTAAATAACTCTTAATTCACTCATACAAAGGCCTGCAGCAATGCAGGCCTTTTTCGTCATAGGACTGATAGAATTTAGGAGTGAAAGATGATCTGTCCGTCTTCTGTCATCACAAGTGTCGCTTTGCTTTGTTCGATAAGTTGGGCAGCATAAGAAGGGGTAACGGCCTGCATATCACCTTTAGATCGAAGAGTTAAAGACTCCCACGCTTGATCTCGATATTTCCCTGCTTGGGTGTATTGAATCAGTACTTTCATAGCTTCACGCTCCGGTGTGGTTGACGTGCTACTTAAGTTAACGATCTTAGGTTGGTTGCGCATCTGTTAAAAATGAAACATTAGTTTAACCAAATGTGCCTTTCCAAATATCGCGCATTGAGCAGAGCAATTTAGAATCCTTGTGATGGAAGGATGAAGAACACTCAATCTTTCGATTCATACTGCGCAATATAATGTTTGAGAGATTTGGTTTCCGCACTCTGAAACTCTTCATCGTGCATACGCAGTGCTTGGATACGGTCGAGGCGGAACTGGCGGTAGTCATCGCGCAATTCGCACCAGGCGACCAGCGTCCAGACTTTGCCCCAAAAGAACTGGCCTAACGGTTGGATTTTTCTCTCGGTCACCTGTCCGCTTTCATCTTGGTAATCCAAACTGACTTTAAACTGATGATCAATCGCGTGGCGCAGAAGCTGCCCTCGTTTGGCAGTCTCGGATTGGGTGTGATAATCGGGCACAATCAGCGGACAATCTTCCACTTGTTGTTTGAGCTTATCGGGCAATACCGAAAGTATTTTGGTGGACGCAGAGTGAGACGCTTCGGCGAGTTCGGCATCCGACCAAGCTCGAACCATCCGCATACCCAGTTCAAGCGCCATCATCTCTTTTTCTGAGAACATCAAAGGCGGGAGATGAGAGCCAGCTTGCAACAAGTAGCCGACACCTGCTTCACCTTGAATAGGAACACCAGAACTAAGCAACGACTGAATATCGCGATAAATCGTACGTTCGCTAACTTCCATTCTTTCTGCGAGCTCTTTCGCTGTCACGGCGTAACGCTTTGCGCGCAAAAGCGTCAGTAGCTCAAACAGTCGTTCTGATTTGCTCATGATGTTCCTTATCTAGACCTACTGGTTGTTAGTGGTAGTGCGGCTGATTACTTCTCTAGCTCACTGCACATTTTTAAGTTGTGATGTTTAAGCTCGAAGCTTTCGCAGTCAATCATTGATAACAGAGGCTGAAATTCAGCGGCTTGCTTAAGCTGTTTTCCCGCCTGTTTTGCATCGTCCATTGAACGCCAGTAAATGATGTCTGTCCACACATCGTCCGTCGCTTCGTGACTGAGTGAGCGATACAAAAAGCCTGGCAGATTCTTCACAAACGTTTGTGACTGTCTGGCAGCGGCGATCACGTCTTGCTCTGTTGTGCCTGCGGTTAGACGAAATTGCACAGTTTCGATAACGGTTTCCATATTGTGATTCCTTATTGGTTTTGGCGGATTGCCTGTTGAGTTCCAAATAAGGTTACGCGGATGGAATGTCAGAACATGTCAGTAGTGAAATCTCACTCACTTATCATCAATATGGTTATTTTTCTGGGCTGTTGTAACGATCCCAGTAAGGTAAATCTGTGCCGAGTTTTTCGCTGATAAAATCGATAAAGGCTCTTACTTTCAACGGCATGTGCTTGCGCTCAGGGAACACCGCATAAATGGCGTGTTCTGGTAGAGAATACTCTTCCATCACCGGTTTTAGATTTCCTGCGGCAAAGTCTCTTCCTGCAATAAACGTCGGCAGTTGCGCAATGCCCGAACCTCTTAACAGCAACTGGCGAATGGCTTCGCTGTTATTGACGATAAAGTTTCCTTTTGGAAGCACCTTGTATTCGCTGCCATTGTTGATGAACATCCATTCGACGCCGCCACGGAAATAGGAGTAGCGCAGGCAGTTGTGACCGACTAAATCACTTGGTTTTTGTGGTGTTCCAAACTCCGCTAAGTAATCTGGTGAGGCACAAAGCACACTTTTACAAGGGGCGAGACGTTTTGCGATTAGATTGGAAGAGGTGAGTTCACCAATACGGATCCCCAAATCAAAACCTTCTTTAACCAAATCGACCATTTTGTCTTCGAGGTTTAAATCCACTTCAATTTTCGGGTAACGAGCGAGAAACTCGCTGATCAAAGGCGCGATATGCAGCACACCGAAAGACATCGGCACGGTAATTTTGAGCCGACCTTGTGGAGATCCTTGCAGCTCCGATACCGCGTCCACGCCTTGCTGGGCCAGATTGAGCGCTTGAGAAGCGTACTCAAAATAGCGTTCTCCTGCTTCGGTCAGGCTCAGCTTACGCGTAGTTCGATTAAGGAGACGAATGCCCAAATCGTCTTCTAGTTGGTTGATGCGTTTGCTGATCGCCGATTTCGTCAGATTCAGCTGTTTGGCCGCAAGGGAAAAGCTGCCGCATTCGACAACAGCAACAAAAACGGGCAGGGAGGCAATCGCGTTCACATCAATCTCCTATTATCGTGAAGCATTTATTGTTGAGCACAAGGATACAATTAATTTCCAATTATAGAGATTATCTTCAAGAAGAAAACAATCTAGACTATGCACCAGTATTACGACCTTGATTTTGGGAAGAAGAAAATGAAGTACGATTGGATCCTGTTTGACGCTGACGAAACCTTATTCCACTTTGATGCTTTCAAAGGTTTGCAGCTTATGTTTTCTCGCAAAGGCGTAGATTTTACTGAACAAGATTTTGCTCATTACCAAACCGTAAACAAACCGCTTTGGGTGGATTACCAAGACGGCAAAGTAACGGCAGATGAGCTAAAACATAAGCGTTTTACCGAGTGGGCTGAGAAGTTGAATACCACAACAGCAGATCTCAACAGCGCATTTTTAGAAGCAATGGCCGATATTTGCAGCTTGTTGCCAGGTGCAAAAGAGCTGATGGAAGCGCTGCAAGGCAAAGCTAAAATGGGCATTATCACCAACGGTTTTACAGAGTTGCAAGCGATCCGCCTTGAGCGCACAGGGATGACTGAGTACTTCGATAAAGTGGTGATCTCTGAACAAGTGGGCGTAGCAAAACCGGACTTAGGTATTTTTGAATACGCGATGCAGCAAATGGGCAATCCCTGCAAAACGCGCGTACTGATGGTGGGTGACAACCTGCATTCCGATATTCTGGGTGGTAATAATTTTGGTATTGAAACTTGCTGGTTAAATACCACAGGCGCAAGCGTTGATGAGCGTATCGCACCAAATTACACCGTTGAGTCTTTGAGTGAACTAAAGAACATTTTGGTGGCGTAACCGAATCGGGTATTATTCCACAGTAACCCTCAGAAAAATCAAGGAATAACCATGTCAGACATCAAACAGCTAGACAGCAAAGTCGTTTACCAGAATAAGTGGATGACGGTGCGTGAGGACAAAATTTTACGTCCGAGCGGCGCAGAGGGCATCTATGGTGTGGTCGACAAACCTGATTGTGCTGCGATTCTGGCTATCGATAACGGGATGATTCACTTGGTTCAGCAGTACCGTTACACCGTAGGTCAACGTTGTTGGGAGATCCCACAAGGGGCGTGGGAATCAAACCCAAATGCGGATCATCTTGAGCTTGCCAAAGGCGAGCTGCGTGAAGAAACGGGCATGCAGGCGAGCGCCATGGCGTATGTCGGCGCGCAGTTTATCGCATACGGCTTTTTGAATCAGACATGTCACGTCTATTTCGCCACTGATTTAACGGACGTGGGCAATCAACTCGACAGTGAAGAAGAGGATTTGATCGCTCGTGCTTTTTCGGTTGAGGAGTTCGAACAGATGATGATCGACGGTACGATCAAAGATTGTGTCACCATCGCTGCTTATGGTTTGGCGAAGCTGAAGAAATTCATTTAGTTATTCATTACGATTTTTTAATGAAAACAGCGGCCTAGTGCCGCTGTTTTTAGTTTGGGTGAGCTCGTTGAGCCATCGCTTACTCGTCGATTTTCTTACCTAAGATTTCCACTTGCGCTTTTTTGGTCACCCCCGCGACTTGCAGCGCAGTGCTGCCAACCGATTCATAGTTCAACTCGATTTTGTCTAACTTCGCGTTATCTTTTGTTGGTAGGCTTAAGCTTCTTGATGACATGCCTTTAGTCAGAACCCCTAAACTGTCGAACGTCTTTTCCTGACCATCTTTCATGATTACTTTAACGCTTTTCAGATCGACCGTACCTTGCGTACATTTGATTTTTATGTGGCTGAAACGAGCGTTAGCAAATGGTGACAGTGGATTGACTGTGTCGGTTTCCGATTTAAAACTGACGGTCTTATCTGCAATCTTATCCCAATCGTTGTCTCCTGCAACCGATTGGAAAGAGGCTACAGCCGCTAAAAGACAGAGTGCGATGGTGTTGAACAGTTTCATAGCTTTTCCTTACCTTAGGTTTAGATATTCTGTTTAATCAGTTCGATGACGTGTGTGACTTCGTCTTGAGTTAAAGCCCCTTCTTTCACGAATAAAATTTCGCCTTGTTTATTTTGTACGATAATCGCAGAACTTTCTTGCTGTAGATCCCAAGTTGTTGCTAATACGCCATTTTTGTCTAACACCATGGAAGACCAAGAGAATGTCTTTTTGCTGTCCTCTGCCGACGATTTAACAAATGTACCGGTTCCCCATATGGCGTCTTCTTGGTTGATCACGGTTGTGGTCTGATACTGATCTTCAGGAAAGTGAGCGGCAGTGATTGCTGACATCAGCGGCGCGTTCATCTCTTTGGCTTTACTACGACCTGCAATGGCTTGTATCACACGGACTTTGCCTAACATCTGCTGAGTTGCCCAAGGTTGATAAGCCACATCGTCTCCTTGCAGCGTCATTTCGCCATAGGTATCAATGCTGACGGAAGGGGTGGTTTGACCGACAGAAAGGTTATGAGAGAAGGCGAATGTCGGGGCGAGTGCGAGTAAGAGTGACAGAACAGATGGAGTTTTCATTGGGGGTTCCTGTAACGAAGTGAGGTTAGATCGAATCAAAATAAGGGGCAAATACGATGCCCCTTATCGGATGTGGCGTTTAGTTAGAAAGTACAACGCGCGCATTTAGCGGTTGCAGCGGACGATTGTTTTGTCCCATGACTTCCATCAGTTTCGCGGCTTGATCTTTGGATAAGGTTTGAGTGTCTTTAAGCACAAACCAGCGCACACCTTCTGAACATGGCGGTGTGGTTAAAGAGCCGTTAAATCGATAGTAGTTTGCAGTTTTTGGCAGTAAGTCATTAATCTCAAAAGTATCTTTAAAGAACGTGGTTTGATTCTCTTGTGGGATTGCGTTGATCAGTTTAGACAGCGCTGCGTTTTGATCGCCAGCATCAAACATCACCGAAATTACCGCCAACTCGCCGTCTGCGTTGGCGTGTACAAAGTGCGCTTCAAGTGGATATTGGCGGCCTTTGATTTGGTTTTCTGAAGGTGTGTGGAAATGGAACTGTTGCAGCTCGAACGTCTCGCCATCGATGGTGAAGCTGTTACGTCCGTTCACTTGCGCTTGCAGCGTATGACCATTGTTGGTTAAACCAATGACCTGACCAGTGTACGAAAGGTTCAGTGCTTCCAGTTTTGCATCGGCTGGGTTGTCGATGTTGATTGGGCTTTGGTTTTTCGTGGTTGCGCAGTCTTTGGCGATTTCTCCCCAGTGTTCTGGCCCGTGTTTGTCATTGCCATAGCCCCATTCCGAAGCCTGAGCCGCGCTTAGAGTGAGAAGTGAGAGTGAAAAAGCAAGTAGTGTTTTGTTCATAATAATGTCTCTGTTCGGTCGCTTTGATAAGCGTTGTTACAAGGCAATGACCTAGAGGTTTGATCACTGCCTGACGAATTAGAAACGGTGGCTGAGTTGGGCACCAATTAGGAACGCATTTGAATGGGTAACGCCCGTCACCATCGGTGCAGGAACACCTTCATACGCGTACTCTTCTACGTTGACATCTTCACCAATCAAGTACGTCATGCCGATGTCAACCGTGGTATCTGATGACCATTGGTAAGAGGCCCCCGCAGATAACCAGTGACGGTTCGAATCTGGGATAGAAAGCGAAGTCAGCTCATCGACAGGTGTTTTGTCGAACATGTAACCCGTGCGTAGTGTCCAACGTTCATTGGCGTACCAAGTCGCACCGATGGAGTAGTGCGCGGAGTCTTGCCACTGAAAATCTTTTAGCAACTGATCATCAGCTTTCAAGCTGTCAAATGCTGACCAACCAATCCACTGCACAGAATAGTGCAGGGCAAATTTAGGTAAGACGCGGTGATAACCGGAAAACTCCGCAATATCCGGTAGCGGCATAGCAAGCGAGTCGTACGATTCGCCAGCAAAGTGGATGTCACCCTTGGCATCAATGTTAGGGCTGTGCTTGTAGCTTAAACCTAAGCGATGACGTTCGTTAAACTCGTACATCATGCCAATGTTCGCGCCAAGCCCAATGCCGCCAGCTTCCACATCAAGTGCGTTGCCTTTTACGGATCCACAGCGTTGTTCTAGTTCGTTTCCAAGTATGTTCCCACCAACGCAAACACCCACGTCCATATCGCGGTACAGCTCACCAGAGCCGTAAATCACATCAATACCACCACCGATACTAAAACGATCGTTCACCTTGTATGCCAAGCTTGCGCCAAGGTTGACACTCGCTACGCTGGTGACACCGCCAAAAACAGGTGCGCCATAGTTTGGTTTAAACTCCATGTCGGTTCCGAAGTTGGAATATGCCGATAAGCCTAGATACCAGTCGTCGTTGATAGGGTGAATAAAGTAAAAATTGGGTACAACGGCTGGTTGACCAACGCCATCGACGTCATCAATGTCGGTCACGGTTTGAGAGAAGGACGGGGTAATGTCAGCTTGAGGGGACGGAGGAAAACCACCCATACCAACATTGACATCCGCATTAATGTTAGCTCGATGATATTGCGCATTTTTAACGGTAACGTCAGGTTTGACGTAAGTGACACCGAACGATAAGGCATTTTGTTTAAACAGCGTCATCGCTGCGGCGTTACGGCTGACTACAGACGCATTATCACCAATGACGGCATCACCAGCAAAAGCACGACCAAGACCCGTCGCCGAATGTTCGTTAATTTGAAAACCACCGGCATACGCCGTCGAGTAGGCTAACCCGATTAATAAATAAATCGGTGAAAGAGTTAATTGTCGCTGCATGTTTTTCTCATGAATTAATTAGAATTTGTATTGCAACTAAAATCAGTAAAATAAACAAATCTGACCAGTGCATTTAGGAGTAAAATTAACAGTGTGCTGACAATAAGTAAATTTAACTTAATAAATATTTATTGTTGAATTTATTAATGCTTCATGGCGTGAATATAGTGGTTATTTTACGTGTAAATTAAATCCTGAACCTCTATTTTTATTTTTGCGGTATTACTTCTCTATTTTTATTGTGCTGACTGTTCCCTAACAAATAGAGGGAAATCCAGCGATAAAGTGTCCGTGATGGAAACTCTGAGTCATTTGTATTTCCATTGCATCCCAACGTTGGTAGTTCGAATCAGCAAGAGAACTATCGTTTTAAACCCACATGACACACTCCTCTCGGTCTTACCTGTGTTATGTGGGTATTTTTTATTTAACTTGCCACTTAACTCCTCTTGAAATTCAATAATTAAAAATGGCCATAATGAAATTTTAATGGATTGTATATTTAATAAGTTAAGATTTTTACTGGTTTGTTGGTATTTAAAAGTTTTGTTTATAATACTTATAACTTGAATTTCTATATTAAAAATGGTCTTTGCTATACGTATTGAATAATAAAGTTTTGAAGTGACTATAATATCTCTGATTTTTCACGTTAGTGAAGTTATTCATTCAGTTTCTTGACGTTAATTTACCTATCTTTACGTCTCGTACCCTGTACGGCTAAGACAAATAGCAGTATAAAATCAAAACGATTATTTACTTCACTCCTGCTATGAAACTCAATAAAAAATGGCTCGTTTTGTGTGGCTTACTTGCTATTGGTGCTGGTGGTTATCATTATCTGCAACGTCCAGAACCCATTTCTCCTTACGCGACAGAAGTCGTTCGTAAAGGCAATATCGAAAAGGCGGTATTAGCTAACGGCATGTTGCAAGCGTCCAAATTGGTGAATGTAGGTGCGCAAGTATCTGGGCAAATTCAACGCCTCGCTGTGAACTTAGGGGATGAGATAAAACAGGGGGACTTGATTGCACAGATTGACAGCCTGACTCAGCAAAACAGCCTCAAAGAAGCCCAAGCGTCTCTTAATAGTCTCAACGCTCAGTACCAGGCTAAGCAAGCGCAGATTAAACAAGCAAACTATGAATACGTGCGCCAAAAAGGCATGTTGGCAGCGAAAGCGAGCTCACGAGCTGATTACGAGAATGCCGAAGCGACGCTCGCCATCTACAAAGCCGAGTTAGCGCAACTGGATGCTGAAATCGAGAAAGCCAAAATCAACGTCGACAATGCGCAGTTAGATCTCGGTTACACCACCATCAACGCACCGATGGATGGCACGGTGGTCTACACCGCGGTGGAAGAAGGACAAACCGTAAACGCCAATCAAACCACGCCAACTATTATCGAGTTAGCCAAGTTAGATACTATGACGGTGAAAGCTGAAATTTCGGAAGCCGATGTGATTTTTGTTCACCCAGGCCAAACGGCGCTGTTCACCATTTTAGGCAAACCGAATCAGCAGTTTAAAGGTACATTGCGCGCGATTGAGCCGGGGCCAACCATCATGGATGGCGATGATAGCGATCTGAGCATTTCAGATAGCGACGCCATTTACTACAACGCTGTATTTGATGTGAAGAACCCGCAAGGTATTTTGCGCATCGGCATGACTGCGCAAGTTTCGATTGTCCTTGAGCAATCGGAAAATACCTTGATTGTCCCTTCACAAGTGCTGCAAAAATCTGGCGGCAAAGGCAACTATACCGTGCCAGTGCTTGAACAGGGCCAAGTGGTGCAAAAGCCCGTGACAGTGGGTATTAACAACAAAGTGAACGCAGAAATTCTCTCAGGTTTGAAGGAGGGCGACCAAGTTGTTCTTGGCAATGCTAAGGATGGAGAATCATCAAGCCGAGGTGATCGTCGTCGACCTCCAATGAGGTTCTAAGATGAGTGACGTGCTTTTAAAAGTTGAGGATTTAACTCGACGATTTGTCTCTGGCGACGAGTCGCTTACCGTGTTGAACCACATTAATTTAGAGATAAAACGCGGTGAAATGGTCGCGATCGTGGGGGCTTCGGGCTCAGGTAAATCGACGCTGATGAATGTGCTCGGCTGCTTGGATAAACCGTCCAGCGGTCGATACTTCATTAATGGGCAAGATGTCTCGACGTTGGAATCCGACCAACTGGCGGAACTGCGCCGCGAGTATTTTGGCTTTATATTTCAGCGTTACCATCTGCTGGGGGATTTAACCGCGGTGGCAAATGTGGAAGTACCAGCGGTTTACGCGGGAGTTCCTCATCGTCAAAGAACGGAGCGAGCGCAGTCACTATTGGCTCGCTTGGGGCTGGAAGATCGTTTGACTCACAAGCCCAGCCAACTGAGTGGTGGCCAGCAACAGCGCGTGAGTGTTGCTCGTGCACTGATGAACGGTGGTGAGGTGATTCTCGCCGATGAGCCCACTGGCGCATTAGACAGTCACAGTGGGCAAGAGATGATGGCACTGCTTAAAGAATTGCATCAACTTGGGCATACGATCATCTTAGTGACTCATGATATGAACGTGGCGAACTTTGCGGATCGCATCATTGAAATCAAAGATGGTGAAATCATTGCAGATACGCCAAATGCACAAGTTGTAATCAATGAGCAAGCAGCAAAGACACCGAGCGCGTCTTTTCATCGCCCAGCGCAAGCCGCCAGTAAGTGGTGGAAGTGGGACAGTTTTATTGACGCGCTCAAAATGGCGCTGCTGGCGATGTCTAGCCACAGAATGCGCACGTTTTTGACCATGCTCGGCATCATTATTGGTATAGCCTCGGTGGTTTCCGTGGTGGCACTAGGTAATGGTTCACAACAGCAAATTTTGTCGAATATTTCATCCATGGGAACAAACACCATTGATGTCAGGCCGGGCAAAGGGTTTGGTGACCGCCGCTCCGGACGAGTGAAAACGCTAACCGCCGGCGATGCCAAATCGTTGGAGAGTCTACCTTTTGTCGACAGTGTCACGCCGTCTTTATCCAACAGCTTAACCGTGCGTTACGCCAATCAGGATGCAACTGCGTCTGTGGAAGGGGTTGGGGAAGATTATTTCCGTGTGCGCGGTTATGAGATCGCCAAAGGTCAGTTTTGGGATGAAGAGAGCGTGAACTCACTCGCCCAAGAAGCAGTGATTGATGACAACACCAGAAAGGAAATGTTTGCGGATAGAAATCCGATTGGTGAAGTGATTTTTCTTGGTTCATTGCCAGTGCGTATTGTGGGTGTCACGCAGAAAAAAGAAGACGCGTTTGGCAACAGCGACGCGCTGAAAATTTGGGTGCCATACACCACCATGTCTGGGCGCATGATGGGACAACGTTACCTCAACGGCATTACTGTACGGATTGATGAGAACGCCCCAAGCGCAGCGGTAGAACAGAGCATCATCAACTTGTTAAAAATGCGCCACGGTACAGAAGATTTCTTCACGATTAACACTGACACCATTCGTCAGAGCATCGAGAAAACCACCGCAACCATGACGTTACTGATCTCAGCGATTGCGGTGATCTCCCTAATTGTCGGGGGAATTGGCGTAATGAACATCATGTTGGTGTCGGTGACAGAGCGCACGAAAGAGATCGGTGTGCGAATGGCTGTGGGTGCGCGGCAAGCGGATATTTTGCGTCAGTTTTTGATTGAAGCGGTACTAGTGTGTTTGTGTGGTGGCATTGCTGGTATTGGCTTGGCGTTTTTGATTGGTTTTGCATTCAGTACGTCTGGTAGCAGCTTCCAAATGATTTACTCGATGAACTCGATCATCTGGGCGTTTATTTGCTCAACGTTGATTGGCATCGCCTTCGGCTTTTTACCCGCTCGCAATGCCGCCAAACTCGATCCGATAGAAGCGCTAGCGAGAGACTAAAAATGAGTAACACAATGAAATTCAAAACTCGATTGGTCGCGGCTGCCTTAAGCGCAGTGTGGTTGTCAGGTTGTGGTTCGCTTATGCGTAGCGACTATCAAGCTCCTGAGGTGCAAGTGCCTGCAAATTGGCAACAGATGCATGTTGCGGGTGATGTCAGTATGGATCCTTGGTGGTTGGCGTTTAACGACCCAACGCTTAATCAATACATTACTCAGGTGTTGGCTCAAAACAACGATTTGACGCTGGCAACGCTAACGCTAAAGAAAGCGCGTTTACAGCTGGGTTTAGCGCAAGATGACCTTTTCCCTACGTTGAGTTCTTCCACATCAGGACAAGTTCAAAAATCTCTTGATAGCGGGGAATCGGCAGATAGCTACAGCACCAACTTGTCCGTCAATTACGAGTTGGATTTGTGGGGAAAAATCTCGGCAGACGTTGACCAAGCTAAGTGGACGGCGATGGCAAGTCAACAAGATCGCGAGGCGACCGCACAAAGTTTGGTAGCAACGACGGCATCGCTATATTGGCAAATCGGCTATCTGCAACAGCGCTTACACCTCAGCCAGCGTAATGTGGTAGACGCAGCTCAAACGCTACAATTGATTAAAAAACAGTACCAACTTGGCGCTGTGGATCAGTTAGATGTGCTTGAAGCCAAACGTACGTTGGCAAGCTTACAAGCGCAGCAAAGTGAGTTTGAACAGAGTTTACTTGAGGTAAACAACGCCTTTGCGATTTTGTTCAATCAACCGCCGAAGAGCATCAGTGCAAACATCCAAATGCTGCCTGAAGGCGATATGCCATCGTTGAGTGTTGGTGCTCCGTCTGATTTATTGATCCGCAGACCCGACATTAAAGCAGCGATTTATGACGTCAAAGCCGCGCTAGCTAATAAAGACGCAGCAGATTTGGACTACTTGCCTAAGCTGACGCTCACTGGGGCTTTGGGGGGATCGTCACAAGCGCTCAAAGACCTGCTTTCCAACCCGATCGGCAGTTTAGGTGCGGATATGACGCTACCGTTTTTGCAGTGGAATGAGATGAAAAACAGCCAAGCCATTGCCGATTTAGACTATCAATCGGCCATTGTGAGCTATCGCCAAGTGTTGTACGCCGCATTCCAAGATGTCGAAAATGCCTTGTCGGCACGAGAAAAATTGAAGTATCAAGCGGCGCGTTTACAAGAACAATATGATGCCGCAAGTGCCGCTGAGTCCATATATGCTGCGCGGTATCAGTATGGCTCGACATCGATCATGGACTATTTGAATGCCCAAGAAGACACCAGAAACGCACAAGCTTCTTTGTTGGAGAACCGCTACAACCAGTTTCTCACTCAGGTTACGCTTTACCAGTCTTTAGGAGGAACCGACGTTGCGCCGTTGTAATTAGGTGTCAGCTCACACTAGCGAAGCGCCATGCAACAAAGCCTTTTTGAAGGTATTACTGGTCCCATGAATGGGACCAGTAATAAAAGCTTAAGTTACTTGGCGAACTTCTTGAAAGGTGCATCAACCGGGGTGTCAGCTAGGTGATTGGTGTAGTTACTCATCACTTTTTGCGCTAGACCAAGAACAATTTCAAGCAGTTGCTGCTGTCCGTAACCTGCCGCAAAGAATTTCTCTATCTGAGACTCTTCCACTACACCACGTTGACGCACCATTTGAAGCGTTGTTTCTCGTAGTGTTTCAAGTTTTTCGTCTGCCAATGGTGTTTGGTTGACGAGAGCATCAACAATCTCCTGATCCACTTTCATTGACGCCGCGATCGCACTATGAGCAGGAACGCAGTAGTGACAACCATGTTCAACGTTGATGGTTTGCCATACGACGGTCAATTCTTCTGCGTTAAATGATGTTTGTTGAAAGAGCTCATGCACAACTTGATAACCCTCAAGCAAGGTTGGCGCTTCAGCCATAACAGCATGAAGATTTGGTAGCATGCCAAACGCTTTGACTGAATTTTCAATCAGGTGCTTTGATCCTTCGGGTGCGTTTTCTGCGGTATACAGTTTAAATTCTGCCATGTTTAAATCTCCTGTAATTGGATATGAGCGGATTAGGCAAGAACAGGATAGTTGATTTTGAGCGGTCGCTCAATATAAAATTGAGCATATGTTCAAAATTGATAATTGCTCATGGCGAATACAAAGAAATTCCAACGTGATGAAGTGGTGAAAGCCGCCTCGGATCTATTCTGGAAGAAAGGTTTTCATGCAACATCTACACGTGATTTACAAGATAGCGTTAATCTGCGTCCTGGAAGTATTTATGCGACGTTTGGGTCAAAAGAGGGGCTATATTGTGAAGCGCTAAAAATGTACGTTGCGAACTTACAAGCCCTGTTTGAGTTGCATTTAACTCAGAACACAACGGTTCTAGATGCAATAGAAGCTTTCGCGATTGATGTGGTTATCAATCAGCGAGACTCCAATCCCAGTGAAGTGTGCATGTTAGTCAAATCAGCAAGTGAATTTGCTGAGGATTTTAATGCTCTGCGCAATCAAACAAACAGCTTAGCAAACCAATTTGAATCTTTTCTTGCAAAGCTGTTTGAGCGAGCAATCGAGAATGGCGAAATTGAAGCTCAGGATACATTGCTTCTTGCTCAGTTGTTCCAGGTTCAGTTTACGGGTATACGAGCCTACTCATACCGCAGTGATGATGTAACCTTAAAGACGTTGATCTCTATTATGGTGGACAGTTTCCGCGGTAACGTACCAAAAACAGAAAGCTGAATGAGGCTGCTCAAAGTCAACGTCTCTAAATCAACGGCTTGAAGTAAGCGAGCTCAAATAAACCCGTATCGGGGTTCGATATCGATAAAAAATGACCACGAAGCATCGTGGTCATTTTTATGCAGATTAACTTGCAATGAACAACAACGGCTCATTAAAAGCGAAACTCTTCTAAGTTATTGCTGCTTTCTAACATTTTTTCAGCCACATAACGATGCGTTGCTGTGGTTGGGTGAGTCACATCCCAGAACACGAACTTATCTGCGCCAGATGCTGCACATTCAGAACGTAATGAGTGAGTGTACATGTAGTCAACAGAGGATGAACGGTTGATGTCTAAGCAAGGGTCGCTTGCATTTACGAAACCGTGTTCTTCTGGTGCCGAGGTTAACTTCTCAAACAGTGCGTGTGTATCAAACAATGCGATGTTGTAGCCTTGGGCTTTGTAGTACATCGCTTGTGCTTTGATGAACTCGTTCATCTTCAATACTTTCGCACGAATCGTTTCAATTTCTTCCTGTGTTGAGTATTTGAACTGTGGTGCTTTGGTTGCATCTGGCAGTGTCATCAACATGAAGTTCTTCGCGCCAGCGTCTGTTAAACGAATCAGAGCTTCAGCGTAATCCGCTTTTACTTCCGGCACGCTACGGTTGTAGTTCATGAAATCATTTAAACCAAACTCTAACGTAAACAATGTGTTAGCAGGGTTGTAGTTCTTCGCCAGCTTTGTGTAGGTTAAGTAAGAAGAAACTTGTTCGCCGACACCAGTTAGCGCGATGTATTGGTTTTCACCTGCTGCGCCACCAACTGCCCAGTTGTATAGCGGTAAGTTTTTGGCTTTAGCAACGTATTCCGTCCAAACAAAACCGTTTGAGAAGTGACCCAAGAACCAGCTATTCGGGTTAGGAAAGCGCCATTGGGACGCGTTAAAGATGTTGCCTGTATCAGACAAGCTATCGCCTAAAGCCACTACTTTGTTTATCTGATCTGGTTGCATTGCAGCATCATTGCTCCAGATCGTGTGGTTATAAGAATAACGATTGTCAGCAGCAAAAAATGTAATGTCTGCGTTCTCGTTCGCTAGATCTAGTGTTTCTTCACAACGCTGACGAATTACGTTTTGTGAGGTATTGGTGTAGAACATGTTTTTAAATGAAACAGAGCTCCACCAATAGCCATCGATAGTGAAGTCACTACCATCTTGGTTTTTTGCCCATTTCCAATCGGTAGCCGCATCGTCCTTAGAGTGGCTCGTACGATACCAGCATCGAACGTACGTATAAGTTTGATTTTCTTGCGCGCTAACCACTTCAGCCGCAGAAACCATTGCTGGTGATAAAGTTGGCTCCTCTGCAATGGCGGAGGCAAGCGGAAGTAATGCAGTTAATAGTGTGATTGTTTTTTTCATCATTCACTCTTCTTGTAATGGTTATTGTTCCGAATGCGTGAATACGCTCGGCTATAACAGTATTTAGATGAGAATTTTTCTCACTAAACCTTCTAATTCTGAGTAAATGCTCAAGACAGTCAACAACTAAATATTCAATATTTCAGTTTTGGCACCACGGTCAAAAAATCCATTCAGCATAGCAATCGATTAAATGGGTGATATTTAGAATAATTACTCACTAACATTAATTTAACATTCACTTTTTGTTAATTAAGTAATTGCTTTATAAGGTTTTGTCGGTGATTTTTAATGTTAACTTAAAGTGTTTATTGAATGATCTTTTGTACAAATTTGTATATTCATGAAACAAATTGTTTGGCATTTTTGCTCTGTAAACTATAGCTGAAGCTCTCATGCAAACATCATGATGATGACTTTTCATGAGAATATAGTGAATAAAAATTAGCTCAAATAAGGAATAGGGCAAATGCACTACACAACAAGTAAAAAACAAGGCTTATTTTCGTTGTCTGCCGTAGCAATAGCACTGACCACTTCGATGTCAGCGTTTGCGGCTCCACCAATGGGATTTGATGAATCTAAGTTACCGACGAAGTACATCGTCAAATTCAAAGAAGATGCAGTCAGCCGTTCTTCAATGGGTGGTAACTCATTCTGGGGGCCACGAATCGCGCAGGAGTCTGTTCTAGAACAGGTGAAGGCACGTAAGGTGGAAAAACTAGGCAATCGCGCCATTTACAGCGTTGAATTGGATGGCGATGACTTAGAGCCGCTTCGCAATCGTAGTGATGTGGAATACGTGGAAGTCGATCCACCTCGCTATTTGCTCAGCGAAACGACCCCATGGGGATATGAAGCGGTTAATGCTCAACTGCTAGCTGACTTCAATGCGGGTAATCGCACTGTATGTATTATCGATTCAGGGTACGACATTTCGCACAACGACCTAAGCGGTAACCGCGTTGCTGGTACTAACGATAGTGGTACGGGATCATGGAGTGATCCGGGTAACAACAATGCCCACGGTACTCACGTCGCGGGTACGATTGCTGCGATTGCCAACACCGAAGGTGTAAAGGGTGTGATGCCAAACCAGAATGTTAATTTGCACATCGTGAAAGTATTTAACGAATCGGGTTGGGGTTACTCATCTGGGCTTGTTAAAGCTATCCAGACCTGTGCCGATAATGGTGCTAACGTTGTGAACATGAGCCTTGGTGGTAGTCAATCAAGCCGAACTGAGCAAAATGCACTGCAAAATATTTACGATCAAGGCGTTCTATTGATCGCCGCTGCGGGTAATGATGGCAATACAGCGCACAGCTATCCAGCTTCTTATGACTCAGTGATGTCTGTTGCGGCTGTTGATAATCAAAATGATCATGCAGCGTTCTCACAATCTACTAATCAAGTTGAGATCTCAGGCCCGGGTGTGGCGATCTTATCAACGGTTACGGTAGGTGAAGGTAAACTTTCTGATATTACCTTGAATGGTGTCAGTCAGTTTGATCGTGGGATTGTTCCTCACAATCGTTTGATCAATAACGGTTCTTCGTATGTTCCGGATCCAATCGCGGGTTCAGTAACGGCAACGCTAGATAGCTGTGATGTCTCTGGCGGTAACTTTAACTGTGGTGATATGTCGGGCAAAATTTGTTTGACTGAGCGTATCGGCAACCAGTCTTCAGGAAACTACCCTGAAGTAGATGCGGTTCAGGCTTGTTACAATGCGGGTGCGCGAGCTGCAATCGTATACAGCAACTCTGAACTACCTGGTTTACAAAACCCTTTCTTGGTAGACACAAACAACGCTTATCGTATGGTTTCGGTAACGGTTGATCGTGCATTTGGTCAAGAGCTGTTGGGGTATGTTGGTCAGGAAATTACTGTTGCAACAACCTCTGGTGAAGATTACGAGTACTACAATGGTACATCAATGGCGACACCGCACGTAACGGGCGTAGCTGGCTTGGTGTGGAGTTACCACCCAACCTGTACCGCAGCGCAAGTACGTAATGCCCTAGTGAAAACTGCAACAGATATTGATGTTGCTGGTCGAGACAACCGTACTGGCCACGGCCTAGTTAATGCTGAAGCGGCGAAGCTGTTCTTGGACGCTGGCTGTAATGGACCTGATGGTGGTAGCTCTTCGGACTCTAGCTTCTCAAATACCAGCCCTGTTGCGATTCCAGATAATAAATCTTCTGGCGCAATCAGTGCAGTAGAAGTCGATCGCTCTGGTGATTCAGGCACAGTAAGTATTGACGTTGATATTAGCCACACTTACATCGGTGATCTACGAGTGACTTTAACGTCACCGACTGGTGGAGAAGTTGTACTTCACAATAATACTGGCGGCAGCGCTAACGATATAAAAAACACGTTCCAAGCGGATTTTTCTGGTTTTGAATCGCAAGGTACATGGGAACTAAAAGCGGTGGACAGTGCCAGAAGAGACACAGGCACCATCAACAGTTGGACTCTGACCTTTCAATAAGGAGTGGCTATGAAGAAGTTGACCTTACTTTCTTTGTCTGCGGTAGGCGCTACCGCACTATTGGCAATCGGACTGAGCTCAAGCAGCTTGGCAAACAATCAAGGATTTCCTCTCGTGGATGAACGCCAAGATCAAGCCGAGCAGCAACCTGCACGTTACTTTGTTAAGTATCATGAAGGAAAAGAGAGCGAAGTGAGAGCGCTTCTTCGTCAGCACAACATTGAAGTGGTCGATGCTCTGGTGAAACAACATGTGTTGATTGTGGTGGGTGAACAGGCGGAAGTCGATAAGCTCGCGGATCACGATGCGGTCGAATACACTGAGCAAGAGCCGACAAGAAAGCTGCTATCTAACGGAAATACGCTTCAATAAGCCAAACCTCCTTAAGATAGTGCCAAAAAGAAAACGCCCCTCACGTTAGGGGCGTTTGTTTTCTTTCTACGATTGTTTTCTATGATTATTTTTTATGACTGGTTTCTTCTAAAGCCAGTCGTTTGCTATGACGAGATATTCTTGAAGATTGATGCCGATGAGCCTATTCGCGCATCAATCAAGTCAGTTATCAGCTAGTTATATTCAGACTAACTACTTAGCGAACAATCAGACCCAGTAGGATACCAACAGCGCCGAAGTCTGCGTCACTAAAGGTCGTGTTAGCAAAGCCTAGGTCACCCAGTACTGGCATTAGGAATACTGGTAGGAAGGTAATCAGTAGACCTTGTGCAAAAGCACCCAAGATTGCACCGCGACGACCACCTGTAGCGTTACCAAATACACCTGCCGCTGCACCTACAAAGAAGTGTGGAACGACACCAGGGATAATCACAGTAAGCCCCATCACGTAAAGTAGGAACATACCCAAAAGACCCGCCGCAAAGCTCGATAGGAAGCCAACCAATACTGCGTTTGGTGCGTATGGGAATACAACCGGACAATCAAGCGCAGGTTTCGCGTTTGGTACTAGTTTGTCTGAGATGCCTTTAAACGCCGGAACGATTTCTGCGATAACCATACGTACACCTTGAAGGATAACGTACACACCACCGGCGAATGTGATGGATTGCATCAGCGCGAACATGAACCAGTGCTTACCACCGCTAACTTCGCGTACAAAGTCACCGCCAGCAAAGATACACGTCACCATAAAGATGATGCCCATGGTGAACGAGATTGCTACAGGCGTATCACGTAGGAACAACAAGCTCTTAGGTACGTTCATCTCTTCAGTAGAGTGTTCTTTGTTACCGAACTTGCTGCCAATAAAGCCCGCTAGTACGTAAGAAAGGGTAGAGAAGTGACCAATCGCAACGTCGTCAGAACCTGTTACTTGCTTCATGTACTTGTGAGCAATCGCAGGGAAGAACACCATCACAGAGCCCACAACCAGAGAGCCAAGTGCGATCAGTGGAACACCTTTCATGCCGCTAGAAGCAAGGATCGCCGCTACCATCATCGACATAAATAACGTGTGGTGACCCGTTAGGAAGATGAATTTCCATGGCGTGAAGCGAGCGATCAAGATGTTCACTAACATACCGAAGAACATGATCATCGCCATCTCTTTACCAAACGCTTCTTGTGCGATAGAGACGATAGCTTCGTTGTTTGGAACCACGCCTGTGATGCCGAACGCGTGTTGGAAAATCGTCGCAAAGTCACCCAGAGAAGTCACAACCAGACCCGCACCCGCGCCAAGCACGATGAAACCAAGAATGGTTTTTACCGTGCCTTTAATGCACTCGGTGACCGGTTTTTTCTGGGCAATTAAGCCGATTAGGGCGATGAGACCTACCAGAACCGCCGGCTCTGATAGGACATCGTTCATTAAGAAACTGAAAAATTCCATAACGTCACCTTATAGAGCGCCAAGCTCTTGAAGTGCCACAGATAGACGCTCTTTCATTGCCACTTTGTCGACCATGTTATCAAGCGCAACGATGCGAGGTTCAACGCCAAGTGCGTTCAACTGTTCAACGATGTCGTTAGTACCGATGAAGATGTCACAACCCGTACCTTTTGCAGAGCCTAGATCGATATGATCCACTTCTGCGTTTACATTCAATTCTTTCACGATGCCTTTGATGCTCATTTCCATCATTAGGCTAGTACCAAGACCGTGACCGCAAACAACCATAATTTTCATAATTCAGACCTTTTCTTTTTATAGGGGTGTATGCCCATTTTTTAAGGGCACATCAGGAGTTAGTATTTTTCGATGATCGCGAGAACATCTTGTGTGTTTTGAGCGGTGCAGATGGCTTCTACATGCTCTTCATTCATAAACAACTCAGCCAGTTTAGAAATCGCATCCACGTGCGAGTTACTGTCTGTCGCGGCTAGCGTAACCAGCATTTTTACTGGGTCGTTACCTTCAGAATCGAAGTTCACGCCGTTTTGAATCACTGTGATGGCAAGAGACAAACGGTTAACGCCATCTTCAGGGCGAGCGTGTGGCATTGCCATACCAGGACCTACCACGTAGTAAGGACCGAGCTCTTCGTGTGAGCGGTAAATAGCGTCCACGTAGCTTGGCTCAATCGCGCCATTTTCAATCAGTGCTTCACAGGATTTGCTCACCGCATCTTTCCAGTCAGTAGCATCAGAATGGATGCGAATCACATCAGAGGTAATCAGTTCACGTAGCATTGGATCTTTCCGGTTTGTTGTTTTGTTGATGGGTACTTTATCGATCAATTTGTCAGAAAAACCTGAGAATGATCACAAATGGTAGCGCTATCTGATAGCGCTATCATAAATTGTGATAGCGCTACCATTTTTATCAGTCATCCGAGTTTCATATGCTTGTGATCGACTTCTAATGCGCTAATATCAAAACCACTAAAACGCTGTGGTAAGATGTCGCGGCAGAAAATAGAGAACACTAAATAAGAACAATGAGCGAACCTCGCAAACGAAGAAGTACTGGCAATGTCACCTTGGCGGACGTCGCTAAAAAAGCCGGCGTAGGCACCATGACGGTGTCGCGAGCATTACGAACGCCCGAGCTAGTATCTGACAAGCTGAGAGAAAAGATTCAACAAGTGGTTGATGAGCTCGGCTATATCCCGAATAAAGCGGCAGGGGCTTTGGCGTCTGCTGAAAGTTACTCCATCGCTCTTATCATTCCTTCCCTGTTTGAAAAAGCGTGCGCGCTTTTCTTACCGAGCTTTCAACAAGCGTTGAACAAAGCGGGTTATCAGTTGCTGCTTGGCTACAGTGATTACTCGGTAGAGCAAGAAGAGAAACTGCTTTCGACATTTCTTGAGAGCCGCCCAGCGGGAGTGGTGTTGTTTGGTAATGAACACAGCCAGCGAACCAATCAGCTTTTGGAAGCCTCGAACACGCCAGTATTGGAAATTGCAGAGTTAAGTTCGAAAGCCAGTTATCTCAATATCGGCGTTGACCATTTTGAGGTGGGTAAAGCCTGTACCAAGCATGTGATTGAACAAGGCTTCAAGAACGTGGGCTTCATTGGTGCGCGTGGCGATCACTCCACTTTGCAACGTAAGCTACACGGCTGGCAAAGCGCGATGATTGAGAACTATCTTGCGCCGGATCATTTCTTAACCACGCACGAAGCACCATCTTCACAATTGGGTGCGGAAGGGTTGGCAAAGCTATTGCTGCGCGATTCAAGTTTGAATGCTTTGGTATGTAGCCATGAAGAGATTGCGATTGGCGCGTTGTTTGAGTGTCACCGCCGAGTGCTGAAAGTCCCGACCGACATTGCGATTATCTGTTTGGAAGGTTCTTCCATGGGTGAGCACGCCTATCCAAGTTTGACCTGTGCGGAATTCGACTACGAACGCATGGGGACGAAAGCTGCAGACAAGTTACTGCAAGCCATTAAAGGTGAGCCTGTAGAGCATGCAACGGATATGGGCTTTAAGCTAAAACGCCGAGCGAGCACTGCGATCAACTAATTTGATTTGGTTAGATACTAAAACGCGATACAAAAAACCTCTCAATGCTGAGAGGTTTTTTTATACGTGAGAACAGTGATTCTCGACTACGGACGCTCACCTGCTGCTAGGCGACGTTCGATATCTGCAACCACTTCTGGGAAGTCAGCAATGGTGTCGATGAGGTAGTGCGGCGAGCTCTTGAGCAATTTTGCACGCGCTTTTTCACGAGCGGCATTAAGCGTTGCTTCGTCCGCAGCTTGGTATTCTTCAAACGTCAGACCTGCTTCGTTACCAGAAAGCAGCAAGCCAACGGTCCACATACCGGCGTTGTGACCTTCATCAATGCCCGGTGCTGCGTCATCCACTTTGATACACGCTTTAACGTCGGTTACATTCAGCTCAATCACGTTTTTCAGTGCCATAAATGGTGCTGGGCGACCACCTTGAGGCAGGTCATCTGTTGCTACTACGTAATCCGGTTTGTAGCCGTAATCCGCCGCCACTGGAATCAATACGTCCATCACTTCACGAGGGTAACCAGAACAAGAACCGATCTTGATGCTTTTGTCTTTCAGACCGTTCACAACTTTAATCGCATTAAGGATGGGGTCTGCGTGGTCAGCCACTTTTGCTTTTTGCAGAGGCATGAATGCTGCGTAGATAGCGTCGATGTCTTCGCTGGTCATTGAGCGACCAAACTTCTTATTCCAACGCTTATCAACAGCAGGAATACGACCCACAGCTTGGATGTGATCCCACTTACCAAGCCCCATTGGTTCACGTGCTTCTTTAAGGTCGATTTCAAAATCAAAACCTTGTTTGAACGCTTCCACAAAGATACTGGTTGGCGCAAAAGAGCCGAAATCGACGATAGTGCCAGCCCAGTCAAAGATCACTGCTTGAATTGGTGAGTTGCTCATGTTCAATCCTTTTTCTTGCTTGCCAGAGCGCTGCCTACACGTTGGAACTGCGCTCAGGATAAATTGGTTTTTGTTGAGGTTAGAAGTAGTTAAAGTCTTTGCATACTTTGGCGATGGCTTCTTCGAATATCGCCAACGCTTCGGTTAGTTGTTCGCGAGTAATGATCAGCGGTGGGCTGAGCTGAATCACGTTACCTTGCGATACCTTGAAGCTCACTCCGTTGTTGAGGCATTGGTACAGCACAGCTTCCGCTTCGTCATACGCGCGTGCTTTGCTTTCGTGGTCAGTGACCAGTTCAATGCCCCATAACATGCCGATGCCACGAACATCGCCAATCACTGGGTACTTGGCTTTCATCTCTAGCAACTTTTCACGCATGAACTGGCTGTCGGCTTTGGCTTTATCTAGCAAACCGTCTTGCTCAATAGCTTCCATGGTTGCCAGTGCCGCTGCACAACCGATAGGGCTTTTCTCATGAGTGTAATGGCCCATGGAGATCTGCTCAGCAGTGTTGTATTTGTCTTTGGTCACCATGGCTGCGATAGGCACTAAGCCACCACCCAAGCCTTTACCGATGCAGAGCATATCTGGCTCGATGTCGTAGGCTTGGTATGTAAACCATTCACCGCTGCGACCCATGCCGTTAGGGATGTCGTCGATGATCAGCATGACATTGTGTTTGTCACAGATTTCACGGATGCGTTTCCAGTAGGCTTTACTCGGCACTTGAACATCCGTGTTGCGAACCGCTTCTGCGATAAATGCGCCCACGCCGCCTTCTTTCTCAATCACGTATTCGAGGTAATCGGCGTAATGCACGTCGCTGCCGTCCTCTACTGGGAAAGCGCCTCGGTAAGACACGGCTGGTGGAATGCGTTCAACACCTGCCATTAATGGTCCCATGCCTTGGCGGAAACACGCTTCGCCACCTACTGAGATGGCATCCAACGATGCGCCGTGGAAGGAATCCCACAGAGACACCACCTTGTAGTTGCCCGTGATGTGGCGCGCTAGTTTAAGTGCCATGCCAACCGCAGATGTGCCACCCGGAGCAAACAGCACGCGATTCAATTCGCCGCCACAGATTTGGGTGAGTTTTTCGGCACATTCAATCGCGGTCTCGTTGGTAAAACGACGCGGTGAAAACGGCAGTTTGGCAATTTGCTCTTGCACACGTTTAATCACATGCGGATGACCATAGCCCAACTGGTGGACGTTATTACCATGGAAATCCATGTACTTTTTGCCGGTAGCATCTTGGATATAGATGCCTTCTGCCGCTTCCAATGTATCTAAGCAAGGCGTTGACATGGCTTGATGAAGAAAGACCTCCGAATCACGCTTCAGTAATGCTTGCGTGCGCTCGTCGTCCATCGATGCGTTCCAAGCTTGGCGCGCTGGTGTCGTGTTGACATCGCCTTCGCTGCGGAAATGGGTCGGTTTGATATTCTGAGTCATAACGCTCTCTCAATCAGAAGGCTGCTTTACGCAACTTGCCAGTACATTGCTTTTTCAATTGCACCGATTAAGCGCTCGATATCAGCTGGGTAAACTTCGCCAATGTTGCCGATACGGAAGCAATCTGCGTTCGATACCTTACCCGGATAAATCACAAAACCTTGCTCTTTTAAACGTGTGTAGAACGTTTTGAACTGGTAATCACTGTGCGTCGGAGAGTAGAAAGAAGTGATGATTGGCGAGTGAAGATCGTCACTCAGTAGCGGTTCAAACCCCAAAGAACGCATACCTGCAACCAGTGTTTTCTGGTTAGTTTGGTAACGGTGATGACGAGCCTCAATACCGCCTTCTTGTTCCAGCTCTAACAATGCTTGATAGAAAGCGCGAACCGTGTGCGTTGGAGACGTGAAACGCCATTTGCCGTGATTCACTTCCATGCAGTGCCACTGGTCGTAAAGGTCAAGGCTCAAAGAACGTGCCTGACCTTGGCACTTTTCTAGCTCAGTTTGTTTTGCAATCACAAAGCCAAAACCCGGCACGCCTTGAATACATTTGTTTGCAGAGCTGATCATAAAATCGATGCCTAATTCTGCAATATCGATAGGAATGCCACCAAAGCTCGACATGGCATCGAGAATCACCACTTTACCGTGTGCTTTTGCCGCAGAAGCAAACGCCTCAATTGGGTTCAGCATGCCAGTGGTTGTCTCACAGTGAACAATTGCCACGTGTGTGATCGCAGGATCCGATGCCAATGCAGTTTCCACCTCGTTCAAGTGTGGCTGTGATGTTTCGCCTGGGGAAACTACATGGCATGGAATATTTAGGTATTCAGCGATCTGAGCGATACGCGCACCGTAAGCACCGTTGTCGACAACCAACAATTTTCCATCTTTGCCAATGGCACTGCCAATCGTTGCTTCTACTGATGCGGTGCCGCTACCTTGCATTAGTACGCTGGTGTAGCTGTCTTGCTCCGTCGCCAGTTTTACAAGCTTAGTGCGGATCACTTCTACAATGTCTTTGTTGTATTCATCATCCCAAGTACACCAGTCTTTTAGCATGGCTTCACGTACTGTTTCAGAAGTAGATAGAGGACCTGGAGTCAGTAGTAGGTATTCGTTTTTCATCTCGATTTCCATTAGAATAGGCTAATTGGTCTACACCAAATTTCGAGTTAACTCTAGCGAGGAAGAAAAGGGCAGTAAATAGGCGAATGTCCAATTTCATAAAACTTTAATATCCAGAAAATTGCGGATCAATTGAACGATTATTCATCGCAAATTTTCGTAAAACTGCCATTTAATGGTCATGATTTCGTCACAAAGGCTCAGTAGGGTGTATATCGTCAACTGGTACAGACCAAATTAAAACTTGGCCAAATTAACTGGAGAAAATGATGAAAAACCGTTTGATGAAAGGATCGCTGGCTGCACTTGTCTCTCTGCTAGCTACGAATGCAATGGCAGCACAGGAAGTCACGGTTTACACCGCTTTCGAAACTGACATTCTTGCTAAATACAAGTCTGCGTTTGAGAAAGATAACCCAGATATCAAGATTAAGTGGGTTCGCGATTCCACCGGTATCATGACGGCGAAATTGCTGGCCGAAAAGAACAACCCTCAAGCGGAAGTGGTTTGGGGTCTTGCTGGATCGTCAATGGCACTGCTTAAAGATGAAGGTCTTCTTAAGCCTTACACACCAAAAGGTTTGGAAGAGCTGCACGCGAACCTAAACGACCCTCAATCAAACCAAGCTTGGTTTGGTAACGATGCGTTCTTTAACGCAGTTTGTTTCAACGAAGCGGTAGCGAAACAACTTAACCTACCGAAACCAACTTCTTGGGAAGACCTAACAAAGCCGGTTTACAAAGGTCACATTGCAATGCCGAACCCTGCGTCTTCGGGCACTGGCTACATGCAAGTTTCTGCGTGGCTACAAAACATGGGTGAAGATCAGGCATGGAACTACATGCGTGACTTAGACAAGAACATTGCACACTACACGCACTCGGGTTCTAAGCCATGTGTTCAAGCGGGTATGGGTGAAGTGGCTATCGGTATCTCGATGGCAAGCCGCGGCGCGAAGTTGAAAACACAAGGCGCGCCACTAGCGGTGATCACACCAAAAGGCATCGGTTGGGAATCAGAAGCCGTTGGTCTAGTAAAAGAGTCGGATGCAGCGAAACGTGTTGTCGACTGGTCAATCTCTAAAGCGGCAAACGAGCTTTACGTAGAAATGTACCCAGTGGTTGCACATAAAGAAGTGAAAGCTACTGTGTCTAACTTCCCTAATGTTCAAGAGAACATGGCGAAGATGGACTTTGCGCAAATGGGCAGCAAGCGTGCAGAGATTCTAACGGCATGGTCTGAGAAATTTGACGCGAAATCAGAGCCAAAATCTTAATTGAATTTGCTTTGAGTTGAATACTGAAATCCACCTCGGTTGAGGTGGATTTTTTGTTTTCTATGTTATTTCAGAGTTTGCTGCAAGTAGATTCCTAGTCTCACCTAGGTTCGCTGGAATGACGGACTTAAGAAAGTCGGGAATCTCTAATTACCACTCTCATCTCCCTTCATCTATTTGTCATCTTCTGGCTATAAATTTGTCATTGGAACGTAACACTCCAAAACTAAAGTTGGTATATACCATCTGGAGCGTGTGTTATGTCAACTAACCAACATTACCTAAATATCGAAAATGTAGTGAAGCAATTCGGACAGTTCACTGCATTAAAGAAAATCTCGCTAGCGATTGAAAAGGGCGAGTTTGTTTGTTTTCTTGGTCCTTCTGGCTGCGGTAAAACCACTCTATTACGTGCCATTGCAGGCCTAGACTTGCCAACGTCTGGTGCAATTTTTCAAAACGGTCAAGAGACCACATTCCTACCACCAGAGAAGCGCGATTTCGGCATCGTATTCCAATCTTATGCGCTGTTTCCGAACCTAACTGTGCAAGAGAACATTGCGGTGGGTTTGAAAAACCAAGGTATGTCGACCAAAGAAGCGTTAGAGAAGGTGGATTACTGGCTAGAAACCATTGGTCTTCCAACCTCTGGCGAGAAATTTCCTAATCAACTTTCTGGCGGTCAACAACAGCGTGTTGCTTTGGCTCGTGCATTGGCGTTGTCTCCGGGTTTATTGTTATTGGATGAGCCGCTGTCAGCGCTGGATGCAAAAGTACGTGTTCACTTACGTGATGAGATTTGCAAGCTGCAACGTAAGCTGGGCATCACCACCATCATGGTTACGCACGATCAGGATGAAGCGTTGTCGATGGCGGATCGTATCGTGGTAATGAACCATGGCGTGATTGAGCAAGTTGGCACACCTCAAGAAATCTACCAACAACCAGCAACGCGCTTTGTCGCTGAGTTTGTCGGCAGCATGAACTTTATTGAAACCTCAGCCGCAACGGACTCCCAAGTACGCATTGCAGAAACCCTAATGCCAGCGCCAAGCTTGACTAATCGTAAGATCCAACGCGGTGACCGCTTCGACCTTGCGGTGCGTCCTGAAAGTATCAAGTTCGTTGAAAACTACACCAATTCTTTACCTGTGAGAGTTACGGCTACCGAGTTTTTGGGGGCGTTTTTCCGCATTGATTGCGTATTGCAAAACGACAGCGCAACGAAAACCATCGTCGTGGATGTGCCTGTGGAAACGGTTCAAAAACTCAATATCAAGGCGGGCGATGTACGTTACATCCAGTTTGCTGAAGAAGGGCTGCATGGTTACGCCGTGCCCTCGGTTGATAAAGCGCTAGCGGCGTAGGTGTAAACATGGATGCGAAGACAATGACGATGAATAGCCTGACCACACAAGACAAAGCAAAATCCCTACTCGGACGTGTTAGCCGCGACAACCTTGTGTTGTTTGGTTTGCTCGCTGGCTTGTCGACCATGATGGTGTTGTTCATCTTAATGCCGCTTTGGGCTATGTTGACCAAGAGTGTGCAAAATGCCAATGGCGAATTTGTCGGATTGGCAAACTTTGCGACGTACTTTTCCTCTTCAAGCTTGTGGGTGTCGGTGGGCAACACCTTCACTTTGGGCGTGATAGTGACCTCGTTAGTCGGTGTGCTTGCATTTGGCTATGCCTACGCGCTGACTCGTTCATGCATGCCGTTTAAAGGTTTGTTCCAAATCCTAGGTACTGCGCCAATTCTTGCGCCTTCGCTGTTACCAGCGATCAGTTTGATCTTCCTTTTCGGTAATCAAGGCATTGCCAAAGAGATGTTGTTAGGAAACTCGATTTACGGCGTGATTGGTATCTCGATGGGTTTGATTTTCTGGACCTTCCCTCATGCATTGATGATTTTGACTACTTCGCTGCGCACTTCAGATGCCCGTTTGTATGAAGCTGCCCGCGCACTTAAAACATCGCCCATCAAAACCTTCTTTATGGTGACGCTACCTGCGGCGAAATACGGTTTGATCAGTACGCTTATCGTCGTCTTTACACTGGTTATCACGGACTTTGGTGTGCCGAAAGTGATTGGTGGCAGCTACAACGTTCTGGCGACTGACATCTTCAAGCAAGTCGTGGGGCAACAAAACTTTGCCATGGGGGCGGTGACCAGCATTATGCTTTTATTCCCTGCGGTAATGGCATTTGGAGCAGACCGCTGGGTACAGAAAAAGCAAAAGAGCTTATTTGACACTCGCTCGGTGCCTTATCAGCCAGAACCTAACAAAGCGCGCGACAGCATTTGTTTGGTTTACTGCAGCATCATTTCTATTGCAGTGTTGGCAGTACTTGGCATGGCGGTGTATGGCTCGTTAGTTACGTTCTGGCCTTGGAACAAAGCGCTGACACTAAACAACTACAACTTTGCTGAAATGAGCACTTACGGTTGGAGCCCATTCTTCAACTCGCTAACGCTGGCAGGTTGGACGGCAGTTATTGGTACAGCCATTATCTTTGTCGGTGCTTACTGCATTGAGAAAGGACGTGCGTTTGGTCCAATTCGTCAAGTGATGCAAATGCTTAGCGTGGTGCCAATGGCGGTTCCTGGTATGGTGCTTGGCTTGGGTTACATCTTTTACTTCAACGATGCGAACAATCCTCTGAACGTGCTTTATGGCACCATGGCATTCTTGGTGATTAACACGGTAGTGCATTACTACACAGTGGGTCACATGACCGCCCTGACAGCGCTAAAGCAGTTGCCATCAGAGATTGAAGCCACGGCGGCATCGGTGAAGCTTCCTCAGTACAAGTTGTTCTTTAAAGTGACATTACCTGTGTGTTTACCTGCGATTTTGGACATTGCGACTTACTTGTTTGTTAATGCATTGACCACCACTTCTGCGGTAGTATTCCTTTACTCAACCGATACGATTCCGGCTTCGGTCTCGATTCTGAATATGGACGATGCAGGTCAAACTGGCGCTGCTGCGGCAATGGCTGTGATGATCATGATGGCTGCCGCAATTGCGAAGATTGTTCAGATGACTTTGGGTAAATTGTTAGAAAATCGCACACAAGCTTGGCGCAAAAGATAAGGACACTTCGTGCAATACGTAAAAATTAAAGATTCGATTGTTGAACAGATTGAAGCGGGCATGCTATCGCCGCGTCAAAAACTGCCAGCAGAGCGTAAGTTGGCGGAGTCGTTCGATACTACACGCGTCACTCTGCGTGAAGCTTTATCACTGCTGGAAGCGGAAGGTCGAATCTATCGCGAAGATCGCCGAGGTTGGTTTATCTCACCTGAGCCATTGCGTTACGACCCAACCCAAACGCTGAACTTCCCGAACATGGCGAAAGCGCAAAATCGTGTGCCAAAAACGGAGTTGGTCGCAGCAAAAGGGACGTTGGCAAACAAACAAGCGGCGCGTTTGCTGGACTTGCAGCCTTTCTCGGATGTGTATCGAGTCGACCGTGTACGATACCTTGAAGACAGACCTGTGGTGTTCGTAACAAACTACATTCGTCCAGAGCTGTTTCCGAACCTGCTGGATTACGATTTATCAAATTCACTGACGGACATTTACCGCGAGCATTATGGCGTGACGTATCAAAAGATTCGCTACCGCATTTCAACCAGCACTTTGTTGGGTGAAATGGCTCAGGCACTGCGTGCGACAGCCGGTACGCCTGCGATGGTAGTGGAGCGCATCAACTACAATCAACACGGTGAGTTAATTGATTGCGATATCGAGTATTGGCGACACGATGCCATCAGCATTGAATCTCTGGCGGAACTCAATCGTTAAGTGGATTTTCTCATTATGTAAGGCTCCATCTCGGGGCCTTTATTTTATTCAGACAGGAACATTGAAATGGATTTGTTGGCGATTGGTCTCGTCGTTTTTTCTGCTGTTCTCCATGCGGGGTGGAATATCCTTGGTAAAAGCAACTCAGGTTCTGGACTCGCGTTTACCATGGCCGCCAGCTTCTCTGCCTGTGCCATTCTTACCCCTTATTTGATTTGGTATTTGGCGACCATTGGCTGGACATCATTACCGAGCGAGTTTTGGGGATTGCTGTTCATTAGCGGCATTTCACAAATGGTTTATTTGGTCGGTTTGATTGTCGCTTATAAGCACGCAGACGTGGGTGTGGTTTATCCGATTGCTCGAGCACTGCCTGTGATGATGGTCGGCGCAATCACTGTGGTATTGGGACATGAATTATCCAGTCAGCAGTGGGTTGGGTTCTTGCTGATTACCCTTGGTTGTATGCTGGTGCCACTGACGAATTTTCGTCAAATGACATTGGGCTCTTATTTGAATGTCGGTGTGTTCTGGGCATTGATTGCCGCAATAGGCACAACGGGTTACTCTGTGGTCGACAAAGAAGCGCTGAGTTTACTCACAGGACAAGTATCAGAGATCTTGAATGATCAGTACAGTGCAATCTTCTATTTGGGCGTGCAGTTTTGGGCAATTGGTATTCCTGCCCTTGTGTGGTGCTTGGTTACGGGCAAGCCAGATGAGATTAAGACAGCCTGGCATATCCGAAAAACAGCCAGCATGGCAGGGGTAATGATGGCATCCACCTACGGCTTGGTGCTGTTTGCGATGACCATGACCGACAACGTGAGTTTGGTCGTAGCACTAAGGCAAATCAGTATTGTGTTTGGATTGTTTATGGGGATTTGGTTTCTGTCTGAGAAATGGTATCTCACCCGAGGGCTTGGCGTTACTTCTATCGTGGCGGGGATCATTCTCGCGCTTGCGTATTGACCTATATTCACGAAAAAAGGCAGCGAATGAGCCTCTCGCTGCCTTTTGTATTAACTTGTAAGCCTTGTTTAAAAACGCAGTTGCGCACCAAACATCACGCCGCTAGAGTCAAAATCGCTGTTTTTTGAGTACACATATTCTGCATTCAAACCAAAGTGTTTATAGCTCCAGCCGATACCGCCAGCCGCTTCACCTCCGACACTTGAGTGTTCGATGTTCTTGCTCTGACCGTTCACTTTATAAGTGTATTCGAGAGTGTAGAGAGTGACACCTGCCTTGCCGTACAGTTCGAAACCTGAACCCAGAGGATAGCTAGCATAGCCACTCAAGCGAGGTCCGGAGAAGCTCGTATCGGTGACTTCTGAAATCGGACTCACGAGTATCGAGCCGATACCGTCAAACGCGCCTTTATAACCTGCTTCGATACCAAAGTTATGTGTTGGCATGTAGCGGTAATATATTTCACCTAAGAACATGTCGCCTGATTCTTTGCTTGTCGGAGCATCGTAGTTCACATCGCCATAGCCAATGTTTGTACCTATGATGTGCTCACTGGTTTCTGCATTGGCTGACAAAGAAAAAGCCGACAACACTAAAGCAGTAATGAATGAATAACGCATGAACGCTTCTCCTTAGCTTTTAGCTTGCTCGCCTTTTAATATTTGTTCGAAAGTGATCTTGGTGTTGTCTAGCCATTCATAACGGCGACGATACATCGAACGCTTAGAGCGCGACATGCCTTCGATATCTCGACGGGGTGCATTTACATCAATTGAGTAAAAATGACGATTGTATTCGGTGCCGCCTAATTCTTGCCAGAGTGCATCGTAATCTGTTTTGATTCGCCCTTTGCTGTAGCGCTTAGCTGCGTAAGTATGGGACTGCGTTTTCACTGCTAGAATCGTGTTCACTTCCCAAATTTGTGCGAGCAAAGTGAGCAAGCTCACCATCAAGCTTTTTGGTCTCTGTCCGTAAAGCTTACGAGTTAGCTTTTTAATTTTCGCGTTGTTTTCTTCACTGCTTCGCGGTCCTTGTAAGCCGCCAATCATAATGCTGCGTCCAGATTCGATGTGACCGAGCGTAAAAGAGAGTGTGTAGAAGTTGCCATCTTCAGCGCTGTGCAGCACTAGGCTCATATCGCCTTCTTTTTGATAACGTGCTTCGTATACTAATCTCACCGAGTACAGGATTTCGTCAATTTCAAAAGAGGCTAATGTTAGGCCTTTCGAGTCTGTGTAGATTTCTTCGATTGTTTGTTTAGAAAACAGTTCTGAAATCGTTTTATAGTGATCAACCACCAAGTTAGAACGATCGAACGCTGAGTTGTTTTTGATGATATACGGACGAAACGGCTTCTCTAAAAATCGATGCGTACGTGTACAAAGCAACTCTAACAATGACGATTCAATATTGTCTGAAAGGTGCTTAAACGCACGTTTGTAATAAAGCGCACGTAAGATGAACTTAGCTCTGTAGGTCCAAATTGGCTTGTAGACATCAGCATAATCATCTGAGTAAATCGATTTGCTATGGTAAAAAATGGATTTGTTCGCGGTCATTTTCACTCCAGATTAACTTGTGCTCAATAGCGACAATTAAGAACCGACGGACGAGCAGCGAAGAACCCGAAAAGGAGGAATGCAAAGCACGACTGAAAAGAGGTGGTTTTTGCTGTGTCCGACGTTTGTGTAAGGTTTTGAACACTGTTCTTTTGCTGGAATTCTAAGAGAAAATTGACCTTAGGTATTGTATGGTTTGGTAAGGAAGTGTCAGGTTGAAACCCATTGTTCTAAATGAAGAAAATGCGAATGTAGGCTGAATATGACGTTGAGTTGCTAAGTTAATGTGAAATAAGTTGAACGAAAATTGAACATTATTTGAAATTGTTTTGACGTGTTTTAGGTCTTTATACGTACCTTATAAGTATCGAGCCAATTTTGGCCCGATGTAAAGGTAAGTAAGGAGAGGTTTATGAAACGCTTAACAACTTTAGCAAGTACGATTGCTCTGATTGCTGCACCTTCTATGGCTCTTGCTGGTGGTTATCAGTGGACAAACGATACTGAAACTATCCATGGCGACGTAATGGATAGCAAACAAGCGGCTTATGAAATGGGCCGAGACATGATCCAAAGCTACCAAAATAAATCATCTGGACAACTCCGTGATGAGTTTACGAGCCTTACAACGTATGTTGATCGCCAATCGTTTTCTATCACTGACTCAAAAGTCATGGTAAATGAGTTCTTGCAAAGTGACGGGCAAGTTGTTTACCAGCCTATTCTCAATGTTCAATACGAGTACCGCATGCGTGATACCGGTAAATACTAACCAGTAAGACGGACTTGAATTGTTTACCACTAATATTTTTTGCTGTTTGTTTTGGGGAGCCACGAGCTCCCCATTTTGTTTTTGTCGAAAGCGAAAATTTCACACTCTCAGTGCAACATTTTCTATCGCTCAGCGTTAGATTTTCTTGCTCGTTGATTGTCATCATCGTTTGTAAAGTGTTTGCGGAAATGGATGTAACGCACTAACGAGGATACCCGATGACACATCATTCATATTGGTTCAAGCAGGCAATTGAAGCTGAGCAACCAGAAACGCCACAACCGTTACAGCAGAACATTAATACTGACGTTGCGATTGTTGGTGGCGGATACACCGGACTTTGGACCGCGATTATGATTAAGCAGCAATCTCCGGAAAAAAAGGTAGTCGTGATTGAAAAAGGCCTTTGTGGCAGTGGTGCATCGGGCGCAAACGGCGGTTGTATGCTGACTTGGTCTACCAAGTTTCCGACATTGAAACGGTTATTCGGTGAAGAACATGCTGCTTGGTTAGTAAAAGAGTCGGAACAAGCAGTGCTAGAGATTGACGACTTTTGTCAGCAGCACAACATTGATGCGCACTTATCGTTGAAAGGGGTTTATTACACTGCAACCAATCAGGCTCAAACTGGGGGAATGCAGCCAGTTGTGGACGAGTTAAAGCGATTAGAAGTGAACAGTTGGCGTCGTTGCTCGGTGGAGGAACTGCGTGCCAATGCGGGTTCACCTCGACATATAGAAGGCTTTCACTCTCCAGTTGCAGCCAGCGTTCAACCTGCATTATTAGTGAGGGGGTTACGCCGTGTTGCTATTGATCTGGGTGTAGAAGTTTATGAGAACACGCCGATGACGCGTCTAGATTATGGAAAACCTGCCACTGTCTGTACACCTAAAGGAAATGTTCAAGCGCAGCAGGTGGTATTGGCATTAAATGCATGGATGGTGGAGCAGTTTAAACAGTTCAAAAACAGTATCGTGGTGGTCTCTTCCGACATGGTGATCACCAAGCCCCTTGGTGACGCACTACCTCTATCTGGTTGGCAGGCAGGTTCTAGCGTGTTGGATTCACGTATCTTCGTCCACTATTACCGAGATACGCCAGATGGCCGTTTGATGTTGGGGAAAGGCGGCAATCAGTTTTCTTTCAATAACCAAGTCGACGCAATGTTTAACAAGCCAACACGCTACCAAGGTCTACTGCGCAAGTCGTTCGATAAGTTGTTTCCTCATTTGAGAGGAGAGGAGTTTGCTTATTCATGGACGGGGGGCTCTGATCGTTCTGCTACTGGTTTCCCTTTTTTCGGCGAGCTAGATAAACAGAGCAATATCTTTTACGGATTTGGTTATTCAGGCAATGGTGTAGCGCAGACTCGAATGGGCGGAAAGATCTTATCTTCATTGATATTGGGAATCGATAACGAGTGGACGAACAGTGGTTTAGCCAAAGGACCGTTGGGGTATTTCCCACCAGAACCGCTTCGCTGGACCGGGGCTATGATAGTGCGCAACGCGGTACGTCGAAAAGAGGAAGCAGAAGATAACGAGAAAACGCCGTTTATCTGGGATAAGTGGCTAGCAAAACTCGCGGGACCAGCAGGCAAAGCGGATAAGCTTGACTAAACTGAAGACTTTAGCCACAAACGAGACAGTTTGCAGTGAAAGTCATTGGGGCGCGATGAAGCCTTGTGTTAGCCTCTGTCTTTCAAGCTCAGATTTAAAAGGTGAGTCATAAAATGAAAGTATTCAGCAACTTCGATAGCGGCAGCATTCACGTAGTGAAAGCGGACGACAAAAACGACATCCAACTCAAAATTCCTAACGACAATATGTCGGAATTCTACCAGTGGTTCCACTTCCGTCTTGAGACAGAAGCCGAGCAATCACACACCATCAAATTGCTTGATTTGGCTAAATCGGCTTATCCAGAAGGATGGCAAGGTTACGATGTGGTTGCGTCTTACGATCGTGAAGAATGGTTCCGAGTACCGGCAGAGTTCGATGGCGACACGCTGACTTTCACTGTAATCCCTGAGCGCAGCTCAATTTACTTCGCGTACTTTGCGCCATACACGTACGATCGTCATTTAGACTTGTTACACATGGCACAAAGCGCGCACCACTGCCAACTAGAGACGCTTGGTCATACGCTAGATGGCAATGACATGAGCTTGCTTACTTTTGGTGAGCCAGAAGAAGGCAAAAAGAAAATCTGGATGATTGCACGTCAGCACCCAGGTGAGACCATGGCGGAATGGTTCATGGAAGGTATGATCCAACGTCTGTTAGATGAAAACGACACGGTTGCGCGTGCATTGCTTGAAAAAGCGGTGCTTTACGTCGTACCAAATATGAACCCAGACGGTGGTATTCGCGGTCACTTGCGTACCAACGCAGTAGGTGTAAACCTAAATCGTGAATGGCAAACGCCATCAATGGAAAAGAGCCCAGAAGTCTACCTTGTGCGTCAGCGCATGCTGGAAACGGGTGTTGACATGTTTTTAGATATTCATGGCGATGAAGCGATTCCGTATAACTTCGTCGCTGGCTCAGAAGGTATTCCTTCTTACGATGAAAATCTTGCCGCTTTAGAGACATCATTTAAGCAAGCGTTACTGACTATTACGCCAGAGTTCCAAGATGAGATTGGTTACGATAAAGATGAGCCTGGTAAAGCGAATTTGACGGTGGGTTCAAATTGGGTTGCAGAGCAGTTCAAATGCTTGTCTTACACAATCGAAATGCCATTTAAAGATAACAACAATCACCCAGATCCACTTTACGGTTGGTCTCCTGAGCGTAGTGTCTTGTTTGGGCAAGATGTATTAGCTGCAACGTTAACCGTAGCGGATAAAATTTAGCGCGACGAGTTAACGCTTTTTCATTATTTCGAAAACAGCTCATTTAAATGAGCTGTTTTTTGTGCTCTCCAGATCCACGCTCCCCTGTAAAAATTTGTTGCCATTCACAAGCTTAAATGATGATTCTTAAATTTGAGAAAGTGGCTTTTTATGGTGATTTGCGTCACAGAAAGTTGGCTTCTTTGTGATATTCTCCGCAACGAATTGACTATGGCTAAACCAACGCAACGAACTTTGTTTTTCGGTTGGGTATGCGGATGAAGCTCATGAATAGATGGTCTTGAGGTTACCTTTTTCCGTTTTACGTCATTGGCGTTTGAATATCATTTTTGATTCTTTCCTACGCTATTTAGCTATTTCTATTCGAAGAAAAGAGAAAGTTACGGCTTCATATTTTACGGCAGTATGCTGCCGCGATGTGTTGCTTTGTGTACAAGAAAAAGGAAAAGAATAATGAAAAAAATCGCTATAGCAGTGGCTACTGTACTTGCTGGTGGTGTGATCTCAAACGTTGCACTTGCTGACACTTACATGGGCGGTAAAGTAGGTTACAACTCTCTAAACGATGCGTGTTACCTAAACGAACCTTGTGACGACGACAGTTTTGCAGCATCTATGCACTTAGGCTACAGCTTCAACAAGTACGTTGCAGCAGAGTATGGTGTTGATTACCTTGGTGACTTCACTGCAAACTTCAAAAAGCCTGGCCTAAACACCGTTGATGGTGATCTTTGGGCGTTGACGCTTGCTCCTAAATTTAACCTACCGCTAACGGATTCTTGGAATCTATTCGCGAAAGTTGGTGCTGCATACATGATGGCTGGTGACGAGAAAGATTTCGTACCAACTGGCTCTCTGGGTGCTGAATACCAAATCAACTACAACTGGAGCCTACGTGCTGAATACCAACGCTACCAAGATATGTCTGATGACGTAATTGAAGACATGGATTCAGATTTCTTCGGTATCGGTTTCAACTACAAGTTTGGTTCTGAGCCAGTCGTTCAAGAAAAAGCCGTTGAAGAGGTGGTAGAAGCACGTCCTGCAACCCGCATTGTAGATCACGTTTACCCTGCTCAAACAACAGCGACAGTACAATTCGACTTAGAAAGTGCAGAAGTGAAAGACGCGTCGAACCTTTCTGGTACCGTTGATTTGATGAATACTTACCCACAAGCTCAAGTTGAGATCACGGGTTACAGCGATACGACAGGTTCTGCTGCTTACAACAAGCAACTCACAGAAAAACGTGCGAAAGCCGTTGCTGACGAGTTCCAAGCAAAAGGTATTGCGGCTGAGCGTATGACAGTGAAAGGCATGGGTGAAGCTAACCCAGTAGCAAGCAACGAAACACGTCAAGGTCGTCAAATGAACCGTCGTGTTGAAGTAGTTGTCCCTGCGTTTGAATACCAAACCACTGAGAAAGCAGAATAATTCCTGCTTAAGATAAAGTTCCAAAAGCCAGCGTGTATCACGCTGGCTTTTTTGATCCCGCTTAACAAACTCAGCACTTTCATCAATTTGTCATCACCAGTTCATACCATGGCTGCCAAGTGTTTGGGAGAGTGTTATGCAAAGTTTACCGCCGCTTAATTTGCTCCGAGCGTTTGAAGCCACGGCGCGATTACAGAGCTTCACTAAAGCCGCAGAGGAGCTAAATGTGACCCGTGCGGCCGTCAGTCAGCAGGTGAAATCGCTAGAACTGCAGTTAAATGCAACATTATTCGAGCGCAAGGGTACGCATCTTACGCTGACCAGCTCAGCAAAAGAATACTGGCCTGTGGTTAACCATGTGCTTCAAACATTATCGACCACGACGCAGCATTTATTTACTCGTCCCAAGAATACGCAAGTTAACTTACATGTCGCTCACAGCTTTTGCTCTCAGTGGTTAATGCCAAGATTGGCTGATTTTCAGCGACAATTCCCAGACATTTCCTTTAAAGTCTCGACAACTGCTAATACAGTTCCAAACGCCAGTGCGATTGCGGATATCGAAATTATTAACGGAGATGGAGATTGGCAAGAGCAAGAAGCCATACGATTAACCCAAGAAAACTGGATTGTTGTCGCAAGCCCCGGCTTTATGCATTTAAACCCGATAAATGACCTCTCGCAGTTAGCTAAAGCGCCTAAAATCTGTACTAGTGGTTATCATGAATCTTGGCAAGAGTGGCTTTCACACCAAGGTTACCAAGGGAAGGTGAGCAAAGTCGTCGCCGAGTTTGAACACTCATTGCTTGCTATTCATGCTGCGATTAATCAACTTGGCGTGTTGCTGGTAAGAGACTTTCTTGTTGAGGATGAGCTGCAACAGGGCGTATTAGTCCAGGCTGGAAATTGGCATATGCCAAGTTCTGGTGCACATTATATGGTGGTTCGAGCATCCGAAAAATCACACGTAAACACCTTTGCTCAATGGTTAATACAGAGTCTTTAATGTTCGTTCAGCGAGTAAGTAGAGCGCATGTGTGGTTTGGCTATTATTAGCAGTAGCAAGTCATCAGTCTAGGACTGAGCGACATGCTTAATGACATCTAATAACCACTGATTTACCGGAGCTTGCTGTTGAGAGCGACGACAGCTCATCACGTAGCGAACATCAAGCTCTAGCCCAGCAGGAAGCGCGATACTCCGGCAACCCTTAGGAACATGTCCACTCATCGTTATGCCAAAATGATTCGTTTGCAGAAGCACTTTTTGAATCATCGCTGGATGCTCAATTTCCACTTTAGGTGTGGTTCTAAAACCCATATGTTTGAGCCTTTCCAACACTGGGTATCGGTAGTCGTTCCATCCCGGCGTTTTAAAAAGTATAAAAGGGTATTCTTCTAGTTCTTGGGAGTTTTGAGCGGGATGATCTTGTCGAACAAAAAATACCGCTTTTCCTCGCCCTAGTTCGGTCTGAACAATTGACTGTGGCAGATTTTCATCAAAGTAATGAATCGCAATGGCGTTTTCACCGTCAATTAATCGTTTTTTTGCTTCGCTACCCCAGCGCAAACATGAGAATTTTGCGTTTGGGGCGTGCTTTAGTAACTCCAAGTAAAACTTGTCACCAAAGTACTCCCAAAACAATGTGTTGGCATAAATAGTGATTGAACCGTCAAAATGAGCTGGTGAAAAATGCTGTGGTTTGATGGAATCAATACTGTTGATTATTTGCTCAAAATGCGCAATGTTCGCTTCCACAAAAGCTGTTGGTTCAAAGCCATTTTTGGTCTGAACGAATAGCGGATCATTGAGCTGAGTTTTCATCTTTGTCAGATTTTTGCTGATTGCTCCTGACGTTTTACCGAGTGATTCTGCGACTAACCGGACGTTACGTAACTCATACATCCGTTTTAATACCAAAATATTTTGAATATCCAGATTAACGCTCATACATTGTCTCGCTTGGCTTTTGTCGACAAATCATATCGCTGAATTTCTTAAGAAAAGACAACGCTCGGTCAATTTAAGTTGCTGCCTTATCCCTGATTTATTGAAGGTAACGATAAGTTATTCTTGGTTACATCAGTTTATTAGCATGGATTTCCATTTGGTAAATAATGGCTTTCCTCGTATGAGCGCGTTTCTGTTGTTACAGTTTTTCCACCGACAGAAAGTAAGAACGATAATAGAGGTGATGTATGAAAAAACTAATCGCACTTGTTTTGATGGTTTGCTCAACAAACGTAGCATTTGCTGGTGATGGGTCATACACGGGCACGATTGATATGACGATGGCAACGAAAAATCAGGTTGACGTAGAGCGTTCAGATTCTCAATTGACGCTGAAGGGTCGCAATGAAATGGCCTATGGCGGTGTAACAATCCATTCGGATGCTGCAACTCAAAAAATTGAACTTCGTGGTCGACGTGATTAATCGAATAGTTTCTTGTTAAGAAAATGCCGCGAAGAACGCGGCATTTCTATATGTAATATCATCAGATCATAATTACCAGATAAGCGTATGGTGAGAAGCTAAGCGCAATGACCACCTGCCATTATTCGCATGGCGGTGCCATATGAATGACAGCTAAGCCCCCCAAAGAGGTTTCACGGTATTTTTTATTCATATCTTTACCAGTCTGATACATGGTTTCGATAACTTTATCTAAAGAAATTAAACATTTACTTGTGCGCTTTAATGCCATACGCGATGCATTAATCGCTTTCATTGCTCCCATGGCATTTCTTTCAATACAAGGTACTTGAACCAAGCCGCCAATCGGGTCACAAGTCATACCCAATGAATGCTCCATCGCAATTTCCGCAGCAATACAAATCTGCTCGTTACTGCCCCCTCTTAGCGCTGTTAAGCCAGCGGCAGCCATGGATGAAGAAACCCCAACTTCTCCCTGACACCCCACTTCTGCACCAGAAATTGACGCGTTAGTTTTATATAAGATGCCGATAGCGCCGGCGACTGCGAGAAAGTCTTTTAGCTGTTTAACATCGAGCTCTTTGATGAAGCGATGGTAGTACATCAATACCGCCGGAATCACCCCTGCTGCACCATTCGTTGGAGAAGTGACGACTTGCCCTCCTGCTGCATTTTCTTCACTAACCGCAAAGGCGAAGAGATTGATCCAATCCATGATCTCCATCGGATCGTTTTCAACTGCAGCGTTGGCTTCGAGCTTTTTCAAAAGGTTTGGTGCTCGACGAGTGACATTTAGACCACCTTCCAAAATCCCTTCCGTATCGAAGCCACGTTGCATGCAGAGCGACATCACTTTCCAAATTTGCTCTGCTCTTTGGTTAATTTCTTCGTCTGAGCGAAATGCGAGTTCGTTTTGGAGGATCATGCCTCCCAAGCTGAAACCGTTCGTCTCGGCTTTTTCCAGCATCTCATCTGCGGATGTAAACGGAAATGGTACTGCGACCTCATCTTGTTGCGTGCCGTTCTCTAGTTCGTCGGCGGTGGCGATGAATCCGCCCCCAATGGAGTAATAAATTTCAAACGCTACTTGATCTCCAGCAGCGTCTAATGCCGTAATCGTCATGCCATTTTCATGCAGGGGAAGGTTGTCGCTATGAAAGACGATGTCATGGTCGTAGCTAAACTCAATCTGGTGTGTACCGGCGAGCATGAGCGTATTATTGTCTATGGTATTTTGTAGCGCACTTTTGGCACTGCTCATTTTGATGGTATCAGGTTTATTTCCCATCAAACCAAGGACCGTGGCTCGGTCTGTATGGTGCCCTCGACCTGTCAGTGACAATGAGCCATAAAGGTCCACTTGCACCCGATGCACTTTCGCCATAGAGTCGCTAACTAGCTGAGTGAAATGGAATCCGGCAAGCATAGGACCATTAGTATGGGAGCTGGATGGCCCGACACCAATTTTAAATATATCGAAAATCGACAGCATAATTGACTTCCTTTAGCAGTGAACCTTTATAAAGGTCTCTAGAACAGTGTTGTTAACTAGATGTTAAAGCTTGTGGGTCGGGAGTGAAAGAAGATTTTTGTAACACTGCCAACTAAGCGTGAGATTTTAAAATGAAGTTAGACAACATCGTCATCGTTTTAGGTAAACGCCTCGTCAATAACAAATTGACCTCTGAGGGCATAACCAGAGTCGAAGTTTTGTCTTGTAGGACTGCATCACTACCGACAGAGCGAACGGCGATTATTTTTTGTGGCGGAGTAACGCAAGGACAAAGCGTTTCTGAAGCAGAGGCGATGTACGCGTATTTTAGAACCCTAAACGCAGACTCTGTGAATCCGTTCCCTGAACGTCATATACTCTTAGAAACGGAGTCGTTGAACACGTTTCAAAACATGCGTTATGTTTCCCAAGTTTTGTGCAAAAGTGGGTTGTTCGAGTTATGGTCGGGGCATCCGGTTGAGGTTATCTTGCTGTCTAATGACTACCACCTCGAACGAATCATTGATATCCAGAATTTGATGGATGAGCAAGGCTTATTACGAGTACTTAAATCCGATTGCGAATCCATGGGGGTGACCCTCAATATTCCACTGGATATCAGCAAACATATTAGCGTGCCATACCCACATAAAGGGCTTATGGCGGAGACATTCTTGCTACTCGATGAACTCACAACCTACCGAGTTTATTTAGAAGGGATCAAGCATGGCGCATTTTTCCGAGATTTATCAATTGTCCGAAAAAAGCCACTTATGATCGCAAGAGATGCTATTCACAAATTGCTCTCTTTCCCGCTTGATAAAGAGGCTTTGCAACATATTGAAGAAATGAAAAAGGCCGTCGAAATGACGGCCTTGGATGAATCTGTAGGTGCTGCGGAAAAGGCATTAAGTATCTTCCATCCGATACTGACGGCATTGAACCGTCGCTTTGACCCAGAGTCTATTCATTAAGCTCGCGTTTTGTGCGGACGGCGCTTAATGCGATCAAACAGTAGCAAAGCAGTTCTATACCTTCTTCTGAGATATTTTTAACATCACGGATGTAATTTTCGTCCATCACTTGTTGCCAAAAACTACCCATACCATACAAACGAGAGAAGACTAATAATAGCATTACAGCACCAACTAATAGCTTCATATGTGGCACCGTTAAAATGGTCGCCATTTCGTTCATGGTACCTTTACCACCTTGGTAAGCTTTGGCGCAAGCCAGTGCGGTGACAGCAAGTGCTGGGAAAACCCAAGAGCCATGATGAATCATGTCTGTCCAATAGTCCGTTTCGCGAATAATCAGTACTGCAAAAAATCCTGCAATCAAAATAGCCGCATGCTTTAGCTGAGGCTGTTGTTTCGATAAGCTGAAAAACGACCATGATGCAATAGCAAGCATCACAAGCTGGAGCGTTTCTGTAACGGAAAGCTCGCCAAGGCTTGATCCCAACACGACATAATCAAGACGAAGACTAAGGTTAACGAGAATACTTATAGCGACAATCATCAAGGCGTTTAAACTCGATTTATAAATAATGCGCTTTGATTTTTCAGTAACAACGTTGCTTGGGGCTGACTCGGCTTCTTTTACTATTTGTGTTTTCATCTTGCTCACCTGTCCCAGAAAATGTGGAAGAAATGTGAATTAGTGTGATCTGTGTTTGGAATTTTATTGTCCAAGTGGAAAGTTATGTCAGGGGAATGTCAAGAATAGAACACTGTTCGATATAGGGTCGATGTGCGGTAAAGTCAGAGATATGTAAAAACAACGTAAGAACACTTTGATAAATCAAATAAAAAAGGAGCCCAAAGGCTCCTAAGTGATAGAGGGAAGGTGACGTATCGACAAAAATAATTAGTAGTTGTCACCCTCATTTTCTTTGTGATTCTCGCGATAGTATTCCCATTGCTCGACGCGCTCATTGTCAGACAGCACACAGTAAGTGACACGTTCGCCGTTTTCCGACACGGTATCCAGCTCACCACCTTGCTGAACACAGTATACGGCTGCGGGATTTGCAACGGAGGTATACTCAGTTGAGCGGGTCGCTCCCTCGTAAGTTGAACAACCAGCCAGTACCAATGTTGCAGCCATAGCCATCATTAAATTTGTCTTTTTCATTCTTTATCTCCGCATGGGGTGGGCGAGTATTGTATTGATTATAGGCAACTTTAAGAGATTATTGTCTTATCGATGTTAAAAGTAAGAGGGACGTATAAGAATTTAGATATTCTCATTTATTGCTGATTAGCACGTCACACTTTTGTTCTAGGCGTATTGTTGTGAAGGTCATATCAATCACTCCCTGACAAGCGCTCGAACGTACTTTGCCTACAACAATGATTTAAAGTGTGAAATTCGGTAATATGCGCACAAAACATTGACCGTGGTATTTTCGATGAGACATTTAAAATCGACCGTTCATCCAGACATAGAGCATTTGGATGACAAAATTGTTTTTCAGCGCAATGCAGCGCGAGCCATTGTACTTGATGGTGAAGATGTGCTGTTGCTCTATACAGAACGTTACCATGACTACACGTTACCAGGCGGTGGTATTGATGATGGTGAAGATGTCATTGCTGGATTAGTCCGTGAATTAGAGGAAGAAACGGGCGCCCAAAATATACATGGTATTAAGCCTTTCGGAATCTTTGAGGAGTTTCGTCCGTGGTACAAGGATGACGCTGACGTGATGCACATGGTGTCGTATTGTTATACATGTAAAATCGAACGTGAGCTAGGCGAAACGGCGTATGAAGATTACGAAGTTAAAAATGGAATGCGCCCGGTATGGATGAACATACACGAAGCAATTGCACACAATGAAAAAACGATGGCAGAAAGCCCGAAAAAAGGCATGAGCATTGAGCGCGAAACGTTTTTACTTCAGTTGATTTCTAAAGAATTACTATAAGCAGCTAGCTTGCATTATTACGACTTAGCTTCTGTTGGCTCTATTGTGGGCAAAGATTTTAGAGCAATAAAAAAGTCCGGACTCCCCCCCCCGGAACCCGGACTTATTCCAGACGCGCAAGCGAAGCGTCATCTTGATATGTTAGATTTGTTTCGAACTATGAAAACAATAGCTGTTTTACATTTAGTGTGTAAATAATTATTAGGTCTGACCATTGGTTTTCATGTTTTTTGCAAACGCAATGTGACGCATATCTACCCAATTGCCAAGCGCAATTGGGGCGCTTTTTAGTAAACCACTACTCTTTCTTATCTTTGAGATACCTTACCTCAACTTTTTTGCACACGTTTGCATAGAGATCACGAGTTTTCAAATTCGCCGAACAGGATCTTGTAATTTTACGTTTCTCTGACATTGGGCTCTGTCGTAGCTTTTATCACAAATTAACTAGCGGAGGCAGTCGGCTAAAGTCGACCAGCGGTTGTGAAATCATAGGAGTGTCTGGAGCAAACAAGAGTAAAGGTTGAAATGATGAGGATTGTAACTGACCGATATCTATCAACTTTTCCAATGCATAGAAGCGGCTGACGTATTGACGAGTCTCGTTAGGCAGCGTGAGTTGTTGGAAATCTCGACTTCCTGCTTGCTGAATAGCACGTGCAACGCGTCCTTCTCCGGCATTGTATGCAGCTAAGGTCAGAGCCATATTTTGATCGAATTTGTTGTATAAAAACGCCAGGTACTTGAGCGCGGCCGTTGTGCTGGCTTCTGTGTCAAAGCGATCGTCTTGTTTTGTATTTATCGTTAATCCGAATCGTTTCGCTGTGGTTGGTATCAATTGCCAAAGTCCGGCGGCGTTAGCATGAGAAACGGCTTTGGGATTGTAAGAAGACTCTAACATTGGCACTAAGGCTAGGCTATTTGGTAATGAGTGGTTTTGAAGCTGTTTGAAAATGTGGTTAATTACCGGTTTGGATGAATCGAGACGCTTGGCAATTTGTGGCTTATATGGGGCTAATACTTGATACTGCGTTTGAATATCGACAGCATTTGGTTTTGCCTGGCATGTGAATGGAAGGTAGGACAGAAAGGCAATAAAAATAAAAAGGCCTACAGTACTCAGCCGAGATGGCGACTGAATCTGTAGGCAAGACGAACATCGTTTAGAACGATTTATCTTCATAAGTGTGTTGCACAGGTTGTTTGAGTTGACTGACCAACTCATGGAACGCCGCAGAGCTGTGGCCATTGCTCTGATTGTATTGTTGGCACTGACTTACCAACGTTTCCAATAGCGCCCATTGTTTTCTAGCTTGCATACCTATTTGGGCAGGCAAAGCGTTGAAAATTCGTTTTACGCTGGCGTCATTACACGCTAACCCCAGCGCTCGCATACACTGGCTTCTGTCATTGGCGGAGCGGCTGAGTTTATTGAGTATCGGCATTTGTTTCTGAACATTGTCGTTCAGTGCCTCTCCATCAAACTTTAAGTACAATACCTTTTGCTGCTGAAGCAAAGGAAGCAGTTGTTGATAAAGCTTAATATCCTCAGATATAGAGCGAACAAATTGTTGAATTCGCTGCGATACTGCGCTTGCCATGATGTCTTCCTAGCGTTTTATTACTCGTGACCTGTATGGAACTGCATGATTGCCTTGGATAGCACTTTTGTATCTAGGCTAAGTTCACCACGCGCTAATGCGTTGCGTACTTGTTCTACTTTTTCCATATCAACATCAGGTAGTGATGCCATTTCAGCTTGAGCGCGATCTATCGCTACGGTATTCGCTTGAAATGCAGGCTCGTGTACTTTGCTCTGTTCGACGACGTCGACAGGCTGTTTGCTTGCTTGCTGTAATTTTGTTTGTGGGACATGACCGCCCGCGACTTTGTCGATTTTCATGCTGTGGTCCTCATCATCATGTTCTAAATTAAGTAGGCGGTTAGAATGTGATAAACATTAAATATTTTTTTTGTACTCGAAGTTCAGTGTTACTGACGAGAGCCAAAATTAAAAAATGTTACCCCGAGTCAAAAAATCAAAATTGAGTATGAACCTGGTTTAATCCAGTTACGACTGCTCTTATGACCTTGCCCGAACTTGGGTTTTCCACGTCAATTTGTTGCCCTTTCGCTCCATCTTCTAAGGCGACTCCTTTTGTGCTGGCACTAAATCCATTTTTGCTCGCAATGACTATGACTTCATTGCCTTTCTCGATTAGAGGTGGGGCCGACAAATTGGATGGATTAACCACTTGTCCAGCCCGCAAACGACGAGAGGTTTCTAAGCCTACTGCTTGCTCGGGGCGAGTATAAAAATCGTCTTGGCGAGAGATGGTTCGGGTTTCAAGCTTTATGTGTTTAGCCGTTACGGCTTCATTTCGGCCAACCGTGGTTGTCGCGACCAAAACAGGCAGAGTCAGCGAAGACTTTATCGTAACGTTAATTCGCCATGGTGATGCGATATTGTCGCAGCTGACTGAGCGCTTGAGGTTACCGACTGGCAACGTGTTGTTGTCACGACCTGTGATAACTAAAGGCGATTCACATTCTGGCAAGTGATTGGCTGAACCGGGCACCCACATGTCGAAGTCTAGTTTGTACTCCCCCCACTGATTGGAGAGCGCTACGCGATCCACCTCTTGTTCGAAATCCGTTGCTACAACGGACCTTATCTCTTCAACGCTTAGGGTTTTGTCATTGGTGTTGGCGAATGCTTGTTCTGATGTCAAAGCGAGTAACGTCAGCATTATTGTTGAGGAAGTAGACACTTTCCTCTTGTTTTTAATGCTTTCCGAGAACCGGAAGTTTGGCTTCCATCCTTGTTTGTAAATCATTGATATATATGGCTATTTTTTATGGCACGTATCTTGTTTGTATGTTGGCGTATTCGAGCCAACTGTAAGGAAGATGCATGGCGATCACATTTGAAAATGCTTTAGGAGTACATCCAGAGGCACTTAATTTTCGCGTTCAGCGTACCAAAGTCCTCGCCAGTAACCTAGCAAATGTTGACACCCCTGGGTATTTGGCGAAAGACCTAAGTTTCACCACCGTAATGAACCAAGTAACGGCAGGTGGTGTGAACAAACCGGTGCCAAAGTTCCAGGTTCAGGCCCAATACTCGGTGCCTTACCAGAATAGCAAAAATGGCAACACCGTAGAGCTTGGTGTTGAACAAGCAAAATTCACGCAAAACAACATGGACTTTCAAACTAGCCTGACGTTTCTCAACATGAAATTTAATGGCTTAGCGAAAGCGATTGAGGGACGTTAATTATGTCATTCACTGATATTTACTCGATCACTGGTTCCGCGATGACAGCACAAACTGTGCGTCTTAATACGGTAGCCAGTAACCTAGCAAACGCAGATGCAGTATCTGCAAATCCAGAAGATGCTTATAAAGCGCTTAAGCCAGTATTTGCGACTGTGTACCAAAAAACGCAAATGACAACAGAAAATGGAGCTTATCCCAATGCAGAAGTTCGCATTGTTGACGTTGTTAAAAATGCTGGAGATGCAGAGAAGCGTTTTGAGCCGAACAACCCACTGGCTAATGATGAAGGCTATGTGTTTTACCCAGATATTGATGTAGTTGCTGAAATGGCAGACATGATGTCCGCAACACGCAGCTTCGAAACGAATGTTGAAGTATTAGCCAATGTAAAAAGTATGCAGCAAGGTCTGCTTAGATTAGGGCAGGGTAGCTAATGAGTATTGCACAATACACCCCTTTATCGTCTGACGCTCCAGTAAATACAAAATCAAAAGACAGCAACGGTATCTCACCAAACCCTAAAGACATGAACAGTGCTTCTTCATTGGAGAATGAGTTTATTTCTTTGATGGTGGCTCAAATTCAAAACCAAGACCCACTTAACCCCCTTGATGGTACGGAATACGTTGGTCAATTGGCTCAGTTCTCGCAGGTACAAAGTACCGAGAATATGTCTAAGACAATGCAACAGAGCATGGTGTTACTGGACAACATGCAAGTGCTGTCAACAGCAGGCCTTGTTGGGCAAACGGTTTACGTCAATGCGGATGAATTTCAGCTTGGTGAAGACGTACAAAACGGAAAAATCGAACTCGCTCATAGCTCAAACCAAGTCACGTTAGTTGTTAAAGATGAATTTGGTCAATCAACTAAAGTGCCACTAGGTGCTCACGGCAAAGGTGACGTCGACTTTTCAATTAATCCTGAAGAACTTGGTCTTAAACCAGGCAAATACTCAGTGGCCGTAGAAGTGCAAGAAGGGCAAGCAAGTCCAAATGTGCTGATGGCAGGCACTGTTGAGCAAGTGCGCATTCCTAATACCGGTGGCGCAGCATTAGTCAATGTCCATGGCGTTGGCAACGTTCCTTTCTATCAAATCACTCAGTTTGGTGCTTAACCAAATACGGAAATCAGAGGTCTATTTATGAGTTTTAACATCGCACTAAGTGGTCTGGACGCGACCAACACAGAGCTAAACACAATCAGTCACAACATTGCCAACGCATCAACGTATGGTTTTAAAGGTGGCCGCACAGAATTCTCCGCTGTATATAACGGCATGCAACCTGGTGGTGTGGAAGTCGCGTCAATTTCACAGAACTTCGACAAAGACGGCAGTATCACAGGAACTGGCCGTGCGATGGACCTAGCTATTAATGGCGGTGGCTTTTTTGTTACTAAAGATAATATGGGTCAAATGTTGTACACACGTTCAGGTGTGTTCTCAACGGATAAGAACAACTTTGTTACGGCTAACAGCGGTGCAAAGCTTCAAGGTTACAGTGTCGATAGCAACAACAACCTAATGACAGGTTCTGTGGGTAATATTCAGGTATCGACTTCCTCACTGAATGCTAAAGCAACAGACAGCTTAGATTTTGTTGCGAACTTCGACGCAAGCGCGTCTGTTATTGATAAAGCCGTAACGCCATTCAATCCAAAAGATCCAAGCTCATTTAACTCGTCTTACACAACAAAAGTCTACGACTCACTGGGTAACTCGCACACGGTAACTCAGTACTTTACTAAGACTGCTTCTAACTCGTGGGAAGTGAACGTTCAAGTAGATGGCGGTACGACGCCAGTAGCAACTGTGCCTGTAACGTTTGGTAAAGACGGCTCGCTTTCAGCACCAACTGCGCCGTTTAATGTTTCATTCCCTGCTGCAGGCGCGAACGCGATGAGTGTAGACATTAACCTGAAAGGCAGCACGCAATTTGGTGCAGCTTTTGGCGTAAGTACTAATAGTCCTAACGGTTACACATCAGGTGAACTTGCAGGTGTACGCGTTGAAGGTAACGGCATGGTTTACGCGACTTACACTAACGGCCAATCACAGCTACAAGGTCAGGTTGTTCTTGCTGATTTTGCAAACACACAAGGCTTAGCGAAAGTGAGTGGAACATCATGGACTCAAAGCTTTAGCTCAGGTGCTCCAATTATGGGTGTTCCGGGTTCAGGTACGATGGGTGACCTAACTCCGGGTGCATTAGAAGGTTCTAACGTTGACTTAACCAGCGAGCTTGTTGCTCTAATGACTGCACAACGCAACTACCAAGCAAACGCAAAGACAATTTCTACCAGCGACAAGCTTACTCAAGCTTTGTTTAACGCGGTGTAATGGGAGTTTTGCATGGATAGTTTGTTATTTACGGCAACGTCGGGTGCCAGCCGAGTTCTTAAAGCGCAGCACGTTCGTTCAAACAACTTATCAAATGCTGATACTGCGGGTTTTCGAGCGGATATGGAGCGTGTGCGTAGTGTAGAGATGCAAGGCCCAGGTTTTGATGGTCGCACTATGGTTGTGACCAACTCTGCCTCAACACGTTTCGACGCTGGCGATATTGTGAAAACAGGACGTCCGTTGGACGTTGCGGTTATGGGGGAGGGATATCTCTCTGTAGAAACCCCAGCGGGTAACGAAGCTTACACCCGTGCAGGCAATATTCAGGTCGATACTTTTGGCGCTCTAACAATCAATGGGTTCCCTGTCCTCGGTGACAATGGTCCTTTGGTTGTGCCGGATTATCAAAAGATTGAAATCAGCGAGCGTGGTCAAGTCTCAGTGATCCCACCAGGTGGCGGCGCAGAAATTGTGGCAGGCACTTTGAAGTTGGTTAAACCGGAAATTAATCAACTGCAAAAAGAGAGCGATAGCTTGCTGCACAGCGTAGATGGCGTGCCATTCGCGGCAGATGAAACCGTGCAACTCTCTCCTGAGCACATTGAGGGCAGTAACGTATCTGCTATTGATGAATTGGTTAGTGTGATGTCGCTGACGCGCAACTTTGAAATGCAAGTTCGCATGATGAAAACGGCGGAAACTCTAGCAAAAGCTGGTAACAAATTAATGGCGGCGAGCTAAGTCTCGCCCCGCAAGGAGTAAAAAATGCATTCAGCATTATGGGTAAGTAAGACAGGCATGGCAGCGCAAGACACGAAGATGACTGCCATTTCTAACAACCTAGCAAACGTAAACACGGTTGGCTTTAAGCGTGACCGAGTCGTATTTGAAGATCTTTTCTACAGCATTCAGCGTCAACCAGGCGCACAAGTAGACCAAGTTAACGAACTACCAAGTGGTATTCAGCTAGGTAGCGGTGTTCGCGTTGTTGGCACACAAAAAGTGTTCACGCAAGGTAATACCCAAAACACAACGCAAGAGTTGGATCTTGCTGTAATGGGTCAGGGTTTCTTCCAAATAGAAAACTCGGACGGACAGATCATGTATACACGTAATGGTCAGTTCCATCGAAACTCAGAAGGCTTAATGGTGAACAGTCAGGGCCTGCCTTTAGAGCCTCAAATCCAGATCCCAGACAATGCGGTCTCTTTCTCTGTGGGTGTTGATGGCACAGTGACTACAACAACAGCAGACGATCCAACACCTCAGCAGCTTGGTCAAATTACACTTGCAAAATTCATCAATCCAGCCGGCTTAGAGGCCATGGGTGGCAACTTATTCCGTGAAACGGAAGCCAGCGGTCCAGCTGATGAGCTGATTGCAGGAGCTGATGGCGCCGGCATTATCAAGCAAGGTGCACTGGAAGGGTCAAACGTACAAGTAGTAGAAGAGATGGTCGACATGATCACCACTCAACGTGCGTATGAGATGAATGCGAAAGTGGTCTCTGCTGCAGATGACATGCTGAAGTTTGTTTCGCAATCAATGTAAGTATGAAATTGGTGATGATGAAGGAAAAAGCAATGAAATGGCTTTCTAAGAGTTGGGCAGTAGCCGCCGTGTTGCTGGTGGGATGTGCTGGCCGTCAGGAATTTATTCCGCCTGAGCCGAATGCTGAGGAATATGCACCACCAACGCTCGATTACACGCTGCCGGAAACCCAATCTGGTAGCCTTTATCGTCACCAATACACGATGACTCTGTTCCAGGATCGTCGTGCTTACCGAGTTGGCGATGTATTAACGGTTCAATTATCAGAAGAAACCTCATCGAGTAAAAATGCGGGTACTAAGTTCGGTAAAAGTTCAGCAATTAACTTTGTGGCGCCGACCATAGGCACGAAAACTATCGATGAGTTAGGGGTTAGCGTGGATGGCAAACGTAACTTCGATGGCAGTGCATCAAGTTCACAAGGCAACAAGCTTCAAGGTGCCATTACGGTAACGGTACACGAAGTATTACCTAATGGCGTATTGCGTATCAGCGGTGAAAAATGGCTTCGTCTGAATCAAGGCGACGAGTTTATTCGCCTAACCGGTATCGTCCGTGTGGATGATATTAACCGCAGTAACCAAGTTTCTTCTCAACGAATTGCTGATGCAAGAATTACCTACGCAGGTCGCGGAGCCCTAGCTGACAGCAACGCAGCCGGGTGGCTAACTCAGTTCTTCAACAGCCCATGGGTACCTTTCTAATGAAGACAATGCAATCTTTCTTTATGTCTCTCCTATTGGTGTTGACCTTGGGACTACCAGGCACTTCACATGCTGAAGCGGAAATTCCGATCATGGACTTGGTCGATGTTCGCGGCATTCGAGAAAACCAGCTGGTTGGTTATGGTTTGGTGGTTGGCTTAGCCGGCCAAGGTGACCGAAACCAAGTGAAATTTACCTCTCAATCTATTACCAACATGCTACGTCAGTTTGGGGTTCAAATTGATGACAGTATGAACCCTAAGCTACGAAATGTGGCTTCTGTGAGTGTGACAGCGTCCGTTGATCCAATGGCAGGCCCAGGACAAACGTTGGATGTGGTTGTGTCTTCAATCGGTGATGCAAAGAGCCTTCGCGGTGGTACGTTATTGCTAACGCCTTTACGTGGTATTGATGGCGAAGTGTACGCGATTGCGCAAGGCAACGTGGTTGTGGGGGGCTTATCTGCAGAGGGGCGAAGTGGCTCCAAAGTAGAAGTAAACACACCAACGGCGGGTCGCGTTCCGAATGGTGCGACTTTAGAGAGAGAAATCAAAACCGATTTCAACCAACGTGATGAAATCACCCTAAACCTGCGCAAGCCTAGCTTCACTACAGCAAAAAATATTGCGCGTGAAATTAACAACACTTTTGGACCTAACGTTGCAGTTGCGATCAATAAAGCTCGCATTGATATGCGTGCACCAAAAGATACACAGCAGCGTGTCGTCATGATGTCGATGCTTGAAGAAATGAGCGTCGTTGAAGGCCGTAAACCTGCTCGTATTGTCTTTAACTCTCGCACTGGCACCGTGGTGATAGGTAAGAGTGTCAAAGTAAGTGAAGCAGCAGTAAGTCACGGTAACTTAACCGTGCGAATTTCTGAATCACAACAAGTTAGTCAGCCTAATGCGTTTGCAAATGGCGATACGAAAGTCGTTAACCAAACGGATCTTGATGTGAATGAAGATCTCGCTCAGATGGTGATTTGGCCTCCAGGCACGGAACTTAACACCATAGTTAATGCGGTAAATAGTTTAGGTGCCACGCCTACAGACTTGATGTCTATCCTGCAAGCTTTGAGTGAAGCGGGTGCATTGAACGCTGAATTGGTCGTGATATAAGGAGTTAAGGATGAAGCTAGACAGTACCAATGAACAAACTCAGTTAAATTCGATGCTTTATCACGACAACAGTGCATTGGCTCACATCAAGCATAGTCGTGATCAAGAAGGCGCACTTGAAGTCGTCGCAGGTCAATTTGAGGCAATGTTCCTACAAATGGTGTTACGCCAAATGCGTAGCAGTAGTGATGCTCTTGCTGATAAAGACAGCCCGTTTGCCAGTCAGCAACAAGGGGTATTCCGTGATATGTATGACGGTCAGCTGGCGATGGAACTAGCAAAGAAACAGAGCTCAGGCATTGCCAATATGCTCATCCAGCAGCTGAGCCCGTCTATGCGTGAGGTTGCTTTCGATGCTGCGCGTAACATCTCATCCGCTAACGATGGTAAAGGTTCGAATTCTGAATCTATCTCACAAGTAGATTCTAAAGAGGTGGAGAAGAATTCAAGCCTATTTAATACCGCTTCTCAAGCAGGGCAATCGCATGAAAGTTCCCATTTTTAAAGGGCTCTCGTCAAATTAGTATCTTCTAATTTACAAGGCGTTTCT
>NZ_JAWPOP010000160.1:0-1037 GCF_033344345.1 Vibrio sp. 1978
GGCGAAGGTTTTGATGCGCGTAAAGTCCGTTACATTGGCTATGATGCGGGCGGTAAAGCGATGGCAGCCCTGCTTTCTGGCGAAACTCAATTACTTTCAACAGGTTTAGGTGAAGTACTGGAAATGTCCAAATCTGGCCAAGTGAAAGTACTTGCTATCACTGCGCCAAAACGCTTAGAAGCCGCGCCAAACATTCCAACATTAACGGAATTCGGCAACGAAACGGTATTTGCGAACTGGCGTGGATTCTTTGCTGCACCGGGCGTTAGCCAAAAGAAAGTCGACGAATGGAATGCCGCATTCACTAAGATGTACAACACAGACGAGTGGCAAGTCGTTCGTGACCGCAATGGTTGGATAGACAACTACAAAGCGGACAAAGCATTCTTCGCGTTCCTTGAAGATCAAGAGAAGCAAATGGGTGACCTGATGCGTGAGCTAGGCTTCCTGAAATAACCGTTATTCCGGGGCTCCCTCCGATAGCAACTTAGCGTAAAACCTGAGTTGCTATTCGCCCCAACGGCATTTGCACTCTAAGTTTCACCGTATATGGACATTGTCGACACTCGGCATACACACTCCTTTGTTTATTGATTGTTAAGCATATCGACTAGCAGCGAAATGCTTACTTGTTAATGGATTACTTTGCACATTAACGTTCATATACGGTCTTTTTTATTCTTGTTAGGAGTTGAATATGTCTCGTTCAACCAACGTTTTTACCAAAGAATATCTACTCTGCCGCGACCGTGTTGGCGCCATGATTTTCCTGCTCTTCTGCCTTTGCTACGGTTATCAAACGTCTCAAATCGCACTGTTTCCGGGCGATGAGTATGAACCGTTTACTGCGCGCACCTTGCCAACCATTCTGACTTATATCGGCATCGGGCTTTCTCTCTTGCTTCTTGTGACTGGCCAACCAGACAAAAAGAGCGGCGCCGTTTTAACCTTCAACTGGAAGTTACTGATCTCGTTCTTAGTGCTGATGTCCCTTTACGGCTTGGGCCTAACCTACTTGGGCTTTGTACTCGCGACAG
>NZ_JAWPOP010000161.1:0-1034 GCF_033344345.1 Vibrio sp. 1978
ATCAATAAAGAGGTCTCTGTGGTTTCGCCTCTGACGCAAGAGTCGACCACCAACGAAACCACGCAATAACGACAGTGACCTTGCTGCCTGGCTTAAGCTGAGTTGCTTGCCAGGCATCGGTGGGGTCAAAATGAATAAGCTGCTCGCCAAAGATACGCCTCGCAATATCATCAATTCCTCTTCTGAACAGCTTTATCAATTGGGTTTGACGAACAAACAGTTGCAAGCTTGGGCTTCGGCCGATAAAGAGGTCGATGCTTGTTTAACGTGGCTAGCCACTTCTACAAATCATCACATTCTGACGCTGGCCGATCCTTTATATCCCCCTTTACTCAAGCAAGTTGTCGCTCCGCCTCCGTTGTTATTTGTCGAGGGGAATCCTACCTTTTTATCGCAACCACAAATTGCCATGGTGGGCAGCCGTAACGCCAGTTTTGATGGTTTACACCATGCACGTCAATTTGCGGCAGAGTTGGCTCAGCAAGAATTGATTGTCACTAGCGGTTTAGCGCTTGGGATTGATGGCCATGCTCATGATGGTGCGCTACAAGCGGGTGGTAAGACGATAGCTGTGCTCGGGTCTGGTTTAGAACATATTTATCCTGCTCGTCATCGTGGTTTAGCGCAGCGAGTAACAGAAAATGGCGCACTGGTTTCTGAGTTTCGCCCCAATGCCAAGCCTCGAGCAGAAAACTTTCCGCGTCGAAACCGTATTATTAGCGGCTTATCGTTAGGTGTGTTAGTGGTGGAAGCGGCCGAGAAAAGTGGCTCGCTTATTACCGCGCGTTATGCCCTTGAGCAAGGGCGAGAAGTGTTTGCGCTGCCGGCCTCAATTAATGCTCGCAATGCTAGTGGTGGTAACCAATTGATTCGCAACGGTGCCTGCCTCGTAGAGAAAACCCAAGATATCCTCGATGAAATACAGTCTTTACTCGATTGGTCTGTTAATCAAAGTATCGATTTATTTTCTACGTTAAATGATGAAGAAGAATTGCCATTTCCTCAGCTGTTAGCTAACGTAGGAAGTGAAGCTA
>NZ_JAWPOP010000162.1:0-1034 GCF_033344345.1 Vibrio sp. 1978
TTGATGTGCCTAACAGGCGGTCTAGGGCAAAATCTTCACAGCGTTTATGTGTACGGAAGTGTTGCGCGAAAAACGGCAATAGCAGGAAAGTCCAACCTGGATTTAGTTGTGGTGACAAAGTCGATGTTTGAGAACAACCGAGCGACGCTGCTCAATACTATAAAGTGGCGAGCTCAGCAAAATCACCCGCAAGTCAAGGGAGTGGCGATAAGAACGGCACTTGTTAGCGAAGTTGCCAATCTTGATAGCATTTTTACTTGGGGCTTTATGCTCAAGCACTGCTGTGTTTGTGTGCATGGCGATGACTTGGCTGATTGTTTTGGCGACTATGTGCCGAGTTGGGAAATTGCTAAGCACTGGAATATGGATGTTGAAGAATGGCTAGCGGTGTATCGAGCTAAGATTGTTCAGGCGACAAGCCTTGGGGAGCAAGTTCGTGCGCAGGTAGTCATCGCTAAAAAGTTATTAAGAGCTTCTTACTCTTTGGTGATGTATCGCGATAAGCGCTGGTTTGATGATCCAATAGAATGTGGTGAAGTGTTTTTGCAATATCATCCCGAGAAAAAACTGGAGATTGACCGCCTCTGCATATTGTTATCTGGAAGGCCAATTCCCAAGCGTTCGGTCATTGGCCTAATTGATGCTTTCGGTGGCTGGCTCGTGAAGCAGTACCAAAAGACTGAGTTTCGTATTGGTTAGAACAGTCCCATCTGTGGTGCTGAGAGGGTTTCAAAGTCTGTGCCGATAAATGGCAGAATCGCATCTGCAACAGGCTTTAGCTGTTTGTCGATGTAGTGCTGGTAGTCGATAGGACTGTTACGGTATTCATGAGGCTCAGGGCCATTTAGGGTAATCAAATACTCTATGCGCCCACGATTTTGATACTGTAAAGGTCGGCCAAGCTTGGCATTAATGTCGTCGGCTAAACGTGCTGCACGCACTTGAGGTGGAATGTTTTTTTGGTACTCATGCAGCTTTCGGCGTAGTCGCTTTTGATAAACCAATTGGTCATCAAACTCCCCCTTATTGGTTTT
>NZ_JAWPOP010000163.1:0-1034 GCF_033344345.1 Vibrio sp. 1978
GCGAGTTTCAAAGGCACTGACATTCAAGAATTCATCAACATTGTTGGTCGTAACTTAGAAAAGACCATCATCGTTGACCCTTCGGTGCGCGGTAAAATCGACGTTCGCAGCTACGACGTGTTAAACGAAGAGCAATATTACAGCTTCTTCCTTAACGTGTTGGAAGTGTACGGCTATGCAGTCGTAGAAATGGACAACGGCGTACTCAAAGTCATCAAAGCAAAAGACTCTAAGACCTCTGCAATCCCTGTTATGGGTGATGGCAGCGCAAAAGGCGATAGCGTCATCACTCGTGTGGTTGCTGTGCGAAATGTCTCTGTTCGTGAATTGTCACCGCTATTGCGCCAGCTGATTGATAACGCTGGGGCGGGTAACGTGGTTCATTACGATCCAGCAAACATCATCCTGATCACCGGTCGTGCAGCGGTAGTAAACCGTCTAGCAGAAATCATCAAACGCGTTGACCAAGCTGGTGACAAAGAGATCGAGCTAGTAGAGCTTCGCAATGCCTCGGCTGCTGAAATGGTTCGTATCGTAGAAGCCCTGAACAAAACGACCAACCAAAAGAGCACGCCTGAGTTTCTTGAACCAAAAATCGTCGCTGATGAGCGTACGAACTCGATTCTGATTTCTGGCGATCCGAAAGTACGTGCACGCCTGAAACGTTTGATTCGTCAACTTGACGTAGAAATGGCAACGAAAGGTAACAACCGAGTGGTTTACCTTAAGTATGCAAAAGCAGAAGACCTAGTTGATGTACTGAAAGGTGTCTCTGACAACCTGCAAGCCGAAAAACAAGCGGGTCAAAAAGGTGCATCCAGTGCACAACGCGGTGAAGTCGTGATTGCGGCTCATGAAGCAACCAACTCACTTGTTCTGACTGCGCCGCCAGATATCATGATGGCTTTGCAAGATGTAATTTCTCAATTAGATATTCGCCGTGCTCAGGTTCTGATTGAAGCCTTGATTGTTGAAATGGCCGAAGGTGATGGTATTAACCTAGGCGTTCAGTGGGGGTCACTAGAAACGGGTGC
>NZ_JAWPOP010000164.1:0-1033 GCF_033344345.1 Vibrio sp. 1978
TTCAGCGGTGTCTGCTGCGGCTTGCGCTTCTAACACTTCTGATTCATCGATCAGCGTACACACCCAATACGCTTGCTTGCCTTCGTTAAGACAAGCGTTTCGTACCCGCTCGACAATGTCGTCACGTTTGGTATCTGGAATGGCGACGGTTTGAATCGGCGTTCGGCCTGGTGGTAATTCGTCTATCACCGACGTTTCCAAATCAGCATACGCTGTCATTGCTAGTGTGCGAGGAATCGGAGTTGCCGTCATGATGAGCTGATGCGGATACGCGCCTTGTTTTGCCCCTTTCTCACGTAACTCTAATCGCTGATGGACGCCAAAGCGGTGCTGCTCATCAATGATGACTAAAGCTAGGTGATGAAATTCCACATGTTCTTGGAAGAGGGCGTGAGTACCCACTATCATTTGCGCTTCACCGCTGGCAATGCGAGCCAGTTCCGTCTCTTTGGCTTTGCCCTTGAGCTTACCAGCAAGCCAGCCCACTTGAATGTCCATGGCTTCAAACCAGTTGGCGAAATTGATGGCGTGTTGTTCGGCGAGCAGCTCAGTGGGTGCCATTAGTGCGACCTGATAACCGTGCTCGATAGCTCGAACCGCAGCCAGTGCCGCGACGAGGGTTTTCCCTGAGCCTACGTCACCTTGGACAAGACGCATCATTGGATGCGGTTTTTCGAGGTCGGCTTCAATCTCTTTCACCACGCGTGCTTGAGCATTGGTCGGAGAAAACGGCAGTTGCGCCAACAGCTGTTTTTTCAGTTTGTCACATGGTGCGAGCGGTAAGGCGATATCTTGCTGGCCTTTGCTGCGAACCGCCAACATCGATAAGTTCTGAGCGAGCAACTCTTCCATGATCAAACGGATTTGAGCGGGGTGCTTACCTTCATCAAATTCATCTAAATTAATGGTTGGCGGCGGGCGATGAATGGTGTGCAACGCCTGTGACATAGTAATCTGATGGTTATACAAGCCAGAAGGTAGCAATTCTTGCACTGCCGCTTTATCGAGTAGCGCCAATGCTTGCTCAGTCAGG
>NZ_JAWPOP010000165.1:0-1032 GCF_033344345.1 Vibrio sp. 1978
ACCAGATAACTCGCCAGCAATGATGCCAATACGTAATGGTTTTTCCATATCGATTTCGCCCTATGTACTATGGATAAGGGATTCCTTATCCATAAAACACAAAAAGACCGCAGCCCTAATTGGGCGCGATCTTTTCCACTTATTGATTCATTCGTGAATTAACGAATGATACCACGTTCCGTTGTTTCTAGAATGTCAGAAAAACGCTTCACTGCTGGCCATTCTTGTGCCATTTCTGCAAGAATTGGTTTCACTTCTTCTAGCGTTTTACCAGAGCGGTAAATTTCTTTGTACGCTTTTTGTAGTGCTCGAATTTCTGGTTTCTCAAAACCATTACGCTTCAAGCCAACTAGGTTCAAACCAAACGGCGTAGCATGGTTACCTTGAGCAAGTACGTAAGCAGGTACGTCCTGAACAACCGCAGAGCAACCACCAACGTATGCATAAGCGCCTACCGTACAGAATGGGTGAATAGCAGAAAGTGCCATTACACCAGCGTGATCTTCTACTGTTACATGGCCACCTAGAATCGCATTGTTACCAATGTGAGTATGGTTGCCTACTACGACGTCATGCGCGATGTGCGCATTCACGCACAGTAGGTTGTCGTCGCCAATCACTGTTGTCGCTTTGTCTTGCACAGTACCACGATGAACCTGAACCGCTTCGCGAATCACATTACGGTCACCGATAACCACGGTTGTATCTTCGCCACCATACTTCTTGTCCTGGTTTTCTTCACCAATCACTGCATGTGGGAAAATACGGTTATCTTTACCAATTTTGGTATGGCCTTTGATTACTACGTGAGACATGACTTCAGTACCTTCACCAATCTCCACCGTTGAGGTGATGTAGGTAAAAGGACCAACCGTCACGTTAGCGCCAATTTTTGCGCCTTCTTCTACCACCGCAGCTGGGTGGATTTTAGCGGTTTCATGAATCATATTAAAACTCTCGACGAGCACACTTCAGCTCTGCTGAACACACTACTTCGCCGTCAACTTTTGCTACACCGCTAAATGCAGCAAT
>NZ_JAWPOP010000166.1:0-1031 GCF_033344345.1 Vibrio sp. 1978
ATCACTAAAAAGAACAGGCTCAACAAAATGATGCTCTTAAAAGGTCCTGAGATGTAATACACCTCTTTATAGCCTGTATCTTTAATTTGATAGTGAAAGTATCGCCCGTTGGTGTTGCCAATTTCGAACGATGTACCTGTGTTGGTGTAAAGCTTCATCCCTGAAAGGAAAAAGCGCGAGATGTGGCTCTCCACGTTATTCTGTAAGTTGATGTTTTTCACACGAACTAAAATGGTGGCGTTGTTGATGTCGAAGGATTGAGTCGTGTAATTGCTGTTATCGCTCCACTCGTTGAACGCTTTTTGGCTGACGGGAACCACCGCCTCTGGCGTGACCAAGCAGCGGATATTAAAGCGATCCAACATCATGCTGGATTCAACGAGCTTTACGTTATCAAACAACCCTTTTAGTTGGTCTTCATCAGCATAGCAACTCATCTGAGACAGGCTGTCGGCAATGTCCAATGCGCTATCTAAATAGTTGTGTTTCACAATACTGTTGATGGCGTAATAGCAGACCGAGAAAAAGATAGCTGTAGTAACCAGCAACACCCAAGCGATGTCGGTGTATATCCTTTTATTCCGCAAGCAAATACGAAGGGCTTTTCTGACGCTGTTTTTCGTGTGTTGGTTGATTCTCTTTTGTTGATAGATGCCGCTTTGGTGAGTATGTAGCATGGTAAAAGGGATGAAATATCCCGTCCTGTGAATGTTTTCTATGATGTTTCTCGTGGGAGAAACGTGATCTTCCGTGAGCTTGCGAAACTTCTTTCTCAATGCTGCCACCGCGTTTTTAAATCCATTTTCTGGCAAAGCCATCTTGTAGTGTTGAGTGATTTTTCTCTCAATAACGCGCTGACTGATCGGCGCATTTAAACTGCCGTAAGTAGCAATAGTTGAAAGAATGGCATACTCATTTGAACTAACAGGGATGGCGTGGTGGAGTGTGTTATTGATCTCTAAAGAAATGTCGTTTTCGGACAAGCAAACGCAGATTTGGTTTCCAAGTTCAAACATAATCATGTGTTGATA
>NZ_JAWPOP010000167.1:0-1027 GCF_033344345.1 Vibrio sp. 1978
GGTTTGGGAAAACAAAAGTGCTGACGAAAATTCGCTTCAGTTTAAAGATCGTCTGTTTGTTTACGAATCAGAAGACTTTAAGCCATTTTCTAAAGACTTGGAACAGGTTGGTTGTGTCAACGCAAGAGATGATATTTGCTCAACTAAGCAATACATTGAGCACATCAACCAGAAGTCACTGTGTGGTATCACAAATTGGCGCTTACCGGATTATCAGGAGTTTTATGATGTTCTCGACTTCGGTGAAACAGAGAAAGATGCAAGTGGCGTCGTTTATGGAATGAATTTTAAGTTCTTCCCACAGCAAACGTTAGGTAGTCCTTATTTGGAATACGGTTCTGTTTGGTTCCAGGCGTTTACCTTTACTGAAAATGACAAGGTAAAAACGCCCGAGTACTTAAGAATGCCGTTGGTAACGGTTCGAGGTGCCGACCGTGGACAATCTAGCTCGATTGAGATTTATTCCGATAAAAAAGATCCAACAGCTGATGATTCATACCAATTTCCAATTCGTCTAGTTGCTGAGAAAGGAGAGTAAGATGAAAAAACTTATTACCGCATTATCTCTTGTACTTGTTTCTTACGCGTCGATGGCCGCTCAGGAATGCTCTTTGGATTTTGTGAAGTCAGCGCCGAATTCTCGCTACTTATACTCTGATCTAGGTGTTGTAACAGATTTAAAAACAGGACTCACTTGGATGCGCTGCCCAGTTGGTATGACATGGGATATGGCTCAAAAAGCGTGTTCTGGGGAAGCTCAAAAAGTAACATGGCAAAACGCGCTGCTTACTGCGGAGCAAATTCGGAATGCCTCGGGCAACCATGTACTACACAATTTTGCAGATAAAAAACAGTGGCGATTACCGAATATTAAAGAGTTAGTTACACTCACAGAGCGTGCTTGTTTCCATCCTTCGATGAATGGTACGGCGTTTGAAAGTGCATACTCGCTTGAAACTGGTGATTTCGGTAGCTATATCTGGAGCAACACGCCCGGCACTGACGCTAGACAAATCATGACGTTCGA
>NZ_JAWPOP010000168.1:0-1025 GCF_033344345.1 Vibrio sp. 1978
GATCCAACTTTCGTAGATTGTGTCTTTACATCAAAACTGGTCTACCTAGACTAGCGGCGAGTTTAAGTAAAAGGTATGTACGGCATGTGGAGTTGGCTGGCGATAGGGTTATCAGGTATGTATTCCGTGTTGGGTGCAAAGCAAGCGAACCCGACACAATCCTTAGTGTTTAAAATCTTTACGCTATTACTTCTTCTTATTTTGGTGCTAACCCAAGGGCCGTCGTCCGATCACAGCTACTGGATTGCTGGTGGTTTGGTGGTTTCTATGTTCGCCGATACGCTGCATTCGTTTAAAACACGCAAGCTGATCTATTTTGCTGCCTATCTCGCAGCGCAAGTGTGCTACAGCAAATCTTTTTGGGTTCAGCTCAATGGCGATATCGTGTGGTGGTTGTTGGCTTTGTTGCTTGCCGCCAGTATCGTGGCGTTTTTCCTTCTTTTACCGCAGTTAGATTCGCTCGTTTTTCCCGTAGTGACTATGGGCATAATGCTAGTGCAGCTCGCTTGGGCAGCCGGTGAGGTTTGGCTACAAACGCCTAGCTACGCGAATGCCATTGGCTTTAGTGGCACCGTCATCATGACGTATTCCGCGCTCGCTTACGCCATACACGGATTCCGTAAACCAATGAAGCGCGCGTATGTTTGGGTAAGTGGTAGCTACTTTCTTGCTCATGCACTCATTGTTGCTTCTATCATTTACTAACGTAAGTCAAAGCAGTGCTCGACGATTTCAGTACACTGGTCGGGTTCTATTTGCTAACTGGAGTTAATGATGAGTGGCATTCATGCTCACAACTTACTAAACCTACTACGTGAAACCCCAATGAGCCACGACGAGCTCGCACAACATTTGGCGCAGACGTACGTTTTCATACCTGTAAGTTGAATGATCTAGACTTAGATGCATTGCTAACCTTTTTATTACAGCGCGATAAGGTTCGCGAACTCGAAGGCAAGTTCGTCGTCAACATGGCGCGTATTTGCAACCATTAAGCGGTGTCTGAGGTTGTTTCGGTAATCGGG
>NZ_JAWPOP010000169.1:0-1024 GCF_033344345.1 Vibrio sp. 1978
CACAGCGGTGGGTAAAGAGGCCCAGGCTTTCGGACAAAACCTCTCAAACTCATTCAAGTCGAGCTCGGGGACTGTGCAAGATGGCACAATCTCTATGCCGACGTTGAAAGACGGTCAATTCCAAATGAACGGGGGGAGTCAGATTAATGTCAATGATCTATTCCCCGGAACGAGCGGGACCAACAATAAACCTGATAGTTATTACTTCCCTGATGCCAATAAACCTGATGTGGGCGGTCTGCAAGGCATTTACGACTCTGGCGATGACATGGACAGCGTGGGGAATAATGCAAAAGGGTCGCTGTGGAGTGATGCCAATAGTGCTAATCCATCAATCTCTGGTGCGGCATACAAGGTTCTTCTCGATGCCTCTAATCGATCACGCCCTGATTTCAGTAATGACCCTGTACTAAATCTAAGCAAAAAGACCTATGAGGATATGGACCTCATCGCAGGTGGCTTTGGGGATTGTTCTGCCGAAACAACCATCAATCAGAATACTATCAACGCCCACATTCCAGAGTATGAACGGTGTCAGCGTGTTGTAGATCAAAGCGCGGACTGTGAGGTTGTCCATGACTACGATGCCTCTGTGGTGAAGCACTATGATGGTCCATATAACCTCAAATCTTGTGGAGAAGGCTGTACTGAGTTGTGGATTGGCCGAGTTGGTAACGACTACTGGAGTGGCAACTGTTCGATTTATGAGGAATACACGCGGGTCCAAGTCAGTAATCCAGACGCCATAGTGTCTGCAACTCTTGAGTACGCCAAGTGGGATGACTACATGCAAGTTTGGGTTGGTAAATCAGGTCAGGAAACTAAAGTATGGTCCGGCCCTGACGGCAATTTCCCTCCAGAAACGGCTGGCCGATGTGAATTGTCAACAAGTTGGGAGCGAAACCCTAATATTGATGTCACTCCCTATTTCAAGAATGTGAAAGATGGTGATGTTGTTACGTTTAAGATCCGCGTTTCAGTAACTGGCGCAGGTGAGGGTTTTGGCCGCATAAAGCTACGCTAT
>NZ_JAWPOP010000016.1:0-134555 GCF_033344345.1 Vibrio sp. 1978
GAGCGTACCACTTTCAGTAGTTGACTTCCTCTTCTACACCTATCCATGAATGTCGCACTTATTATCTGAAATCGGGAGTATTAAGTTATATAGGATTTCACTACTGTTATATTAAATTATAAGCAGTGCACATCTGCCGCAATTCTATAGACAAAATAAGCGGATTAGATAATAAAAATTCATTAAAAGAAATTAAATTACTTTTAGTGTGATCTTTGTTCATAATATTAATATCAATAGTTAAGTCTATTTATAAGAAGAAACTTATATATGAAGATGAGAACGTTGATTAAAAAGTAACTAAATTGTTATCGGAGATTACGTTTTGTTCAATTAGCAATCAAATTCTGTTACTTCTATTTAAATAGAAAGATTTACTGTCTCGTCACTTAATCTGTAGTCGGTTCTTTAGTTTTTGTTTGTAGGTAAAACAACCAACCTGATAGTTGAAATGTATTAAATTATAGGTGTTTTTTTAGGCTTATTGAAAAAGAGAATATAATTGATATCTTTCGCCTCTAAGTAGAATATCGGTTTTCCTAGAGGGACGAAATGCTAAAACCAAGTCAAATTGGGCTGATTTCAGCCATGTGTCTATTTTCTTCTGTTGCAATGGCAAAAGGGGAGCGATATGGACTCTCTACCAGTATGTTGACTATCGATAGCATTAAATACGATGAAGGTAAAAGTGGTGAGCAGGATACGCTTAGGTTCGGCTTGGTTCATACTCGTCCTATTGATGAAAACAATAACCGTTGGCGTTGGTGGTTAGGGCTAAACTATCTAGCAGAAGATATTGAAGCGCCAGCAAACGGCTTATATCAAGAAGCGACGAACTATGAACTTCGTGTTGTTCCTCAATATGCGTTGACTTCTTGGAGTGTTTTCACGCCATATGTTGGTGCGGGCTTGTCTGTCGGTTACTCGCAATATTCTAATCGTTGGCAAGTAGACCAAGAGGGCTATCGTTATGAGAGTGTTGAAGATATCGACCAGTTTGAGTTAGGTGCGGTTGTGACCCTTGGTACTGCTATAAAGTTAGGCAGTAATCCTGACGCCCATATACAAATTATCCCGCAGGCCTCTTATATCCTTCCGGTTGTAAATGATGGAATTGGTGGGCTTGAACTATCAGTTTCTTTGCTCTTTTGAGGTTCGTAAATGTACTCAAATCAGCTAGTTTTATTTATCTCAAAGTGTCCAGAGGAATACACCGGTGCAAAGCATATTGAAATGCCTGAAAGTGGTGGTTCGATAGGTCGTTCCCCAAGCTGTAGCGTGTCTTTAGCCGATCACAACCGCTTTATATCGGGCACTCATTGTTTGCTCAGCGTGTATGGAGATACCTACTATATAAGTGACGTATCAACTAATGGCACAATGGTAAATGGGAATAAAATACTAAAAAATCAACCCGTTGCGATAGTTGATGGCGACATCATTTCTTTAGGGCAATATGAGATTGGTGTTTCTCTTGAGCACGTTACCTCAACACTAGACATCGCCGCTGATATTGCTCCTGAGCGAGTATCTAGCGATCCTCTGGTTAGTCTAGGAGATGCGGTTGTCGAAGAGGAAGAAAAAGTCGGTGCCTTAGAAGATTTGTTTATGGAGACTAAACAGGATGACATTGATTGTCATGATCCTGTTGCTCACCTTAACTTTTCGATGCAGCGAGATGACGATTACTTAATTCGTGATAATGAGCGTACAGAATCTGAACAACCTAGAACCGTGGAAAGCACGCGTCAGGTGGTCGATGACAGTTTCAGTATATATTCCGAATTCGATCAGCCAAGCCTAATCCCTGAAGACTGGATGGCTGCGGAAACCAAGAGTAACGCATCAGTCAATGATGCATTAGCGCCAGAAAGCGGTAAGGCACATAGAGCCGATATTGCCTCAGCTGAGGTGATGCAACCTGGCACGGTAGCCCCAGATAGCACTATTCAAAGACAACATCGTACGCCTAATGTTACTGAGATGGTCGTAGAGCAGGCTAACACAGGGTCAAAATGGGAAGAGATGACCCAATCTTTTACGCCTTCTCCTAACACTAATCAGCAACTTCAAATACCTACGGCAGAGCACGCGATAAACAGTACGACGAAAGCACAAGTCGATACTGATGCGGCCGTTTGCTCTCAAGATATAGCGCAAGCGTTTTTTGATGGTTTGGGTATTCGAAATCCAGAGTTGATGACAAACGAGGCGCAGTTATTCAAGCAAATGGGCACTTGCTTGCGTTTATGTATTGATAACCTACAGAAAGAGTTGCACGAAGTGGAATCGTTAAAGGATGAGCAGAGTGCGAGTGAGGCTAACTCGAACATTGCAGAGCTAATGCTCACTTTGAATAGTCAGCAATTACTGGCTCCAAATGAACTGGTTGAACAAATGCTCGATGAGCTGAACGACCACCAAGTTATGTTTAACAAAGCACTGAATGAGCTCGTTTTAGAACAGTCTGAAACGAACGATCCCGTAGCATTTGCTAACAGGGTCGCTAGCCAGTCTTTGTTCTCAACTAAGTCAAAGCTGTGGGCCGAATACCTAGATTTCTACACTAATAATCGTCGCCTGCTTAATGAAACATCCTTAAAAGGGCTGATTAAGAAAAACTATAACAAAGTGATTAAGGGAAACCATGCGTAGTATCGCCGTATTACTCGGATTTGCCATGTTGTCCGGTTGTTCCATGTGGGATCAATTTAAAGAGTCCACAGGTATCACACCAGAAACTTCGTCGATTGAATTGGTTATTGAGGCATCACCTGTACTCAATGTGAGAAATGGGGGCCAGTCATCTCCAGTTATTCTCCGTCTTCACGAATTAAGTTCGCCAGTATTGTTCCGAAGCTTAGATTTCTTTGCCTTGTTTGAGAGCGATAAAGCGTCGTTGGGTGATGAGTACATCAAACGTTACGAATATCAAATACAGCCAGGTGGAAAAGTTCATGAAATGCTAACGCTAGACCCTGACACTCGTGCCGTCGGTTTTTCAGTGGCTTTTCGTGATATTGATGGTTCGTCATGGCGAAAAGTGGAAGTTATTGAAGAGAAGAGCGAGTACTACATCAAGCTCAAGTTAGAGGGCAGTGAGTTAATTTCTGATAACACTCGCGGCATTGAACAGGTTTACTTTTAAGGGATAGAAACATGTCTTTATACAATCCAGTTGTTTGGCAAGATGGAATGTTCATGAAGCCGCAGCATTTTCAACAACTCGATCGTTCGCAAAGTAAACTATCGAGCCTACTGAGTGCCAATGCATCGCCTTTGCATTGGGGAATTAAACGTTTAGAAATCAACTCTCAGTTACTAGCACTGGGTAAAATCGGTATTACTCGTGCTGAAGGTATTTTACAAGACCGGACACCATTTGAGCTTCCGTTGCTTGCCGAGCTGCCTGAAGTGAAAGATGTAGATCCTTCTATTGCCGATAAAGTCGTTTATTTGTGCTGTCCGTTACCATCGGAACGTTCTGAGTTGTTTGGTACCAAAAAAGACGGTGCGCGCTATACGATGGAATCTCAAGAAGCGGTTGACGCTTGTTATGATTCGGAAGACATGGCAAATATCGTCGTCGGTAAGCTTAACTTTTGCTTAATGTACGATCATGAAGATAAGAGTGCTTACACGTCTATTCCGATCTTAAAGATCTCAGAAGTGAAGCCTGATGGCAGCGTGATCTTAGATGATAGTTTCATTCCTACCTGTATCGATATTCATGCGTCGACAGTACTGAGTAAATTTGCGACCGAGTTTGCTTCTATGTTGAAGCATCGCGCGGAATCGATAGTTCAGCGATTAGGGGTGGTGGATCAACAAGGTGTATCATCGGTTTCTGACTTTATGCTATTGCAAGCGCTCAACCGATACGAACCCTTGTTTTGGCATTTCGCCAGCACAGAAGCTGTGCATCCTGAGTCTTTGTATCGAATTCTTCTTCAGGCAGAAGGTGAGCTTTCGACGCTGTGCTCAACGACACGCCGACCTATTGAGTTTACGAAGTACAATCATGGTGATCTTACTAGCTGTCTTTCTCGCGTCCTAGACAGTGCGAAAATGACATTGAGCGTGATGTCTGAGCAAAGAGCAATTCCACTGACCTTAAAAGATCAGAACTATGGCATCAGAACGGCAGCAATCCCTGACAATAAGATCATCGATACGACGACCTTTATCCTCGCAGTTAAAGCTGACGTGACCTTGGATGTCCTGCATACCCAGTTTGTCAGCCAAACGAAGATCGGTTCTATCGATAACATACGTGACTTGATTAACCTTCAACTGCCTGGGATTGAGATCAAACCAATGCCAGTAGTGCCACGTGCGCTGCCGTATCACGCTGGCTACACCTATTTCGAGCTCGATAAAACGGGCGAAGAGTGGATGGCATTGAAGAACACTGCTGCGATTGCGATTCACGTTGCGGGCGATTTCGCTAACTTATCATTGCAACTTTGGGCCGTTCGTCTATGAGTTACGCAGAAACCGACGTCACCGTAGTCTTATTCCAACCAGAGCCTGGCAAACCAATGGAGGTAATGCCAGCGCCTGACTTGTCGAGAAACATCGCAGTACAAGATCTATCTATCGATAACATGGGTATTAACCCGCTAGTGGACCAGTTCTCATGGTTGATCGCCAGTCTGTCTTGTATGTCTTCGATCCCTTGGCTTGATGACCCGATGCCATTTCGTGAACAAGTGGCACGTGAGATTCGAAAAGGCGAACGAAAACTTAATGAAATGGAGCTCGATCGTGCTTCGGTTCTTGTAATTCGTTACTGCTTGTGTGCGGCGATTGATGAATCTGTTTGTCGGCAAGAATGGGGGGCAAATAGTCACTGGAGCCAGAACAGCTTACTGTCTGAATTCCATAATGAAACGTCTGGTGGTGATAAGTTCTTCGTTATTCTCGACCGCTTAAAAGCCGACCCTCGCAAATACCGTCACGTTATAGAGTTTCTCTATTTATTGCTTCAACTTGGTTTCCAAGGCAAGTACGGCCGTGAAGAGCGTGGTAACGAAAAGTTAGCGGAAATTGGCAGCACCATTTATCGATTAGTGCGAGATGACCGCCTAGCAGAACAAGAAAAAGTTTCTTTAATCAACCTTAAAGCTAAATACCTAAAGAAGCCGTTAAAAAGGGTAATTTCACCCAAGCTGATCTTGAGTCTTAGTGCGATGACGTTTGCGCTTATGTATGCGGCAACCTACATCGTCATAGACTTAAAATTTCAGCAACTGCTTGAAGTGTATAGATAACCAGAAATCTAAAAATGAGATCTTCTGCCAGTTTTAGGGCTTATTGTGAATATCACTGGTCTTTTAGTGAAATTCACTAGTCATTTAGAGAGATTGCAATGTGCGATCTCTTTTATCATTCAATCAATAAAATTCAAATGGATTGGTTATGGGCGTAACAGTTGGTGCGAATGGACTTTCGATAGTTCATAAAGGCTCAGGTGGTGAAGCGAATGCAACGCTCCCAGATGTTTGTTTAACTAAGGTCGGCAAGCCAGTCGTTCCTATCCCTTATGGCAACAATGCTAAATCAGCAGACCTTGCTGGTGGGACTACGACAGTCTCTATGGATGGCGGTAACAGTGTCGCTATCAAGGGCAGTACGTTCTCAAAAAGTACCGGCGATGCGGGCGGTGACAGAAAAGGCGTTTCCTCAGGCACGATAGAAGCCGAAGCAAAATTCATTTCAGCTTCACCAACAGTTAAGTTTGAAGGTAAGGGCGTATGTCGCCTGTCCGATCAAATGACCATGAACAAAGCTAACACTATGTGTTTGGGTGGCGCACAAAACCCATCGGTTTCTGTGACGGAAGAGCAGGAAGGGACGTATACGCTGGATATAGAATGCAAATATCCAAATGGGCTCCCTTACTCTAATGCACAATTTTCTTTAGTCGAACCTTCAGGTGCTGTCATTGGGAGTGGAGTGCTGGATTCTAGCGGAAAAGCAACTGTTAATGGTCTCGCTCTAAAAGAATGCAAGTTAGTGCTCAGCGAAACTCAAGACTCTTATACGCCGAACCAATCTTTAGCTGAAAATATTGTGACGGAAACTTACCCTGATCCGAATGATTTTTGTACGTTTGTCGCAGGTCGCCGCTCGCCATTTTGGGAAGATCGTGTTGGGGTTGCTAATGACTGGGGGATATTGATGTCCCCATCCTTCAGTGATGATGACTTTAAAGATATTGTGTTAGAGCAAAGCCGTATATCGTCTCCTTATGCGATTAGTCAAAATCACTCTAAAGATTTTTCTGATGCTTATGTTTCGGCACTTTATCACATCCAAACTGATACTACTGCGCTAGAGAAATATGAACCTTTAGTTGAACTGCTCTTGGAGCAAGTGCACGAAAATGGCGATATATTGAGAGTCTTATATCAGGCTGATGTGTTTGAGCCTCCCTATGAATTATTAGCGAAGCTTCGCTTTTTAGGGACTGGAAATACTGTGAAGTATTTGCAGTTTGTTTTATGGACGTTGATAAACAATCAAATCTGTTCATACATCGATGAGCTAAACAGTGAAATCATCGGTCGTTTAGATTTCATACAAAGCCAAGCTTCTGCAAGATCGTTGAGTTCTGTTGAAGAGGGTATAAACGGTTATAAAAAAGCACTTAACCACTTCAAACAAGCACTTCCTGACGTCATTAGCCAAATTTTCGAAACCAAAAATGACACCCTAATTTCTATATCGGCAATGGCCCTTGGGAGTACCGTTAACATAGCGAGCCAATCTAGCTTTGCTACTAATTTAGGTAGGGTTAATGCGGTGGTGTACACGAAGTCAAACAACTTGAACCGCCCATCATTTGTCACTTTTGACGATAACTTTTCTGACTAGGACATTTAAATCATGGATGCAGTTTTTCCGATAGCGCAACGAGAAGGTGACGCTTACTACACGCTCAGTGATTTTACGAAATTGTTTGATCAAGCTAAGAGCGGTCGTTATTTAATAGGACAAGGGTACGGTTGGCATAGTGGCATTCACTTAACATCAAAAATGTTACCGTGGGGGAAAGGGCTCAGACCTATTCAAGCGATGCTTGATGGAAAAATAGTGGCATTTCGCATAAATCCTGATTACCTAACATCAACGTACCAAGAGCAAGAGTTTAAGTATAGTAATAACTTTGTGCTTATCGAGCATGAGGCTGTAAACCCCGAAGATAATGAAGATGTATTTAAGTTCTATACACTTTATATGCACCTTGCGCCACCTTCAGATATTGGCGCCAATTCATCTATAACCACGCGTTACCGTTTACAAGAAGCGAGAAATGTACGCACTTTCAAACATAGTGATGTGCCTACTAATTCTGGTGAAAAAAAACAGTCGATGTCTAAAGGAACATTACTTGAATACCTGTATGCAGAAGAGAAGGAGACCCATCCATACCAGATCGACAAAAATACCTACAAAATGATAAAGTGCCGTGTGGTAGAGAATGGTAAATCGGCAAGTGGTAGCGAAAAAGCACTGTTAAACAAGATTGTTTGGTTTGCTTCGGGTCTCAATAGTGACTTTGACATTTTAGAAGATTCCTCTGCTGTCCTATCAGAACCAGTTTCAGAACCTAAATGGATGTCGGACAAGGCGGCAATGATTAGGGACGGTAGTGTGGTTTCTTTACTCCCACTCCTATTTAGAGAGGGGATAAAGGTTTCAGCTGGGGAAGATATCGGTTACATGGGACTGCATGAGTACAGTAACGATGCAATTGGAACTAAGAAAGAAGATAATCGTGTGCATATCGAGATGTTCTCTTTTGAGGAGCCGCCCGAATTTTTAAAAAAACAGATTTCTCCCAAAAATGCGGAAGAAAATCCACTTGTTGTTCTCGATGGGGCCGATAGTAGCGGTGCCGTTGATATGAGTAATTCGTTTATTCAGCAATTACTTGAATCTGTGACAGAAGATCAAGTAACGGACTTCTCCTCGTTCACTGCTCGCGATGCCAAAGTATACTTAGACGGTAAGCGTAAACACTTTGAGCGATTTATTGTGAAACATCCTACAGATTGGCATACAGAGTCGTCACAAAGTCTTTATGAATCAATCCATCAGACCGCAAAGGAAGCTCTAGATATTAAGTGCTCCGCTGGTTTTGTGACTATAGAGGACTACCGTAACTCCCCATGGCGCGATCAAGTGATGGATAGCTTTGATCTTTTCTCGCAATTCGAACTGGAAAGAGCAGATAAGTTCTCATGGATGCAAGATTTACAAGGTGATTTGCAACTAAGCGGTGATAAGAGTCTTTGGCATTATTGGCCGTTCTCCTTATTCAATCTGTCTCCAAAACTCGTCGTGCAACTGGGTAAAACATCTGAAATTTATGAATCAGGTGGAAGAGGCCCGGGGGTTATTTCGTCAGGTAGAGGGGATCATGGTGGTAAATCATATGGTGTTTACCAGTTGTCGTCTAATCTTAAAGTTGTGCATCGTTTTGTAAAAAATTCTAAATATAGAGACCATTTTTGTGAGTTGACCGTAGGTAGTGATGCGTTTGATGAAACTTGGAAGCGTATAGCAAATAGTGATGCGGTTGGCTTTAGAAATGCACAGCACAAGTTTATAAAAGAAACACATTTTGACCCACTTTATAATAAGCTTATCTCAGAAGGTATTATCAAAAATACTAACGAAGCTGCAATACTTGACATGATATGGTCAACTAGCGTCCAGTTTGGTGCAAGAACATCTTTAATATCAAGAGCTGTTGGTAAAAGTACTGAGCTTTCTAGCAGAGAGATTATCGAGCTTGTTCAAAACTATAAACATGATAAAACACACTTACTTTTTAAGAGCTCCCCTACATGGTGGGGTGGTTTAAGACAACGTGCTCTTAGTGAGAAGATTAAACTTTTGGCGCTTTTAGACCAAAATGCAATTATAGAGGAAAATTAATGAAATTACTTGGCTTACTAGTATTACTTTTTTCATTTTCATCGATAGCTAGCGATTATACTGATAGCTACAAGCAGTGTACGAATAACTCCACAGGCTCTATTGATAAGGCTTTTAGTTGTATTGACAAGGAAATTGAATTTAATCAGTCATTGATCAATAAGGTTTTTGACACTAATAAAACCAATTCAGATATTGGTAGAATTTTAAAGATTATTTCTAATAATGTAGAAAAAGAGTATAGAGTCGCTTCTGAGTCATGTGCAATTTATGCTGAAATTTATCAAGGTGGTCAAGCGGGACAACTATTACAACGCCAGTGTTATCTTGACCGAATTATTGACATTAGAAAGTTTGTACTTGATGCTGAAGAGTTGACTAGTTTTAATTATGATGAGTGAAATCTATTTCAAAGTCATAATTGAGATTAGATAGTATATGATAATTTTTCTACTAACTTTTTGTATAATATCAATGTTGACACTGCCAAATATATATTTAGTAATGTAAAAACTTTTTAAGAATGATGAAGATGTTTGTTTTAATGCTAAATTAGATAAATAGTTCGCTTCTTTTGTTGGTTTGAGAACTGAAATCATAGTGAGAGCTCTGAAAACTATATGAGTGGTAAGACGGCGAATATAGGAGCTGAACGAATAAGGGTGAATATTTAAGTTAACATGTAAGGGATGATAATTTAATGTTTGCATGTTTATAAAATCAGTGGAGTGCGTTAATTCATTATTATAATAGAATTAAAAGTTATTTTTATACGCATGCAAAAAATTAAGAGTTAAAATTTAAAGGTGATATCCTTGCTTGTTAATCATAATAAGTGTTTTGGATTTTTACGCTTCCCATTTTTTGTAAACTCAGGCTGCGAACAAGACCCTTTTGTATTTACATGTAATTTGGAAAATAAAGGCGGTGGCTTGAAAGCTTGTTTTAATCAAGCCGAGAATTCGATGTACTTCGTTGTTGACGAAAATGGGTTGAAAACAGTTTATGCCCAACGAAAAGGGAAGAGTTTAGATAACTATAAATGGATAGATATTTCTCTTGAAGAACCTGAATTCATTCCTTTGAAATTTGAAGTAAATGAAAACAAGAATGCGTACTTTTCATTGACTAGAGGTGGTGGACGGTTGAGTGTCGTTGCTAGCTTCGTTGACATGATTGAAGATGAAAATGCTGTTGAGTACTACAGTGAATTGGGAACTGAAACAGCTCTGGATCCCAACGTTAGATTAAAAATAAAACACGTAAAGCCTAATGAGTTTGAAGCTTGGGATTAAATAGCAATAGATTCCAGTGAGAGCTTAAATAAAATTCATTGTAATAAAGAGTTAGCTTTTCTATAAAATTTACTCGAGATGTTTGGATAAGAAATGTTCAGATAAAAAGCGCCGAAAGGCGCTTTTTATTTTCTTTAAAATAAAGTATGGTCTCCCTCCTTTTAAAATGGTAAGTGTTGAATAATTATACAGTGGTTAGGTAAATGAATAAAATAACTAAACTCGCTTTGGCTTTGTCCGTATTGACATCTATTGTTGGGTGTCAACTGGTGTCAAATACGCCGATGCAATCGACAGCAACGAAGGAAATAATTGAAAAAGCAAAGGCAGAGTTTGATGGACAACGTTTTTATAAGTTGAATGAATATGATGAAGAAATCAACGTTTCAGATGACGGGGTCATTACCTTCAAGTCTTACTTACCACGCAGCGGCGGCTATGAATGGGTACCAATTGTGATACGCGATACTAGTTTTCGTGTTTCTTGCGATTATTTCAGTGAATATGTTGAAGCTGGAATGGTTGTTCAGGTTCAGTTTGTAGGTAAACGCGGGCGCATTGAAAATTACGACAAGCAACGTTGTGAAGAGTACGGTGAGCCAACATGGCAATAAGATCTATGGATAATTAAAGCGCCGACAGGCGCTTTTTATTTACGTTTTAGTTAACCGTTAGAAAAGATGTAGACCAATCTTCGGAAGATTAGGCAAGCAATGCGTAGTATCTGGTCACAAGTTGGTATGAACTTGCCTTTTAGAAAACGCTAATAAAATCGCTAAACAGCTACATGCTAATAGAACGACACCTAAGTTTTGTGCTGTTCCAGCCATCGCTAATCCCGTCCCGATCATGATGTAGTACATGAGCCCAAATAAAGCGCCTGCGCTACCTACCTGTTGTTTATAATCAACAAGTGCGTCACTGAGTATATTGGGTATCGCAATCCCATAAGACATGACGACTAACACCATTGGAGCAACAAACCAGATTGATTGGCTCAGAATCAACACACCGACTGATCCCAAACTAAGCAATACTGCTGAGAGCCAAAGTAGTTGGCTTTTTCGAACATTTTTAGACACTAGGGATTTGTTTAAATAACTCCCAAGCAGAGTGCCTAACCCCAGTACCATGCCACTGTATCCAAATTGTTCGGAGTTATACCCAAGTGCTGAGAAAGTAAATGCGCCAAGCTGGTAATAAGAAAATAGAGCAATGTTATACAAAGCAACCAATAATCCTGAGCGCCAAATTCGCGCGTCTCTTACCATTTCCCAGCTAAGTTGATGCAACCGTACTGGTGTCTGTTCCTTCTGTGTTTCAGGAAGCTTAATAACGTTATAAGCGAGCAATACTAACGCGATTAAAAACAAGGCAAAAAACACATAACGGTATCCACCAAGCGCTGTAAGCTGCCCGCCTAATAGCATGCCAACTACCGGGCTGATTGATATACCCATCCCCATTAAGCTAAAGACTTTACTCAGTTCTTGACCGTCAAACGCGTCACGAAGCATGGTCTGTGTGACAACGGATCCTACCGCGATACCAAATGCGCTTAGGGCTCGCGCGGCCATGACAACAGCAAAGCTTTCGGTTTGAGTTGCGAGTAAAGATGCGCAACCATAGATAAAGAGCCCAATAAGCATGGTGGGCCTTCTTCCCAGTTTATCTGCGAGAACTCCCCAAACTACAACGCCAATGGCAAAAGCTAGGAAGTAGATCGACAATGTTTGGGCTGCTTGTGCGTGGTTTACATCAAATGATAGAGCGATTGAGCTCAACGCTGGGCTATAGATGGTTTCTACAATTTGCGGAAACATCAACATAACCAGCATGAGCCATAAAGAGGGCTTAGTATTCATATTGTTACCCATCGTTAATGAAGTTGGCGGGCAGTATAAATGAGGCTATGATTGATCTAATAACAACATAAAAACCAAATACATCAATATTCGGACAAAATGGCGCTTATTAACGAAAAAACACAATTTGATGCAGACAAGATTACTAATTATGTAGTGGGAATTGCTGCGGATATTGGCAAGCACGACTCAGGTATGCATATGCACAAGAAAGGGCAGTTATTGTACGCACCTCAAGGTTGTATGAGTTTTGCTCTGGAAGACTCGATTTGTATTTTGCCACCGACAAAGGCGGTTTGGATCCCACCTAATACGCCGCATCGTGCACTAATGACGAATGTGGTGGCGTATCGATCTTTGTATTTTGATTGTGAGGAGTTTGCCTGTCCGAGTAAGATCACGATGATAGAAGTGAATAATTTACTCCAAGCTCTTATTGATAAAATGTCATTTTGGGAGTGGGATAAGCCTAGCAGCGAGATGGTAAATACGACGGCGCTTTTTTGGGAGGAGTTTTATGCTGCGAAACGTTATTCGTTTCAGTTGCCTTTGCCATCGCATCGGCGCTTAACAACGTTTCGTCGAGAGTTGGTTGAACCTTCATTTCTAGCTCCTTCGCTTACTACTCTTGCAAGCAAAGTTGGGGCAAGCACCAAGACGGTAACACGATTATTTAAGTCGGAAACGGGTATGAATTATCAAGATTGGCGGCAACAGTGGAGGCTTTTAAAAGCCGTTGAATTGTTATCAACGGGCATGCCAGTCAGCGCAGTTGCCGATTGGCTGGAGTTTTCGTCAGACAGTGCTTTTATTGCATTTTTCAAAAAGCAAACTGGACAAACACCTCTGACGTTTATGAAAACCAAGCCTTAAGCGTCAAAATGCTCACACTCTTTCTAGAACAACCCCCAGGTTCACAGGCTCAGCCTATAAAGCATACATAGACAGGTACCAACGTGCAGGTTACTTGTCTTTACTCTGCAGTTTGCGAAAGTATTGCGTGGTAAAATCAACAAAGGCTCGGATGCGTTTTGGTTGATGTCGGTCGTGATGATAAAGGAGTGAAAATTCCACACTCGGAATGCTCCAATTGGTAAACACTTCTTTTAGCTTGCCTGTCTGGAGTTCTTGTTGGCAATAAAGTGCTGGCACACGGATGATGCCATTTCCCGCCAAGGCTGCCTTTATCATTACTCTGCCACTCTTACATCGTAACTGTCCACGTATCTGGTGTTCCGTTGACTGCTTTGTATTCGTGTTCTCAAATGCCCACCGTGTCACACTACCTGTCAAACAAACGTGTTTTTCTAAGTCCTTTGGATGCGAAGGATAGCCATATGTTTCTAAATAGTTTGGGCTTGCGTATGTCCCCATTTCCACATCGATCAGTTTGCGAGCGATAAAGTTGGAGTCGTCTAACTTTCCCATTCGAAAAGCGATATCGAATTCATCCGCGATTAAATCGACACGATGGCTACTAAAATCTAAGTTAATGCTCACTTGTGGGTGTTGGATTAGAAACTGAGCAACGATATCTGCGACAACGTCTTCTCCTAAATAGCCCCCCACACAGTTGATACGAATGTCACCTCTTAAGTCTTCTACATCATCAACCACTGCCATAACAGCTTGATCAATATTGTGAAGGGCAGTTTCACACTGTTTATACAGAACCTTGCCTGCTTCGGTGAGGTTCAGTGTTCGAGTGGTCCTTTGTAGCAAAGTGACACCAATCTGTTGCTCCAGATTTGTTATTTGACGTGAAACGTGTGAGCGAGAAACGCCAAGTTGCTCTGCTGCTTTCGTGAAGTTTCCTAGTTGAGCGATTAGGACGAAGGAGCGAATATCCGCAAGGTTGATGTGTGTTTGCATGATGACTTCTTCATAATTCAAAAAAGTATTGTTGCAGTATAACAACAGTGTTTCAACTAGGTCGGTATATATCAACAAACAAAGTTTTCTTAAACTTACCGCCACTGATGTAAACCGTTCGATTAAGGATTCAAAATGAAAAAGTTAATTGTTATTACAGGCGCTAGTTCAGGCATTGGTGAAGCGATTGCACGTCACTTCAGTGAGCAGGGCCATGCTCTTCTTTTGTTAGCAAGACGTGTAGAACGTTTGGAAGCATTAAACTTACCAAATACGCTTTGTGAAAAGGTAGATGTGACCGACAAAGCTTCTTTTGAGGCTGCAATTGAGAAAGCTGAAGCGTTGTATGGTCCGGTAGATGCACTTGTAAATAACGCAGGAGTTATGCTTCTCGGTCAGATAGATACTCAGGAACCATCGGAGTGGAAGCGCATGTTTGATGTGAACGTAATTGGCTTACTCAATGGCATGCAGTCCGTCCTAGCACCGATGAAAGCACGTAACAGTGGTACGATCATTAACATCAGCTCTATTGCGGGCAAGAAAACATTCCCTGATCATGCCGCTTACTGCGGTACCAAATTTGCGGTTCATGCGGTTTCTGAAAACGTACGTGAAGAAGTTGCATCATCGAATGTTCGCGTTACGACGATTGCACCTGGTGCAGTGGAAACGGAATTACTTTCACATACAACGTCTCAAGATATTAAAGATGGCTATGACGCTTGGAAGGTGGATATGGGCGGCGTGTTGGCAGCAGACGACATTGCACGAGCAGTGCTGTTTGCTTATCAGCAACCGCAAGGTGTATGTGTTCGTGAAATTGCTTTGGCACCGACAAAACAACAACCTTAACATTGAGTTACGGCGATTTTAGGTCACTAAAGCCGTAAAACTTTGCATATCGATTCGTGATTGAGATGGCATCTTTAAACTAAGTTGCGTGAAAATTTAGGCCATCCATTTAAATCCGGACACTAAGTGTGTTATTGCTTATACCCAAGTTACTCAAGGTGAGAAAAAACTTTGAGTAATTTGGGTTTTTATTTGGTCTCAATTTTAGGTAGCGGAATTTATTTAGGTCAGAAGGCGGCAGTTGTGATGAAAGGAGAGTGTGACGTAAAACCAAGTGAAGCAATACCCGTCTCTTAATGAGAATTGATTTCATCAACGTCACAAGCCGTTACAATTATCCGTTAGGTATTATACTTTGTGGGTGGTTAATATTTAACCAAACAAGGAGGTGTGTATGAAACGATTCGCAAACATACTTTTTGCAACACAAGGATTGCCAGGCCATAGTGACGCCCTCGAACAAGCGATGAGGATTGCATCTAGCAACAAAGTGCCTGTCTCAGGGCTAATAGCGTGTCCTGATTTCCCAACAGACATGATCCAGTATCAGCAAAGTTATGAGCAATCGCTGCAAGACTCCCTCAAACAAAGTATTCACGAATACAGACAGAAGCTGGGACTCACTGAAGAGGATCTCGCATTTCCTCTTACTGTGAAAAGCAGTGAAAAGCCCGCTGTCTGTATTATTCAAGAAGCATTAGCTGATAACAAAGATCTCATCATCAAAGAAGCTGAACCGCTCGGTGAAGGTGCTGAGGGTTTCAAAGCTATTGATATGACTCTGTTACGAAAATGCCCTTGTCCGCTTTGGTTGCACCGACCAATTGATAAGCCAAGAGATAAGCGCCGTGTTGCTGTGGCTATCGACCCATTAACGGCAAGCGATGAACAGCACTCATTAGCCGTGCGTTTACTCGAATTATCGCGTTCGATAGCCGACACCTGCGATAGTCGTTTACACGTGATTTCTTGCTGGGAGTATTACTTAGAAAACTACCTTAATGGTAACGCTTGGATTCAAGTCGATGATGCTGAGTTGAAACATGAACTCGACAAAGCAAAAGCCGATCATAAACAAGCTCTGCAACAGCTGTTGGAGGAGTCTGGGATTACAGGTGAAATTGTGATTCACCACCTGCATGGAAAACCCGACGAAAAGATTCCAGATTACGTAGAAAGTATTGAGGTAGACGTGTTGGTCATGGGTACCTTAGCGAGGACTGGTATATCTGGTTATGTCATTGGTAATACGGCTGAAAATATTTTGCAATCGATTAACTGTAGTTTGGTCGCTCTTAAGCCCGATGGTTTTGTCTCACCGATTCAGTAATTGGGGTGTAACAAAGTTGGGTTTAAGTGATGTTTTAGGTAAAGGAGGGAGATGGATCTCTAGAACATGGAATTATCAATGTATCAATAAGTTATCAGAGGAGAGTGACATGAAAAACCTATGCCCGAAATGCCACACAGAAATGATAGAACGTTCGAATGTTTATGTTTGTCCGAGAAATGATATCGGTGACTGCACCTACGATGCATTCGAGTTAGCTGATGACGATAATCCATATACATTCAGCCAAGAACACGTAAGTAGTGACCTACGTTCTTATGCCGTAGCAGACAGCAAATAGCGGTTTGTATCGGCGTTCCTCTAAGTAGCACTCAGTGATTACTGTTTGCTACTTTTCCCTTGGTTTCATGATCGTTTTTGAAGCGCTTGGGCTAAAACAATACAGTGGAGTTTGTCATTTGCGCCGAATAGCGCGTACCTTCTTATAATAACGAATGGGCTGCGATGTTGAATAACATAACGGGTAAAGAAAACCTGCCGAAAAACCTAGATAATCAGTTGGTCTTACTGATTTTCCCTGCGCTGCCAGTTTTAATCTTCTCTTTTCTCTTCTATATCTATAGTCCTGCAGGCGTGAGCTGGAATGCGGAATGGATACCAAGCCTCGATATCAACCTTAGCTTTAGATTAGATGGTCTTTCATTTCTTTTTGCGGGACTGATCAGTGGGATTGGCGCACTGATTCAAATCTACGCTTTGGCTTATTTACGAGAAAGTGATAGCCGGTTTTCCTTTCATTTGTATCTAACCCTATTCATGCTTGCCATGCTAGGGATTGTGATGAGCGATAACATTCTGTTGTTATTTGTTTTCTGGGAACTCACCACCATCACTTCTTACTTACTGATCGGGTTTAATCACGAAAATAAAACGTCTCGGAAAAACGCCTTGCAGTCGCTGATTGTTACCGGTGCTGGTGGACTAGCGTTGCTAGCGGGTCTTATCTTGCTGGGAGCAATGGCAGGGAGTTATGAGCTAAATACCATTATCGAGCAGGCAGGAACTATTGCGCAGCATGAATGGTTTATCCCATCTCTAGTGCTCATACTACTCGGTGCATTTACTAAATCTGCGCAATTCCCGTTTCATTTTTGGCTACCTAACGCGATGGCAGCTCCCACTCCGGTCAGTGCGTATTTACACTCGGCAACAATGGTAAAGGCAGGCATTTACCTCTTAGCACGTTTATCGCCAGTTTATGCCCACAGCGAGATCTGGTTTTATGCTTTAGTCATCACTGGGAGTATCACGGCCATTTGGTGCACATTTGTCGCATTAAAACAAACTGACTTGAAGCTGATGCTAGCCTACAGCACGAATGTTGCTTTGGGTAAATTAACATTATTACTAGGTATGGGCACAGATTTGGCCGTTAGTGCAGTATTGATGTTTATTCTCGCTCACTCTTTCTATAAAGCTGCGCTGTTTATGGTGGTGGGTAATATCGACAAAGCGACAGGAACACGAGATATTGATCAATTGTACGGTCTGAAGTCAGTGCTCGTCATCAGCATGGTTGCGGGGAGTTTGGCTGCGTTGTCTAAAGCGGGGTTCCCGCCGTTGTTAGGTTTTTTGAGCAAAGAATACATGTACAAGTCCGCAGTAGAGCTCAATAGCTGGATCGCCTTTGTACTTTTAATCGTGAATATACTGATGGTCGCGCTAACCATTATGCTTATTGCGAGACCATTCTTTGCTCGCCGTGGTCTCGTGCCGATTGAAACTAAGCCAGTTGAGACAAAAAAAAACCTGTGGATCTCGCCTTTGCTCTTGGCACTTGGCAGTCTCCTGGTCCCGTTATTCGGTTTAAATTGGTTAGATCGCAATATTATTTTTCCGGGCTCTGCTGACATTCTGCCCACAGCAACTCTTAAAGAGACATCACTATGGCATGGCGTGAATGTACCGTTAGTGTTAAGCGTTATTACGCTAGCGTTGGGGTATGTGGTGTACCGTGTTTATCCAGCTGTGTCTGCATTTTTTCAGCGGTTACATCTATTCGTCCCCAAAGCGGAGAATATTTTTGAACGACTATTAGATGGCATGATGACAGTGGCGAAGTGGCAAACGGCGCGGTTACAGCAAAAGAAATTGAGTCGCTATGTCCTATTATTTTTCACGGTACTTGCCGTTGCGTTACTGAGTCAGGTAGCGCTTATTCCTCTGCCTTTGGTTGGCGAACTTTCAAGTGTCACTTTCTATGAGATTGGTATTGCCTTATTGTTGATTGGTGCTGCGCTCGTATGTACGTTGTCCCACGCAAGACTTCTTGCGATTTCTGCGCTTGGTATGATTGGCTTCATGACCACGCTTGTTTTTATGATTTATAGCGCCCCGGACGTTGCGAAGACTTTACTGTTAGTGGAAACATTAATGGTGGTCTTTCTTGCATTGTTAATGCGTCATATGCCACGTCTAACCACCGTGCCCAAGCATTCAATAAGACGTAAAGTAGCGAATATTTGCATAGCAGGTGTGATAGGTGTTTCGGTTACTTTACTTTTGTTAGGAATCACGTCTCAGCCGATGGACTCTTCGGTGTCAGATTTCTTTGCAGAAAACAGTGTCCCGGGTGGACATGGGCGAAACATTGTTAACGTTATTCTGGTCGACTTTCGCGCATTTGATACATTGGGAGAAGTTGTCGTCGTTGTTATTGCTGGGATTGCGGCAGTGAGTTTGCTTAAAACAAGAGCGAAAAAACAAAATCGTATCCAATCATTAATTTTTGCAACCACGGCACACATCGTTTCGGCACTCATGCTCGTATTTTCAGTGTATCTGTTGTTACGTGGTCATAATGAACCGGGCGGTGGCTTTATTGGTGCGTTGATTGCCGTTATTGGTTTATCACTTCTCATGTTCGCGGAATCACCGAAATACGTTCGTTCTAGGTTGTATTTCAAACCGTTTCTCATTGCGTTATCTGGCATCGCATTGAGCTTAGTTTCTGGTGCTTTGAGCTTTGCGTTTGATAAACCGTTTTTGACCGGACTGTGGTGGAAAGACGTGATACCACTAGGGACGCCATTGGTTTTTGATGTTGGTGTTTACCTTGCCGTTATAGGTGGCGTGATGGGTATGCTGCTTCGTATTAATGAGGAGCTAGAGTGATGGAAATAGTCTGGAGTGTTGTCGTTGGAGTATTTGTCGCAGCAGGTGTTTATTTAATGCTTGAAAAGCATATCTTGCGCCTTTTGTTCGGCATCATGTTACTCAGTAGTGCGGTTAACCTTGCTATTTTTACCGCTGGGAGGCTGACGCCCGGAGAACCGCCATTGATTGGCGATAATGCTCTTTTACCACCAGATAGCGCGGCAAATCCTTTACCTCAAGCGCTTATCTTAACTGCGATAGTCATCGGTTTTGGACTACTTATTTTTGCTTTAATGTTGTTCTATCGAGCTTATAAAGACACTGGAACTGCAAACGTCGATGAAATGCAACGTTCTGAGGAGGGTCAATGAGTTCGATTTTGCTTACGTTACCGGTAGTTCTCTCGCTGAGTACGGCGTTGATTATCTTCTTCGTCCGTCGCTCAACAAAAAGTGTTGAGTGGTTGAGCGGTGTAAGTGCGATTTCGAACCTTTTCGTTGCGGGCTTTCTCACAGAAAACATCATAAGTAATGGTATTCAAGCCGTTGCTTTTGGTCAGTGGAGTGCGCCATTTGGTATCGTGTTTGTCGCAGATTACCTCAGCGTTGCTATGGTGATGATAACGGCGGTGATTGGTGCGATATGTGTTTTCTACGCGATGGCGGACCTTCACCGAAAGCCCTCCTATAGCAATTACCATGCGTTAATGCACGTGTTGCTTGCTGGCGTTTATGGTGCTTTCCTGACTGGAGATATTTTTAATCTGTATGTTTGGTTTGAGGTCATGCTCATTTCATCATTTGGTTTAATGGTGTTAGATGCAACGAAAACTCAAGTTGATGGTGCAGTAAAGTACGTGATGTTGAACCTGATTTCGACGCTGGTATTTTTGCTTGCTATCGGTTTATTGTATGGCGCAACGGGCACCTTGAACTTGGCCGATCTCTACACCAAAGTAGGGGAAAATGAATTGAGCATCAACATGATGCTGTCCGCGCTATTTTTGTTTGCCTTTTCTATTAAAGCGGCACTCTTTCCTTTATTTGCTTGGTTGCCAGCTTCTTATCACACGTTACCAAGCGGTGTGGTGGCACTGTTTGCCGCGTTGCTTACTAAAGTCGGTGTATACGCGTTGATAAGAGTCTTTACCTTGGTATTTCCGCTCGCCGAGAGTGGTTGGCAACCGACGTTAATTTGGGTCGCAGGGCTAACCATGTTAACGGGCGTTTTAGGAGCGGCTAGCCAATTCGACATTAAGAAAATTCTTTCTTTTCATATCATTAGCCAAATAGGCTATATGATCATGGGGTTGGCTATTTACACTCCCTTAGCTTTAGCCGGTGCCATTTTCTACATTGTTCATCACATCATTGTAAAAGCGAATTTGTTCTTAATAGGTGGATTCATCGAGCGCAAATATGGCTCTAGTCAACTTGAACATTTGGGTGGGGTATACAAAGCTATGCCTTGGTTAGCGTTCTTGTTTCTTGTCCCTGCGTTTTCTCTGGCCGGTTTCCCACCGCTATCGGGTTTCTGGGGAAAGCTATTGGTCATCAAGTCGAGCATACAGGCTGAGTATTACTGGTTAGCAGGTACCGCGTTATTGGTGGGGTTGCTTACTGTCTACTCGATGACGAAAATTTGGAGTGAGGCATTTTGGAAAAAGCCATTTAGAGAGAAGCCAGAACAGACTCTGCAGGCCAAAGTACATTGGTTGTACTTCGTTCCAATTATTGTATTGACAACGTTGACGCTAATCATTGGCTTAGTGGCGGAGCCTTTTTATCAATTTTCCGTTCAAGCTGCAGAACAACTGTTAAATCCGACTGAATACATCAGAGTGGTGTTAGGAGGAAATGCATGATCTATCTATTCCTCAATTTTTTCTTAGCGTTAGCGTGGATGATGCTTAATGGCAGCTATTCGAGTCTGAATTTTGTTGTCGGATTTACGGTCGGCTTTTTTGCTTTAAGGTTGAGTCAACCATTTGGATTGAAAACGAGCTATTTTCAACGTTTTGCATCTGCATTGAAGTTATTGGCGTACTTCGCTTATGAAATGGTTATATCGGTTGCGAAAGTGGTGTGGGACGTCGTGACACCTACTCATTTGAGTCAGCCTGATATCGTTTATGTCCCTCTGGAGGTCGATTCTGACCTAGAAATCACATTACTGGCGAACATGGTTTCTTTAACACCGGGTACGCTTAGTTTGGATGTTACGGCTGATAAAAAGTATCTTATCGTTCATGCCATGTTTGCACCTGAACATGAAGAGGTTATTCGCGGAATTAAAGATGGGTTAGAGCATCGAATTTTGGAGGTGACGCGTGGATAGTTGGCTGCAAATAACGGTCACTTTTGCCTATTCTGGGCTACTACTCAGCTTTGTTATGGCTTTTGCTCGTTTAATTCTAGGACCAACGCTAGCTGATCGAGTTGTGGCGTTAGATCTGATTTCATTTATCACTATCGGATTTATTACGGTTTACACCTTAGACAGCGGTGAGGACGCTCTGTTAGACATCGCCATTACATTAGGTTTGGTCGCATTTCTCGGCACGATCGCATTTGCACGTTTGATCGTTAAAAGAAAGGAGAAAGAATAATGGACGTGTTGATTGGACTATTTTTATGCTTAGGAACATTGTTGACCTTGGTTGCAAGTCTAGGTGTCCTGAGGCTTCCTGATTTGTATACCCGAATGCATGCAGCGACCAAAGCTGGAACTGTCGGAGTGAGCTGCTTGTTATTAGCGGTCGCTTTCTCACTCCCTGAAGTTACCGTGATCTCTCGGGTTATCGGTACGATGTTGTTTATCGTTCTCACTGCGCCAGTCGCCTCCCACCTGCTCGGCAGAGCAATGCGAGAGGTCGGATATAAGATTTGGCGCAATGATTAACCATTAGCGTCGAATAGTACTACGTCCTAGTTGAAATAAACTCGAAGCTGTATTGATGAAGTCGGAAGTAATTGACGGTATATTCAAATGCACGACCATCTTCTAGGTAACCAGTGGACTCAACTTTTAGAATAGGGGAAGCTTCTGATTCATTCAGGTATGAGGCCGTCTCTGCATCTAACAAATACGGTTTGACAGACTGACTGCTTTTCGCAATTTTCAATCCTTTGCTATTTTCAATGTACTCATATTTAGAACCATTCATTATGGCTATGCTCAAGTCTGGAAATAACACTGCTGGCATATGAGTGACTTCGTAAATTTCAGGCTCATCATTAATACATCTGAGTCTATGTATTTCATATGTATCATCATTGGGCGAGAGATTTAACTGCTTAGCAACCTGTTCATTCGGTTTTTTAAGTTCGAACTTTATGACTTGAGAGCTAGGCGTTTTCCCCTGTTTACTGACTTCCTCGATAAAACCCAGCAAATGTAAGGCATCATGTTGGGCTTTTAGATCGTTTACATAAGTTCCACTACCTCTTGTCCGACTAATTAAATTATTGTCGACCAGAATTTGTAAGCTTTTTCTGATGGTTACGCGGCTTACGGAAAACTCTTCTTGCAAATCACTCTCTTTTGGAAGCATCGATTTAGGTTGTAGTTCCCCATCTTTGATCTTTTTTTCTAATCGTTCCGCAATGTCTATGTATTTGGGTTTCATAATACCTCGCTAAGTCTTGGATCATGATAGCAAGAATGTGATCTGAGATGTAGTTAATACTTTTCTTTAGGATCTTTGTGTGATCTTTATCTCGTATCTTTGTGCTTACACTTTAAATGTATCATAAAAGTATTAATACTTATTTTATACATTTTCAGGGTAAACATTTGAGGTAGCGAAATGAAACGTCAAAAATTAACGATTGTTGGTGCTGGCAGTACATACACACTTGGTATGATGAACAGCCTTATTGCCGAAAAAGATAACTTTCCACTCGCAAAAGTCGTGTTTTACGACATAGATGAGAAACGCCAAGAATCGAATGCATTAGCTACTGAAATTCTATTGCGAGAACACTATCCAGAAGTTGAAGAGTTTGTTTATACAACGGATAAATCTGTCGCATTCGCAGATTCGGACTTTTTCTTTATCCAGATCCGCACTGGTGGGTTGGCCATGCGCGAGCGCGATGAACAAATCCCGCTATCCAACTCTTGTGTTGGGCAAGAGACATGTGGCGCGGGAGGAATGGCATATGGACTTCGCTCTATCGGCGACATGATCCAGCTAGTGAATGAGATCCGACAAACGTGTCCAGATGCGTGGATTCTTAATTACACCAACCCGGCGGCAATTGTCGCTGAAGCTTTAAATCGTGAATTTCCGCATGATAAGCGAATTCTAAATATCTGTGATATGCCAGCAGCGATTATGGTCAGCTATGCGCAATTGTTAGGATGTGAAATTTGGGACTTCGTTCCTGAATATTTTGGGCTTAATCACTATGGCTGGTTTACCAAAATTCGTAACAAACAGGGTGAAGACTTAACGGACAAAATTAAAAATATCATCCTAAAAGAAGGGATCAGTGCGGTTGATGCGGAAATAGCGGATGACCCATCGTGGCAAGCCACATTCAAAAACATGAGAACAATGCTTGCTGATAATCCAGAGTTTTTGCCGAATACGTATCTTCAGTACTATTTGTACCCTGAAAAAATGGTGGCGAAAGAGGATATCAACAATACTCGCGCAAGGCAGGTAATTAACGGCCGTGAGAAACGAGTGTTCGAATTGAACGCAAGAATAATTGAAGCGGGCACCACGAAGCACGAAACACTGCATGCCGATATCCATGGTCGATACATGGTGAGAGTCGCGGCTTCGCTAGCCTACAACTTGAGCGATGTGTATCTCGTCATCGTACCGAATAATGGTGCTATTACAAATTTACAAAATGACGCCATGGTAGAAGTTCCAGCTGCGCTAACTAGTGATGGACCGAAAGCTTTTACTGTAGGAAAAATCCCAACCTTCCAAAAAGCCATGATTGAGAGCCAACTTGGTTACGAGAAATTAGTTGTGGATGCTTGGTACGAAGGAAGTCAGCAAAAGCTGATTAATGCACTCACACTTAACCGTACCGTGGTTAATGTGCCAAAAGCTAAAGAAATAACAAAACAATTACTAGAAGAAAATAAAGCCTACCTTCCTCAATTTTTTCAATAACAACTGGACGTTCGGGGCCTACTTGTAGGCTCCGTGAATGAAACAAGAGGTTTATATGAAAGACATTATTCAAAGGTTCGGAGCCGCGATGTTTGTTCCCGTTCTATTATTTCCAGCAGCGGGCATGTTATTGGGTTTCTCTGTTGTGCTGTTAAATCAAGAAGTGTTTCCTTGGGCACTAGAGGGGAGTGCTTGGGTTAAAGTCTCGACGATCATTTTACAGGCATCTCTCGCTGTATTTAAAAATATGGCACTTATTTTTGCCGTTGGGTTACCTATCGCTTTAGCTAAAAAAGCATCTGGTCGCGCTGTACTTGCAACACTCGTTTCCTACATTACGTTTAACTACGTTATTGGTGGAATCCTTCAATTTTGGGGACCAGAACTGGGCGTGAACTATACGGAAGGTGAGCGAGGTTTGACTGAAGTTGGTGGCATTCTAACGCTTGATACCAACTTACTAGGTGCCATTTTAATTGCAAGTCTCTCTGTTTGGGTTCACAACCGATTCTTTGATAAAAAGCTACCGGATTGGGCGGCTGTATTTGGCGGAACGCCATTGGTTGTGATCATTAGTTTCCCCATTATGGTCGTGATAGCAATTCTAACTTGTTTGACTTGGCCAAGTATTCAGCATGGTATTAACAATCTGCAATCATTTTTGGTTTCTGCTGGATCGTTAGGGGTATGGCTATTTACGTTTTTAGAGCGAATCATGATACCAACGGGGTTGCATCATTTCGTATATGGTCCCGTTTTTTATGGGCCAGTTGCAGTCGATGGCGGAACGGTTGCCTATTGGATTCAAAATATACAGACATTCGCCCAGAGCTCGGAAAGTTTAACGACACAATTTCCTCAGGGTGGTTTGATGTTGACGGGAATGGGTAAAGTGTTTGGTTGTACGGGTATCGCACTAGCACTCTATTCAGTTGCGAAAAAAGAAAATAAAAAGATGGTGATGGGGTTAGTGCTCGGAGCCGCAATCACAGCAATTCTTACAGGGATAACCGAACCAATAGAGTTTACATTCTTATTTATCGCACCTGCGCTGTTTGCTTTGCATGCGTTGTTATCTGCGACAATGGCAACGATCGCCTTTATGTTTGGTGTTTCCGGTAACTTTCAGACTGGCTTGATAGACTTCATTTTCCAAAACTGGTTGCCTTTGGCTGGTAACCATGCAGGAACATACGTGATTCAGATTATTATTGGTCTCATGTTTACTGGTGTTTACTTTGTTACGTTTCGCGCGCTTATTTTAAAATACAACATACTTACTCCGGGGCGTGAAGGTGCAGATAGTAAGTTGTATTCCAAAGCTGACTACAAAGAAGCGAAAGCGGTCCATAGCAGTAGCGCAAGTCCGTCACAAGCTAGTGCCTTTATTGAAGGTTTGGGTGGAAAAGAAAACATTGACTTGTTAACTAATTGCGCGACGCGTCTGCGTGTTAAAGTTAAAGATGTCTCTCTGGTAAAGGAGAACGCATTTTTCACACAGCACGGAGCGGTGAATATTGTTAGAAATCAAGAGAGCCTTCAAATCATCGTTGGTTTAACGGTGCCACAAGTTCGCGAAGATATGAGCCAACTGATAAAAGCTTAACCCCCAAACTAATGCTCCAGCTCATATGGCTCAAAGGTGAGATAGAATTATCTCACCTTTTTTGTGTACATGAAGCATATTTCGCTCAGTTTCCACGAAAGTGGGGAGGAGTTATCGAGCGAGCTAAAATATAGTTAGGTTATACCCGTCTGTATTGTTGGAAGACTTGTTGAGTCTCTAATTGACAGTGGCGCCACTTTCTATGTTGAAAAGCGTTTTAATTTCTTCCAGCACTTCTGGGTTAGCAATAGCACCAATGTTTTTTACAGCTTGTCCGTTTACCAATTGTTTCACTGCTAGCTCAACCAATTTGCCTGAGCGCGTTTTAGGAATATCACTGATAGCAAAAATTTGTCGTGGGACATGGCGCGGTGAACATTTTGTTTTCAATGTTTGGCGAATTGAATCGGTGAGTTGTTGGGTTAACTCGACGTTGTGAGCGAGTTTTACTAGTAACCAGATTTCTTCAGACTGCTGGTTTAACTTGCCGACGGCGATGGAGTCCTCGACCTCGGGTAACGCGTTCACTTGCTGATAGATCTCAGCGGTGCCGATTCGTACGCCGCCTGGATTCAATGTCGCATCGCTACGGCCATAAAAAATAAAACCGCCATGTTCGGTTTGCATCACATCGTCGCCATGGTGCCAGATATCGGTAAACTTGCTCCAATAAGCGTTGTGATAGCGTTCGCCGTTGTCGTGCCAGAAGCCAATAGGGAAGTTAGGTAGTGAGTTATTGCAAGTTAGTTCGCCGCGTTGCTGTGTAATGGTTTTTCCCTCGTCGTCCAAAACACGCACGTCGATTCCCAGCCCTGCGCCTTGGCATTCACCTTTGTAAACTGGTGAGATAGGGTTTCCCAGTACAAAGCATCCGCAAATATCCGTGCCGCCAGCGATAGAAGCGAGATGTAAGTCCTGCTTGATGTGCTGATAGACATAACTAAATTGTTCTGGGTAAAGCACCGAACCAGTTGAGCAAAGAGTTTTGAGTGACTTCAGGTTATGTTCTAGTTTTGGAGAGCAGTTTGCCTGTTCCAGTGCTTCTAAGTATTTCGCTGAAGTACCAAACAGCGACACGCTATGTTCTTCTGCTAATTGCCATAAGACGGAGTGATCAGGGTAAACCGGACTACCGTCGTAAATCACTAAGGCAGCACCACTCGCAAGAGCGGAAACATGCCAGTTCCACATCATCCAACCACATGTTGTGTAGTAGAAAACCTTGTCTTGCGATTTGATGTCGCAATGCAGTTGATGTTCTTTGAGGTGATTGAGCAAGGTACCGCCTGCGGAATGGACAATACACTTAGGTTGACCTGTTGTACCAGAAGAATACAAAATGAATAACGGGTCATTAAACAGCGTTGGTTGATATTGAATTGATTGTGGAGAAAAGTGGTGAGTAATATCGGACCAAGAAACAAACTCAGAAGTGCTAGCACTCTCAGCGTTTTGTAAATATTCGATTTGGCATACGCTAATAGTAGTCTCTTCGGAGGCACTGCTTAACTTACTACTAAGAGTGGTGTTCTTGTTCGTCATATCGAAAGCTTTGCCTCCGAACTGGTAGCCATCACAGCAAAAAAGAACTTTCGGTTTGACCTGACCAAAACGCTCTACGACGCTATCGATACCAAAATCAGGAGAGGTTGAAGTCCAAATGGCACCAAGACTGGTGGTGGCCAGCATGGCAATAACGGTTTCAGGAAGGTAGGGCAAATAACCCGCAACGACATCGCCTTTACCGACACCACAATTGAGTAGCCATTGTTGAATGGCAGAAACTTGTTCAAGCAACTGTTTACCGGTGAGTTGTCTGTGTTCACCGCTTTCATTGCTAAAAACAATAAACTCACGCTCTGGTGATTGCTCAGCCTGAGATAGGAGGTTCTCTGCGTAGTTCAGCGTGGCGTCAGCAAACCATACTGTGTCTCTATTTACATGGTGATGATTAGAACCTGTTTGTGTCCATTTGGGACTGCCAAGGCTCTTGATTTGCGAACCTATATCTCCGATTACGTTGCAAAACTGCCAAGTATGTCGCCAAAATTCATCATTGTGCTCAATGGACCACTGGTGTAGAGACGTGTAATTGTTGATTACGGTACCTTCGGCTTTGTCTTTATTAACCTTTTCGATGAACCGTAATAAGTTGCTATTGCTGACGCGCTCAGCAGATGGTGACCAAATAGGTGCAGAATTTGGCATAGGTCCCTCTAATTTCAATTCTTTTGAATATGACCAAAAACAAAATAAAGGGGCGAACATAGCAGTGTTCGCCCCTTAACTGATCGTTTAAAGTTGTTCGGCAAGCTGAGGTAGTACCTCAAATAAATCACCAACCAATCCATAGTCGGCAACTTCAAAGATAGGAGATTCTGGATCTTTGTTGATCGCGACAATCACTTTGGATTCCTTCATTCCTGCAAGATGCTGGATGGCACCGGAAATCCCAACCGCTATATAAAGCTTAGGTGCAACGATTTTACCGGTTTGACCCACTTGTAAGTCGTTGGCAACAAACCCGGCATCAACCGCCGCGCGAGAAGCGCCAATGGCAGCACCTAGTTTATCGGCCACTTGTTCGATCAACGCGAAGTTCTCTTTGCTACCGACCCCGCGTCCACCTGACACAACCACCTCTGCCGCGCTTAATTCAGGGCGCTCTGACACGGTTTTATCGACAGAAACCAATTCAACCATTGGAGCTGAGATAGTTACCTGCTGATGCTTAATATCAGCTTGGTTGTGACAAGTAACCGGCTCAAACGCAGACGCGCGCACGGTGATGACGCGAACCTTGTCGCTGGTGGTCACTTTGGCAAATGCGTTTCCTGCGTAAATAGGGCGGACAAAAGTGTTTTCATCGATAACTTGGACAATATCGGAAATTTGCCCAACGCCGAACTTCGCTGCTACTCGCGGTGCAAGATCTTTCCCTTTTGATGATGAGCTAGCCCAGATTGCGTCAAAACCTTCAGCAATACTCACTACAGTAGGTGCGATACTCTCGGCAAATTGATGCTTAAGTTGCTCATCATCGACACAAATTACGTTTGATATACCATCAACGCGACAAGCTTGCTGAGCGACTTCTTCACACTGGTGGCCCACTACGATCAAAACATTGTCTTGGCTGACTTGTTTTGCTGCATTAACCACTTTGAGTGTGTCCGCATGCAATTGGTTATTGTCATGCTCTGCTATGATTAAGTTCTTCATGAAATCACCTTCGCTTCGTTACGCAGCTTATCGAGAAGCTCTGAGACAGATTCAACCTTGATGCCACCTTTTCTTTGCGCTGGCGGTGTGATTTCTTGAATGGTTTGGCTAAATACCACTTCAACACCCAGACTGTCAGGTGTGATGGTATCTAACGGCTTGCGCTTAGCTTTCATGATATTAGGCAAAGAGGCAAAACGCGGTTCATTCAGGCGTAAGTCAGTACTGATCACCGCAGGTAAGTTCATCGTGACCGTCATCAAGCCGCCGTCCACTTCTCTCACGACCTGAACTTTTTGATCTTCAATCTTCACGTCGGAAGCGAAAGTTGCTTGAGGCCAGTCAAGTAGGGCGGCCAGCATCTGAGCCACTTGGTTGTTGTCAGTATCAATGGATTGTTTACCCGTAATCACAAGCTGTGCTTGTTCTTGCTCAACCAGAGCTTTGAGCAGCTTAGCGACGACCAATGGCTCTATTTTGTCTTCAGTATCGATATGAATAGCGCGATCGGCACCTAACGCAAGCGCAGTACGTAGTTGCTCCTGACACTGGCTACCGCCGGCACTGACAACGATGACTTCATCTGCAATACCTTGCTCCTTTAGTCGTACGGCTTCTTCAACGGCTATTTCGCAAAATGGATTAATCGTCATCTTGACGTTATTGGTTTCAACATCGCTATGGTCCGCTTTCACGCGAACTTTAACGTAGGGATCAATGACCCTTTTGATTGGCACTAGTATTTTCACGTTAGATTCCTTTTACAGTGAAGACTATGTGTTTACAGTGAAGACGATGTGATGACGTCTTTAAAATGATGTTAATTTACCTTTACGTTTGCGTCAACTTTAAATATATTGTTGATTAACAAGTTGGCAACATGCAAAGAAAAAGGAATGCAATCATGGAAAGAGACTGCATGGAATTTGATGTTCTGATTGTAGGCGCTGGTCCCGCAGGTTTGTCTGCGGCATGCCGAATCAAACAATTAGCAGCAGAAAAAAAACAAGACCTCTCTGTTTGCGTGGTAGAAAAAGGTTCTGAAGTTGGAGCGCATATTTTATCGGGTGCGGTGTTTGAAACGCGGAGTTTGGATGAGCTTTTTCCCGACTGGGAAGAGAAAGGCGCGCCGCTCAATACCAAAGTAAACCAAGATAAAACCTACTATCTAGGCAATGACATCAATGGTCATGAACTGCCTTCTTGGGCGGTGCCTAATACGTTACATAACAAAGGTAATTACATCATAAGTTTGGGCAGTCTATGCCGATGGATGGCGTTGCAGGCTGAGAACTTAGGGGTGGAGGTCTACCCAGGTTTTACCGCCAGTCAAGCGATCATCGATGAAGATAGTCGTGTTTGTGGCGTGATCACGGGCGATATGGGATTAGATAAAAATGGTGAACAAAAAGGAAATTTCGAACCTGGTATTGAACTGCGAGCGAAGTTTACTTTATTTGCTGAAGGCGCACGGGGGCATATTGGTAAGCAGTTGATTAACCGATTTAATCTTGCTGAAGAGAAAACGCCTCAACACTACGCTATCGGTTTTAAAGAGCTGTGGGAAATCCCATCAGAGCAGCATCAGCAAGGTTTAGTAGTGCACGGATTAGGTTGGCCGTTATCAAATGAAGCTACAGGTGGCAGTTATCTCTACCATTTAGAGGGAAACCAAGTTGCCGTCGGGTTGATTGTTGACTTGAATTATAAGAATCCGCACTTGAGTCCATTTGATGAGTTTCAACGTTTTAAACACCACCCGTTGATTGAGCAATACCTCAAAAATGGGAAGCCTATTAGCTATGGCGCGAGAGCGATTACCAAGGGCGGCTTTCATTCGCTTCCCACGCAGCAGTTTGCTGGTGGCTTGTTAATTGGCTGTGATGCAGGAACACTTAACGGCGCTAAAATCAAAGGCACACACACCGCAATAAAATCTGGAATGCTTGCCGCTGAAGCAGTATGTGAAGCCCTTGAGAGTCAGTCAGTTACTGCTGATTATCAAAAGCATTTCAAACAGTCTTGGCTGTATGAAGAGCTTTATCAAGCACGTAACTTCTCAAGTGGAATCCACCGCTTTGGATCGTGGCTGGGCGGTGGTTTAGCGCTGCTGGAACATAACGTGTTAAAAGGTAAAGCTAAGTGGCATATCCGCTGTGATAAGCCTGATCATCAGTCTCTGTTATTGGCGGAAAACAGCAATGAAATTGTCTATCCGAAGCCTGATGGCGTGTTAAGTTTCGATCGCCTCTCTTCCGTTTATCTATCCAATATCTTCCATGAGGAAGATCAACCATGCCACTTACGACTGGAGAACCAGCGGATCCCTATTGAGCAGAACCTTGAATTATATGCAGAGCCAGCACAGCGCTATTGTCCGGCTGGCGTGTATGAAATCGTACAGGGGGAGCAGCAGCCAGAGCTGCAAATAAATGCGGCCAACTGTATCCACTGTAAGACCTGCGACATCAAAGATCCAAGTCAAAATATTACCTGGACTCCGCCAGAAGGTGGTGGTGGTCCGAACTATCCAAATATGTAAGCGTTTGAGAATAATTTTTATTAACAATTTATTTACTTAAAGTTTGCGTTAGTTCAAATCTTTCTCGATGAACTCGATTGCAACTTAATCTTTCAGGCACTATTCTGATTTTAAATTGACGTTTACGTAAACTGAATACAAAGTTGATGCATAGGTGTAAAAGCGGTTACCAGTATCAAAGTTAGGTTTGATCAAATAGTGCTCAATGGAACGCACTTAAAATAACGAAAGGGAGATCAACTATGGTATCGGAATCGCCTCTGTTGCAGGTAAACGATATTTCATTGGCTTTTGGTGGGGTGAAAGCTTTAACTGACGTGAGCTTCCATGTGAATGAAAAGGAAATTTTTTCAATCATTGGCCCAAACGGTGCAGGTAAAACCTCAATGCTCAATTGCATCTCTGGTCGATACACACCAAACAAAGGCTCTGTAATCTTCGCTGGAGATGATGTAACTAAACGGACACCTAGCCAACGAGCTGAGTTAGGGTTGGGAAGAACCTTCCAAAACTTAGCGCTCTTTTCTCACATGTCGGTACTGGACAACATCATGGTTGGCCGACACCACCTACTAAAAAACAACTTCGTCACGGGGCCACTCTATTGGTTCTCTAATGCGCAGAAAGAAGAGATGGCGCACCGCAAATATGTGGAAGACGTGATCGATTTTCTAGAAATCCAGCACATCCGAAAAGCGACTGCAGGCACCCTATCTTACGGCTTACGTAAGCGTGTAGAGCTTGCTCGTGCCATTGCCTTAAAACCTAAGTTACTGCTGCTTGATGAACCAATGGCAGGTATGAACTTGGAAGAAAAGGAAGACATGGCACGTTACATCATGGATCTGAATGAAGAATTAGATATCACGATCATCATGATTGAGCACGACATGGGCGTGGTCATGGACATCTCTAATCGCGTTTTGGTTTTGGATTTCGGGAAACACATTGCTACAGGTGAGCCTGAAGAAGTGATGGCCAACCCACATGTGAAACAAGCGTACTTAGGCGAAGAGCTACCGACATTAGAGGAGAGTGCATAATGGCACAGCAACATAATGATTGGGCAGATATAACCCGCTTAGATACCTTTCCAAAAGTGTTGCAACACAATGCCAAGAACTGGCCCGAGCAAGTCGCAATGCGTGAAAAGGAGTTTGGTATATGGCGAGAGTTCACTTGGAAGGATTATGAAAACCGCGTCAAGTGGATGGCACTGGCACTACAAGATTTAGGTATTGGTGAGCAAGATGTCGTTGGTTTGCTAGGTGATAACCGTCCTGAATGGGTATGGGGCGAGTTAGCGGCACATGCGATCAAAGGTTTCTCGCTGGGCATCTATCAAGATTCTATGCACGAAGAGGTGGCGTACCTTATCAACTATGCCAAAGCAAAAGTCGTGATTGCCGAAGATGAAGAGCAATGCGACAAGCTGCTTGAGCTTGGTGATGAAATTCCTAGCGTTGAATACATTATTTACTGCGATCCTCGTGGAATGCGTAAATACGATGATCCAAGATTAATTGATGTTGAACAGGTCTACAAAAAAGGTCAGCTGATTGATAAAGCGGACCCAGACAAATATCTCAATATGGTTGTTGAAACCAAAGGCAGCGATCTTTCAATTCTTTGTACTACGTCGGGTACGACTTCTAAACCAAAATTGGCTCAGCTACACAGTGGCACGTTCTTGGATCACTGTGCGGCTTACTTGCGTGCAGACCCTCGTTCCCCAGGCGACAACTACGTTTCTGTTCTGCCTTTGCCTTGGATTATGGAGCAGGTTTACGTGGTTGGTCAGGCGTTGATTTCTCGTCAAATCGTTAACTTTGTGGAAGAACAAGAAACCATGATGTCCGACTTGCGTGAAATCGGTCCAAACTTTGTGCTGTTAGCGCCACGTGTGTGGGAAAACATTGTGGCAGACGTGTCTGCACGAATGATGGATTCGACACCGTTTAAGCAAAAGATGTACAAACTGGGCATGAGCTTAGCCAACAAAGCGCTGGAGCAGGGTAAACGCTCTAAGTTGGCTGAATGGATTCTTCTGCGTGCTCTGCGTGACCGTTTAGGGTTTTCGAACCTGACATCTGCGGCAACCGGCGGTGCGGCGATGGGACCGGATACTTTCCGTTACCTACAAGCTATTGGTGTGCCACTTAAGCAGCTTTATGGTCAGACCGAAATGTGTGGCGCATACACCGTGCACCAAGCGGATGATGTGGATTACGATTCCGTTGGTGTTGCGTTTGATAATGCAGATGTGAAAGTCATCAACCCGGACAGCAATGGCGTTGGTGAAATCATCGCGAAAAGTACAGGCATGTTTACTGGCTACTTAAACAACCAAGCAGCATATGATGAAGATGTTCAAGATGGTTGGATGCACACAGGCGATGCGGGCTATTTTAAAGATTCCGGTCACTTGGTGGTGATTGATCGTCTGAAAGATATGTCGGAAACCAGCCATGGCGACCGTTATTCGCCACAGTTTATCGAAAACAAACTCAAGTTCTCGCCGTTTATTGCAGAAGCCGTGGTGGTAGGTAAAGGTCGACCTTGGCTGTCTGCCATCATCTGTATTCGCTATGCGATTGTCGCGAAGTGGGCAGAGCAACGCGGCTTGGCATTTACCAACTACACCAACTTATCTGCTCAACCAGAAGTGTACCAAGCGATTCGTGAAGAAGTTCAAAAAGTGAACGAATCCCTACCGGATGCACAGAAGATCAGCAAATTCATTCTACTTTACAAAGAGCTGGATGCCGACGATGGAGAGCTAACTCGCACACGTAAAGTACGCCGTGGTGTGGTTGCAGAGAAATACGGAGACATCATCGAAACCATCTACAGCGACGATCCAAAAGTCGATGTCGATACAGTGATCACTTATCAAGATGGCACCAAAACACGCATTCAAACGTCGCTAGTTATTGAAACGCTTATTGAGCATGAGCCAACACTAGTGGATAGCGAACAACGGAGGATCGCATAGTGAATACGGATTTATTACTGCAACTCGTCATTAATGGCGTGATCGTTGGCATGTTGTATGGCGTTGTCGCCATGTGCTTTGTATTGATTTACAAATCGACCCAGGTGGTCAACTTTGCTCAGGGTGAGTTTTTGTTGATTGGCGCGTGGGTATGTTGGGCGGCATTGGTACACCTACAGTTACCATTTTTTATCGGTTTTTTACTCACGCTCGCGTTCATGATGATTTTTGGTATCGCCGTGCAAACCATTGTGCTCAGACCGTTGATTGGTGAACCGATTATCTCTGTGATCATGGTGACCATCGGTCTATCTATGTTCTTCCAAGCGCTGATGAAGTGGATATTCGGCGTCTCGGCTGTTTCGTACCCGCAAGTGTTCGAAACCAACGTGGTGAATATCGGAGGTTTGAATGTTGAGTTTGCTTACATTCTGAGCTTGATCTTCTCAATGCTCATCATGGGCGCGTTCTACTGGTTCTTCAAATTCAGCAAAATGGGTCTGGCAATGCGCGCAACGGCATTCAACCAGCAAGTAGCCCAGAGTCTTGGCATTTCCATCAAGAAAGTGTTCGCCATCAGTTGGGCCATTTCGGCAATGGTATCTGCAACAGCAGGGATTGTTATCGGTATCGTTAACGGCGTATCTGACGCGCTATCCATTATTGGTATCAAAGTTTTCCCAGCCGTTATTTTAGGTGGCTTAGATTCGGTAGTCGGCGCAATTGTCGGTGGTATCACCATCGGCGTGCTAGAAAACTTGGCTGAGTTTTTTGATAGCCAATACCTGCAAGTGGGTAACTTATACAACATCGCACCATTCTATGTGCTGTTAATCATTCTTGCCTTCAAGCCATATGGCCTGTTTGGTACCAAAGATATTGAGCGTATTTAAGGAGAAATAACATGGCTCAACTTAGCATGCGCCCATGTGGGGACTTTCGAACCACATACAAAAGCGATACGCCAATTTTTGAAACCAAAACCATCAGAAGCCTTGCGATTGCAGGTGTCATCGCCATGCTGGCAGCACCGCTGGTCTTGGATATTTACTTCCTAAACCTGTTTATTCAGATTGCATACCTCGGTATCGCGGCATTGGGCTTAAACATTTTGGTTGGTTTTACCGGACAAATCTCGCTAGGTCACGGTGCGTTCTTTGGCTTTGGCGCCTTTGCATCGGCTTGGCTAAATAACCAGTTTAACATTCCAGTCGTGTTTGCGATTCCGCTTGCGGGTTACTTAACCATGATTGTGGGGATGCTGTTTGGTCTGCCAGCGGCTCGAATTAAAGGTTTATATCTAGCTATCGCAACGTTGGCGGCGCAGTTTATTCTAGAGGACTTCTTTGCTCGCGCAGATTGGTTCAGTGGCGGCTCATACGGTGCAAGCGCGAACCCAATTAATTTGTTTGGCTTTGAGTTTACGACTGACGAAAGCTTCTTCTACATCGCTCTGTTTGCGCTGATCTTCATGTATATGTGGGCATCAAACTTAATCCGTTCTCGTGACGGTCGCGCGTTTGTCTCAGTACGAGATCACTATCTGTCAGCAGAGATCATGGGCATCAACCTAACCAAGTATCGTCTGCTCTCATTTGGAGTGTGTGCATTCTATGCGGGCATCGGGGGTGCACTCTACGGACATTATCTAGGGTTTGTATCAGCAGAAGGCTTCACCATCATGATGTCTATCCAGTTCTTGGCAATGATCATCATTGGTGGCTTGGGTTCAGTCAAAGGCACATTGATGGGGACGATATTTATCGTATTGCTGCCTGAAGTTTTGGAGTTTGGCGTAACGGGGCTTTCAGCGTTTGGTGATACCACCGCTTTCACTGATGGTCTGGCTTACTTCAAAGAAATGGCGATTGGTCTAGTCATCATGCTGTTCCTCATTTTCGAACCTCAAGGATTATCGCATCGCTGGCAACAGATTCGAGCATATTGGAAACACTATCCGTTCTCATATTAACGTGGAATTAAGTGGAATATACCTCAATAACAAGGACAACGAGTTATGAACAAAGGACATTTAGCGACAACGTTGGTGCTGTCATCTGCACTGTTTACTACCGCAACTTGGGCAAAAGATTCTGTGTTTGTCGGGCAATTAGTCGACTTTTCTGGACCAACTGCCTATGTGAGCAAGCCTTATGGTTCTGGCGTGCGAGACGCATTGCGTTGGATTAACCAAAACGGTGGCATTAACGGTACCGAGCTCGAATTTGAAACAGTAGACATGGCGTACAAAGTACCAGTGGCGATTTCTAACTATAAACGTTGGGTTGCGCGTAAAGACATGGTTGCGCTGCAAGGTTGGGGTACGGCGGATACCGAAGCGCTTATTTCGTTTGTTACCAAAGACAAAGTGCCGGTGTTCTCTGCTTCTTACTCTGGTCACTTAACTGACCCAACTGGCAAAAACCCAAAAACCGCGAAACCAGCGCCTTATAATTTCTTTTATGGTGCGTCGTACTCAGATGCGTGCCGTGCGCTAGTTAAGTGGGCGAAAGAAGATTGGGAATCTAAGGGCAATCAAGGTGCGCCGAAATTTACGCACATTGGCGATAACCATCCATTCCCGAATGCGCCAAAAGAAGCGTGTGCAGAGTACGCCAAAGAGCTTGGTTTTGATGTGCAAAACCCAGTCGTTGTGTCACTAAAACCAGGGGACTTCAAAGCGCAATGTTTGTCGCTGAAAGAGTCAGGCACCAACTACGGTTACATTGCCAATATCGGTAGCTCGGTTATCTCACTAGTGAAGTCTTGTAACACGGTTGGGACAGAGTTCCAGTACATGGCAAACATTTGGGGCGGCGACAAGCCAGTGCTTGAAGCAGCAGGCGATGGCCTTAAAGATTACGTTTTCCCAGGTATGACGGCGTTTTGGGGAGACGATAACGAAGGCATGAAGCTGGTTCGTGAGATTTCTAAGCAGTCTGAATCAGAGCCGGGCGAATTCAGAACTCACCATTACATTCGCGGTATTTGTTCTGCGTTCTATATGAAAGAAGCGATGGAGTGGGCGAAAGATAATGGTGGCATCACAGGTGAAAACATCAAGAAGGGCATGTATGTCCATGACAACTGGGTACCACAAGGCTTAGAAGGTGTCTGTGTCCCTGCGAACTGGAAACCGGAAGATCACCGAGGCACAACAACCGTGAACGTCTTTATGGGTAACAACGATGGCGGTGCAGTTGATATTAAGAAAGTATCACAGGTGACATTGTCACGTCGTGACGATTGGCTAGGTTACTAATTTACGACTTATTAATAACAAAGCCTACTGAAAATAAGGATGGGTGAGAGAACACTCTCACCCTAGCAAGGAGTAGTTTGATGGCTGAATTAGCAACGAATATCGAACCGGCAGAAATACTGCTTTCAGTGAACAACATTGAAGTCGTCTACGACGAAGTAATACTAGTACTTCGCGGTGTGAGTTTAGAAGTTCCAAAAGGGCAGATTGTGACCTTACTGGGCGCCAACGGTGCGGGTAAATCCACAACGTTGAAAGCCATTTCTGGTTTATTGAAAACCGAAGATGGTGAAGTGACGCGCGGCGAAATCAACTTCATGGGCGAACGCATAGACAACAAAAGCCCGGAAGAGATCGTCCGTTCGGGCATCTTCCAAGTTATGGAAGGGCGCCGAATTGTTGAAGATATGACGGTAATAGAAAATCTTCGCTTAGGCGCTTATACACGCTCTGACAACGAAGTTGAACAAGACATCGAAATGGTGTTTGACTATTTCCCGCGACTCAAAGAGCGCACTGGCCTGGCGGGCTATTTGTCTGGCGGTGAGCAACAAATGTTAGCGATTGGCCGAGCGTTAATGGCTCGACCGAAGATGATTTTGTTGGACGAACCGTCTATGGGGCTTTCTCCACTGCTAGTTAAAGAAGTATTCAGCATTATTAACAAGATCAACAAAGAGCAAGGTATTACCATGCTTTTGGTTGAACAGAATGCCAACTTCGCTCTTCAAGCGGCCGATTACGGTTACATCATGGAATCAGGCAAAATCGTACTAGATGGCAGCAAGCACGAATTGCTAAACAATGAAGACGTAAAAGAATTCTACCTTGGCGGCGGCGATGAAGATCGCAAGAGCTTTAAGAATCTGAAATCTTACAAACGTCGTAAGCGTTGGTTGTAAGGAGCAAGGATGAACGAACTATTTGATGCGAAAGAATCGTTGTCTCTACAGGCGCGAGAAGAGTCGCTGTTTCAACGTTTGCCAGCACTGATTGAGAATTCGAAAGCCAATAGCGAACATTACGCAGCGCATTTTTCTGAGTTAGATCCTACATTGGCAAACAATCGTGAAGGGCTTGCTCAGTTCCCGATTACACGTAAGTTCAATGTACCTAATCAGCAGCAACTTAAACCGCCGTTTGGTGGCTTAAATAGCGTTGCCATTGGTCAAATGGCGCGCGTATTCCAATCTCCTGGGCCGTTGTATGAGGCTCAAACGGATGAGGCCGATTTCTGGCGTATGGGGCGCGCGTTTCACGCTGCTGGGTTCTGTGCGGGTGATTTAGTGCATAACACGCTCTCTTACCATTTCTCTCCTGGCGGATTTATTATGGATGGTGGCGCAAGGGCTTGTGGCTGTGCGGTATTTCCGGCTGGAGTAGGCAATACCGAAGCGCAAATAGAGGCAATTAAACAGCTTCAACCTAATGGTTACACTGGTACACCTTCGTATTTGCTGACGTTGCTACAAAAGTACCAAGAGAAATACAATGAGCTGCCTAGCTTTGAGAAAGCTCTGGTCTCTGGTGAAGCGGTTACAGCAGACATGGAACAGATGTTTGAGGAAAAAGGCATTGCAGTCTTTCAAGCCTACGCAAGTGCAGAGCTTGGTTTGATTGCTTATCAAGTGTCTGGTGAACAAGGATTAGTGATTGCCGAAGATATTATTGTTGAAATCGTTGATCCTGATGGTGTTCCTGTACAACCGGGAGAAGTCGGTGAAGTCGTTGTAACCTCGCTTGATGAGAAGTTCCCGCTGATTCGCTACGCAACGGGAGATTTATCGGCATATCTAGAGACAAGTTCTGATTCTTCACGCACGAATGCACGAATTAAGGGCTGGATGGGACGAGCAGACTCCGCGGTGAAAGTAAAAGGGCTGTTTGTTTATCCGCATCAGATCCAAGAAGTCTGTCGTCGCCACGATATTAAAGGCTCCTTGAAAATTGAGCGCGATGGCTTCAACGATGCCATTACTTTCTGTTGTCATGATGTGCATGTATCAGCAGAGGACATTCAAGCAACACTCCAGTCTGTCACTAAACTGAAAGGCAATGTCCAGTTTGTACCGAACCAAGCGGAGCAGCCGTTAATCAATGATCTTCGCAGTTAACTCATTGGTGGCATAAGTGCAGTAGAAAGTGGTTGTCATAAAAAACTAACAACGTCAGACAAAAGGCTAGAAAAGGGATATCACATTGCGCTGCGTATCCCTTTATTTTTTACTACCGCAATCAGGGAGCGGGTAAATGAAACAGGCACCAATGATTAACACACAATTCTGGGATGATTTGTTTATCCGAGGCACTATGCCTTGGGATGCCCAATCGACACCTCAAGAACTCAAGGACTATCTTGACAATTCACTTCATGTAGGCCAGTCAGTGTTTATTCCTGGGTGTGGTGCCGCTTATGAACTGAGCACTTTTATTCAATATGGGCATGACGTGATCGCGATGGATTACAGCCAAGAAGCGGTAAAAATGGCGCAATCAGCGTTAGGTAACTACAAAGATAAAGTCGTATTGGGTGATGTATTTAATGCCGATTTTTCTCACTCGTTTGATGTCATTTACGAGCGGGCCTTTCTCGCAGCACTACCGAGAGATATGTGGTCAGAATACTTTTCGATGGTGGATAAATTATTGCCAAGCGGAGGTTTTCTAATTGGTTTTTTCGTCATTGATGATAATTACCTATCACGCTTCCCTCCATTTTGTTTGCGAAGTGGGGAGTTGGCAGCTTTTCTAGAGCCCACGTTTGAACTTGTGAAGTCCTCAGTGGTGGCAAACAGTGTTGAGGTTTTTAAAGGCAGAGAGCAATGGATGGTGTGGCAGAAGTGTTAGTCGCTTTTAATCTTTTTGAAGAAGTATTCGCGGAAACTTTCTGGTTCTTTGTGAATCGCTGATATATAAGTCTTCACTCTATGCCTGATGGAATGCTCACATAGTTTGTCGGTTTGTGTGAAAAATTAATTTCTCGTTGCTGGTTTTAAGTTGTTGAGATATCTCTAACAGCGGTTGAGTGGTTGAGTTTATTGCTGGCACGGGTTATGTGCTCAGAGCGTAAAGCGACAGATCAGCATCGATCCGAAAGGTAGTAGAACGTCTCTTACTGATCTGTCTATTTCATGCTTATACTATTTTAGGTTGACCATCTGATGCGGTGGCACCGCCGTCTACAGGTAGGTTTGCGCCATTAATGAAAGATGCGTCATCACTTGCCAAGAAAGTCACGACAGACGCAATTTCTTCAGGTTCGGCTGCTCGGCCAAGCGCAATGCGCTCATTGAATTTATCGCGGATGTCCTGCGGCCAGCCGTTCGTCATGTTGGTTTTTACTAAGCTTGGGCATACGGCGTTAATTCTTACCCCATCCGCACCATGGTCCAATGCCATCGCTCGGGTAAGGTTCACCACTGCGCCTTTACTCGCGCAATAGAATGCGGCACCCCAGTCACCACCCAAACCGGAAACGGACGCGGTATTTACCATACAACCTTTCGTTTTTAAGAGTTCAGGTAACGCAAACTTCGCGCAATAAACGACGCCGTCAATGTTTACACCAGAGATCTTCTTCCAGTCTTCCACACTACCTTCAATCACGGTACCAGGGACATGTACGCCTGCATTGTTTACTAAAATATCCAGTTTACCGAAACGGGTAACAACATCAGAAATCAGTGCTGGGACTTTGTCTGGATCAGAAACATCAATGGAATGTGCCGACACACGCTGTTTATCAAAGCCCTCAACGGCGTTTGCCAACTGCTCTTCATTCCAATCGGCAAGAGCGACGTTTGCGCCTTCTTCATACAAACGTTTTGCGATGGCCAAACCAATGCCATTGGCAGAGCCAGTCACGAGTGCGACTTTATTTTTTAATCCTCTCATGCGATTTCTCCTTCGAAACTTACAAAAACGGGATCTTGATTTTTCTCTGTGCGCGGCAACATCAGTTTGTCGTTGTCGCTGTAATCTACGGGGATAGCCACCACTGCTGGTCCTTCAACATCCATGGCTTTATTCAATGTCGGTAGTAATTCGTGTTGACTAGTCACTGCGAAGCCTTTCGCGCCAAATGATTCGGCGTAGACCTTGAAATCAATTGGTCCAAATTTCACACTAGAGCAGCGCTGATATTTGTTGACCTCTTGCATTTCTACCATGTTGTAGGCGTTATCAACCCACACAATATGGACGATATTGCAGTTCAGTCTAACCGCGGTTTCTAACTCCATGCTCGATTGCATAAAACCGCCGTCTCCTGATATCGATACCACTTTGCTACCAGGTTTTAGTAGGCTGGCACCAATGGCCCATGGGAGTGCAACGCCCATTGTTTGTTGGCCGTTAGACACCAGCATTTGGCGAGCTCGAAAACAGCTCAAGTAACGAGCGATCCAGATGTGGAAGCTCCCCATATCAAGGCATAGCGTGGTATCCGGTGTGATGATAGATTGCATAGCTTTTATTAGCGCCAGTGGATGAAATCCTTGCTTGTTATAGACATTGGGATAGGTTTTGATCACTTGCCGTTGCAGTGCTACCTCTTCCAGTACTGAAAGTGCCGTTGGGGAAAGGCGAGCATATTCAGAGATATAGCTGCCCATCTTGTCTAATGACTGCGCAATGTTTCCGACGATTTCAACACAAGGCTGATAATTAAGTTGGTATTCTGCTGGTTCAATATCGAGGTGAATCACTGGGTTGCGGCGGCTGTTCCAAAGCTCAGGGTCATACTCTATTGGGCTAAAGCCGATGGTGAGAATTAAATCGGCGTCCCGCAGTAAAACATCGCCAGGTTGGTTATTAAACAAACCGACACGCCCAGCAAAGTGATGATAGTAATTGATGTCTACCGTGCCGGCGGCCTGGTAAGTGCCGACAACGGGTAGCTGCGTATTTTGAAGAAACCGAGCGATAGCAGCAGCGTTTTGACTGCGGCTCGCGTGAAGGCCAAGTAAAACCACACAGCGCTTTGCTTTACTGATTCGACTGACCGCTTCTTCGATTGCTGCGATGTCTGCGCAACCAGGCTGTGTGTAAGGCGAGGGGACAATAATGTCCGTTTGGGTTTGCTCGGATAAAACATCTTGGGGGAGACTCAAAAAGCAAGCCCCAGGACGACCTGACTCTGCGATACGAAATGCGTTCGCCATGATCTCGCTTGCGGCGTCCACATGCTGCACTTCAGCACTGAACTTAGTTATAGAGCGAAAAATACTGACGGTATCCATGCTCTGGTGTGTTTGTTTTTGCTGGTCAGTTCGTTTCACCGCACCACCGATAGCAATCAGCGGATCGCCTTCGGAGTTTGCTGTTGCAACCCCCGTAACTAGATTTCCACAGCCAGGGCCTGACGTAACCATTGTGACGCCTGCTTTGCCGGTTAGTCTTCCCATAACGCCCGCCATAAATGCGCCGTTAGCCTCGTGGCGTACCGGAATCATTTGGATGTTAGTGTCTTCAATCGCATCGAACAGTCGATCGATTTTTGCACCGGGAATACCGAAAATGTACTTAATGCCGAGAGACTCTAGCTGTTGAGCGATCAACTGAGCTCCATTTTTATTTGAAGGTTTGGATTGCATTTGTTGTCCTTATTATTTGCCTGACTTTGTTACTTTTCCGCCTTTTCTATGGCGGTATTTATATCTTCCGGAGCCAAATTGGCGTTGAGGAAGTCTGTCGATACTGGGGTATCAATCACTAGCCGTGAGACTTTGCCAATCTGGAGAAATCCTGACGAAATGCTGTAATCCTGGATATGACCACCTCCTTGGCGGTCATCGGTAATAAAATGTTCGTGATAGCCGGGTACATTGATGCCAGTCGTATATTTAGGACTGCGAAAGCCGGCGACCACGCCTTGCTTATGCGTGAAGCGGAATGTTGGTTGTTCTTTGACCACTTCAAGCATTGGTCGATAAGGGCGTGTTTGTTTAGGTACGGTACGAGTACGAACTGAATCGAAAACACCATCAATGCGCACTGCGCAAAATAGGTTATCGCTTGGAACCAGGTCGTCTATGAGGCTATGGACTTCATGACGTGACATGCGCGATGTCAATGGCAGCTCGATATCAGGCTTAAAAAAAGTCATGACAGCAAAGGGCGTTTTTTGCTCTAGGTCTGCCGGGTTTGCGGAGCCATCCGACTTGAGTTGAAAAACTTCCTTATCAAAAGCAATCAACTCACCATCCAATTCATTGAACGTACCTAAACCAAAATCCCCATGTTTCAGCAGTTCTTCTATGGTTGTCGAGCCTTCGTAAACACCAGCGATCAAAGCACTCATTAACGAAGTCTGATAAATCTCACCATCTCCGGTAACGTGATGGTATTCAGAAAATTCTTTCGCTACTTCAAGCGAACAAGCGCATAGAGGGTTATAAAATCCACGCATGAGTAAGACCAGTTATGCAATGAAGAGTATATTTAGATTGACTTCTACACGGTGCTAAATCCAATATAAAAAAGATTTATTTTGATATGGAAAATATATGGAATTTCGCTACCTGAAGTATTTTGTCGCGGTCGCCGAGACTCGTCACTTTACCCGAGCAGCTGAACGGTTAGGGATTGCGCAACCTCCTTTGAGTCAACAAATCAAAAAGCTAGAGCACGAGCTTGGCGTGGACTTATTTAAGCGCTTGTCTAGAGGAGTAGAACTGACCCATGCAGGGCAAGTCTTTTATACGGATGCGGTAAATATTCTTGCTGATGTGGAACGCGCTAAAGCAAAAGCCCGACAGATTGCCCGTGGTGAAAATACGCAGGTTAAAATTGGGTTCGCGACGTCAACATCAACCTGCATTAAGGTATTGGAGAGGATTGGGCGTATTCAAGAGAATGGGGTTCATTTACAGACGGCGGAACTGTCAATGCCAGAGCTTGCCACTCAGTTAAAAAGCAAACAACTTGATCTCGCAATCATGCGGCTACCCTGTTACGCCAGTGAGCCTTTTGAGCACAAGGTGTTGTTTAACGACCCGTTTGTCGCGGTGATTCCGGCGGGCCACGAACTGGCAAAATATCCCTGTATCCAGATGAAACAGTTGAGAGGCCATAAAATTTTACTGTTTCCACGAGAGACTGGACCCGCATTGTTTGATGGCATGAGCACACTTTTTGCCGACGCAGGAGTAAGGCTCGAACCACAGTTCGCAGCACCGCAACTTCGTACGACGATTGCCATGGCGCAGGCTGGGTTAGGTATCGCTCTCGTTCCGCGCTCACTGGCTGAACATCTCGATGATTCCGCGACAGTCGCCGAGATTGAGGATATCCCTCTCACTAGTCGTGTTGTTGTTGCTTGGGAGGCGTCTAATCTCAATAAACAAGCGCTAAAAGTAGCCATGCACATCGGTCATGTTGAGGCTTAAAGCTTTGTCATATAACCTGTCGATTGTACCCAACGAACAAAACTTACTGAAGATTGCGACTCTGTTGTCGTATATATTACCTACATCAAGTTGACTTGATAGCTGAACTCTCGTTTTTATCGAGATGATAATGACGAGGACCTTGATTTAATGCATGGTTAAACCGCAAGGGTGATGGATGATTAAAGCGCAAATATTTGATGTATTTTGTGATGAGTTAGCTCAAGGTAATCCATGTGGCGTTGTCGAACTAAATCACTGGCTGAGTGATTCTGAATTACTTCAAATCACTCATCAGGTCGCTCAACCTGTCACATCATTTGTGGTTCAGTCTGGCAGTGACTACCACATTCGCTGGTTTAGCCTAGAAGGAGAGATCAACCTATGCGGACACGGAAGTTTGGGCGCAGGCGCTGCAATCATTTCCAACTATCATAAGAACGAGGTCATTCTACAAAGTCAGTATGGTCATGTTACCGTTACTGGACTGGATGGAATGTATCGGATAGTGATGCCAAGTTGGCTAGCCAAGCCTCATGCCATCCCCTTGGGTATTTCAGGCTTTTCCAATCACCCCGTAGATGCTTTTACAACGCGTGATTTGGTTGTTGTTCTCGAATCAGAAGATGATGTTGTTCGCTATCAACCTAACTTTGATGAGCTGATTAAAATTGATGAGTTTCATGCTGTCATCGTGACGGCTCAAAGTTCTGATAGTGGCTATGTGCTGCGTTACTTTGCACCTAAAATCGGTATTTCAGAAGATCTTGCCACAGGTTCGGCTCAGTGCTCATTGGCGCCTTATTGGTTTGAAAAGCTAGGCAAAGAAAAATTGACGGCTCGTCAGCTATCTCGTGCTGGTGGTTATTTTGAAGTGGCTCGCGGTTTAGAATCTACGATCGTATTGTCTGCACACGTGAAAAGTCGGACTTGAATGCAAACGCCTCTAGCTCTTACACAAGATCTAGAGGCATCCATTTTTTATTGACTTAAACGTGCCGAGCTAAGATTTTAACCCTGCAGCGGTCATCATGACGCGAAATAACATAGACACTAACCCTAATGCAGCGACGCTAACGACCCATATTCCAACCATCCAAGCCCATTGGCGGCACCAATTTTTGATTTTCATACTCACTCCTTATCAACTCGTTAATGGTACGCTTCGCCTTCTTTTACTTTTCCGGAGAAGACGTAGTAACTCCAAAAGGTGTAAGCCAGAATAATCGGGATGATGATCACTGCTCCAACGAGCATAAAGCGCTGACTGCTTGCAGGAGCCGCTGCTTCCCATATTGATATGCTAGGAGGAATGATATTTGGCCAGATACTGATGCCAAGCCCAGCGAACCCGAGAATCACGATCACTAACGCCATCACGAAAGGGCTGCGCTCTTTACGCTTTTTAACGGAGTCGGCAATCTTCAAACATACCAGCCCAGTAATGACAGGTACGGGCAGTAAGTAGAACAAATTAGGCAGAGAAAACCATCTTTCCGCAATGGCAGGGTAAGCAAGTGGAGTCCAAGCGCTCACAATGACTAATGCGGAGATCATCGCCAGTAGTGTTTTGTTAGTGAAGCGGTGCATCGTGTTTTGCAGTTCACCTTCCGTCTTCATGATGAGCCATGTGCTACCAAGCAGCGCGTACGTTGCGACTAAACCCAAACCACAAAAGATGGGAAAAGGGCTGAGCCAGTCGAGTTGGCTACCTACGAAGACGCGGTTTTCCACCGCAAAGCCTTGAATTACCGCGCCAACAACGATGCCTTGGAAAAACGTGGTTAAAATCGAGCCGACCATAAAAGAGCGATCCCAGAACTTTAAGTGATTTTCCAATGCTTTAAAGCGAAACTCAAACGCGACGCCACGAAAGATCAAAGCAATCAACATCAACGTTAAAGGGATGGTTAGCGCTTCAATAATTACCGCGTAAGCCATCGGAAAAGCGCCAAATAGAGATGCGCCTCCAAGCACAATCCAAGTTTCGTTGCCGTCCCAAACTGGCGCGACACTGTTGACCATGACGTCTTTTTGTTTTTCATCCTTGATGAAGGGCATCAGTATTCCAATACCCAAATCGAAGCCATCCATGATGATGTACATCAAAGTGGCAAAAACGATGATCGCGAACCAAATCACGGATAAATCAAAATGCATATTCTCTACCTTAACTTTGTGACAAATTCTAGATGCGGCCTGAAACGGTCGTCATGTCGTGCTCATCGTGTTCGATTGCATCGGGGCCTTTCTTGATTTGGTGGATCATGTAGTAATACCCAAAACCAAACACCAAGCTGTACACAACAAGGAAACACAGCAGGCTGATGCTCATTTGTAGGTCTCCGTGTGCAGAAACCGCATCACGCGTTTTTTGTACGCCATAAACGACCCAAGGTTGCCGACCAACCTCTGTCGTAAACCAGCCAGCGAGTATTGCGATAAGACCAGATGGCCCCATAAATAATGAAAACTTGAGGAACCAACGCGAGGTATAAAGCGTGTTCTTTTTTCGTAACCATATGCTGTAGAAGCTCTGTAAAATCATCAGAAGTCCTAGCCCGACCATGATTCGAAATGACCAAAAGACGATAGGTGAGTTCGGTCGTTCCTCTTTCGGGAAGTCTTTCAGTGCCGGGATTGGCTCAGTTAAACTGTGGCGTAGGATCAAACTTCCTAAAACAGGAATTTCTAAGGCATAGTCTGTGCGTTCTTGTTCCATGTTTGGCATGCCGAACAATATCAATGGGGTTGGTTTGCCATCACTGTTATCCCAATGTCCTTCGATGGCAGCGATTTTGGCGGGCTGGTGTTCCAGAGTGTTTAGCCCGTGCACATCGCCAATCACGGTTTGGAGTGGCGCAAGGAACACTAAGATCCCGAGCGACATCGAAAACATGGTTTTTACCGCAGTCGATTGATTGCCTCTCAATAAATGCCAAGCGGCTGACGCGCCTACAAAGAGTGCTGAACTGACGAAAGCCGCGACGCTCATGTGCGCCAAACGATAAGGAAATGAAGGATTGAAAACGATAGCAAACCAGTCGGTTGGCACCACACGTCCGTCGACAATTTCATAGCCTTGTGGCGTTTGCATCCAACTGTTGGAGGCGAGAATCCAGAACGTCGAAATGATCGTTCCTAACGCCACCATCGAGGTTGCAAAAAAGTGCAGCTTTTCGCCGACGCGACGCCAACCAAACAGCATTACGCCAAGAAATCCGGCTTCGAGAAAGAATGCCGTTAACACTTCATAAGTCAGTAATGGGCCAGTGATAGAACCAGCGAAGTCGGAGAAACCACTCCAGTTGGTGCCGAATTGATAGGCCATGACAAGGCCAGATACAACGCCCATCCCAAAGTTAACCGCAAAAATTTTCGACCAGAAATGATAGAGCTTTTGGTAATCGGGATTGCGTGTTTTTAGCCATAAGCCTTCCAGCACGGCGAGATAGGTGGCCAAACCTATGGTGATAGCGGGGAAAATAATATGAAAGGATACCGTAAAGGCGAACTGTATCCGTGCAAGCATAAATGCGTCGAGGCCAAACATTAAACTTCCTTTGATCTTTTAAGTTTTATGAGAGAGCTATTTTAAGAGGAGCGGAATGAGGGAAGTAGGTACAGACAGTGACTATAAACCTATAACAGATTAAATATTGAAGTGTTATTATTTTGAATTCGGCTTTAGGGAAGGGGATTTGCGTTTGGCGAAGTATCAAGAGTTAGTGGAACAGCTTAAAAGGCAGATAAAATCGGGGATATGGCATCCGGGTGACAAGCTGCCTTCTCTGCGTCGCCAATCTGAACACTCGGGTTTAAGCTTGATGACGGTGTTGCATGCCTATCAAATTCTGGAATCTCAAGGCTGGGTAACGTCACAGCCGCGCTCTGGTTATCGAGTCGCTCCCAATATTAAGAGTTCAAATGAACCCCAAGCGCCAGCCGCGGTTTCGTGGACAGAGCAGGTAGACATCAATGAGTTTATCTTTGATGTTCTGCAGGCGAGTAAAAATCCATCCATGATCAATTTTGGCTTTGCCTATCCAGACCCAAGTTTGTATCCACGCTATCACGTGAATCGGGCGATGAGCGCAGCCGCTCGCAATATGCCGATTTCCACCACCTTTGATAACTTACCGCCGGGAAACGAACAATTACGCACCATCATCGCGAAGCGTTATGCTGCGAAAGGCATTGAAATTTCACCCGATGAAATTGTCATTACGGCAGGCGCGCTGGAGGCGTTAACGCTCAGTTTGCAAGCCAGCACAAGACCGGGAGATTGGGTGGTTGTGGAGTCGCCTGCATTTTATGGTGCATTGCAATCCTTAGAGCGGTTAGGTTTGAAAGCGCTCTCAGTAAGAACAGACCCAGTCACGGGCATTGACCTAGACTCATTGGAACGAGCGCTGCAAACACACGATGTGAAAGCGTGCTGGCTGATGTCGAACTTCCAGAATCCTCTGGGTTTTACGCTTTCCAACGAGAAAAAACAAAAGCTGATTGAACTGACACAGCGATATAACGTGCCAGTGATTGAAGATGACGTGTACAGCGAACTGCATGCAGGGAATGACTCGGTTTATCCACTAAGAATGTTTGATGACACGGGCAATACCATGTTGTGCTCCTCGTTTTCAAAATCATTAATCGCAGGGCTACGTATTGGTTGGGTTGCGGCGGGAAAGCGGGCGCTAGAGGTACAAAAGTTACAGTTAATGAGTACATTAGCGACGAGTGCACCAGTGCAAATGACATTGGTACACTATTTAACAAGCCGCAATTATGAATCTCATTTGAAGCAGTTACGGAAAAAGCTGTTTGAACGTAAAAGTAAGATGACGGTTCTGCTTAGTGAGCTGTTACCTGAAGCAGTCAAAGTGTTAAGCCAAAGCGGTGGGTACTTTATTTGGTTAGAGCTTCCCAAGCATATTGATGCCTTGCAGATATATCGAGAAGCGCTAAAAGGTAATATCAGCATCGCACCGGGAAAGATGTTCAGCCTGACAGAACAATACGATCACTGTATTCGTCTTAACGCTTCTTTTGAGCTCAATGACAAATATGTTCATGCTCTCAATCTGCTCGCTAATATTATTCGCGAGCATTTGGCGAAATAGCGACTTTCTTCAGTTTTTTGGTTTAATGGAGCGCGCCGGATTTCCAACAACTCGATCGCCCGGCGCAACGTCTTTGGTTACGACAGAGCCAGCGCCGACGACGGCCTCATCGCCAATGGTCACGCCCGGCAGTATGATTGCGCCCCCACCAATCCAAACGTTATTGCCAATTGTTACCGGTTTGGCGATCTCATCTCCGGCTAAGCGTCTTTGTGTATCGAGTGAATGAGCGGCTGTGTAAATTTGCACTCTAGGCCCAATCATGACGTTCGCGCCAACCTCAACCTGCCCATTGTCCAGAATAATGGCATCCCAGTTGATGTAGGTGTTTTCTCCGATGGACAAGTGACAACCGTAGGTAAGTTGTAGCGGTGGCTCTATACAGGCGCTGTTTTTTAATTGGACGCCCATTTCCGCCAATAGTTGTCTACGGATATCTGGGTTTGGCTCGTGGTTAAATTGGAAGACAAGCTGCGCAGTTTTGGCGCGCATTAGCTTTAGTTCTTCATCCAGACAATTATAGGTTTCTCCAGAGCGCATCCGAGTCAGTTCTGACATAACAATCATTCCATCAATGTTATTTGCAATAAGGTGCATAATAGGTGAGAGTGATTCGAAGTGAAAATTTGATGCTTAAAAATCAGAAAGTTATCACTGATTTGCCTTGCGTATCCAGTTGGTTGATTGGCTCGTTTAGTTCACAAAGACGTATTCCCTAAATGGCTTAATCGGTTGAAGCCAAAGTGGGAAACCACTCGAAGCGTTTTACGTAGATTACAATATAGTTAATAAGAAGAACTTAATTGAGCCGCTGCGCTATCGATTGATCCAAAAATTTATGACTTATGCGCTCTGGCTTGCTGGCAACGATGAATCAAGAGTGAGCACTTTATGTTCGAACGGGCCATTTCATTTTTAGAAACAACACTGTTTACCTTTAACGAACAACCTATCACGTTGTGGGCGATATTGATGGTGCCGACATGGGTGATTGTCGCTTTATGGTTGTCCAAAATTTTAATCAAAACCGTTACGTCAAGAATGTCCTCATCGGGGAAAGATCCTAACGTGATTCATTTGGTTAAACGGATATTATTTGTCATCGCTCTAGCCATTATTTTTATGACCACACTTTCGATGATCAATGTGCCAATCACCGCGTTCGCCTTTCTGTCTGGTGCCATCGCTATCGGCTTCGGTTTTGGTGCGCAAAACATCATTAACAACTTCATAAGTGGCTGGATTTTGATTGGTGAAAAGCCAATCCGAATTGGGGACTTTTTAGAGGTTGAGGGCGCCAAAGGCACTGTCGAGCAAATAAATACACGCTCAACGAGAATCAGGCGAACCGATGGTGTTCATATGCTCATACCCAACAGTCAGTTGATTGAGAACGTGGTGATCAACTGGACGTTATGCGACAGATTAGTTCGTGGCTCTGTCGTCGTCGGTGTCGCGTATGGGAGCGATGTCAAACAGGTTGCTGCCTTAATGGCGGAAGTGACTTCGCAGCAAGCGCAAGTTCTGAGTTCGCCAGCGCCAGATGTGTTTTTTCAAGACTTTGGTGACAATGCTTTGATCTTCGAATCTTATTTTTGGATTAACTCAACGGTTGAGGGCGGTATTCGCTCGGTCGCAAGTGCCATGCGTTTTGAAATCTACGAAGCTTTCGAAAAGCACGGCATTGAAATCGCGTTTCCACAACGAGATGTGCACATTGATGGGGAAATCAAGTTGTCTAGGGAGAGAAACGGATAGGGCGATAAGCGGTATTGGTGTTCTTATCTTGGTGTCGAGTAACCATAGCGAGGCGGTCACAACACGGATTCACCTCGCTAGAAACAAGTTTGAAGGCGTTATTGGTTGTCCCACATGACTTCGCATTCTTCTTTGATTGCTGATTTTAGCAACTCAATCAGTGGAAACGCTCTGCGTCCTAGGCTTACCGCGGGCTCTGCTTGTTCTTCCTCTTCGTCTACATCAGTAGGGAGGTTTTCTTCAGCTGCATTTTTCGCAGATAGAGCAGAAGTTAATCTTGATAGCGCGTCAGGAACATCTTGAGCGGAAATTGATCCCGGCACCGTGCCGCTGTGACCCATCATTTTGAGCATATCTAATGCAATATCACCAAACATTGTGACGTTTGAGTGGCTTCGACAACGAAATGTTATGAGCATTTACCTGATCCTGTTTTATATGTTCGGTTTGAAACTAAATTGTAGCTGAAATCAGATACTAATTAATGTGATGAAGACCGTTGAGCGTTAAGGTTTTTATGAGTAACAACAAAAAACGGGCACGTACGTCTGCATGCCCGTTGAAATACATTACCTGATTGGTTGTTGATGATTTACAAGCTATACGGATCGCCCAGAGCTAATGCGACCCTAGAAGCAGGAGACTTTCCTAACGCACGGCAAATTTGCCAACCCGCTTCATTGATGACGCTAAGGTCAACGCCCGTTTCAATCCCAAGTTGCTCACACAGATAAAGTACATCTTCCGTTGCAACATTGCCACTGGCTCCTTTCGCGTAAGGGCAGCCGCCGAGCCCCGCTACTGCGCTATCAATGGTGTTGATGCCCATTAACAAGGCTTGGTAGATATTGGCTAATGCTTGTCCATAAGTGTCATGAAAATGTACTGCGAGCGCGTCTTTTGGCAGTAGCGTTAACAACGAATCCAGCATGGCGATAACGCGATTAGGTGTTGCTTTACCGACAGTATCACCGAGCGAAATCTCATAACATCCCATATCAAACAACGTATTGGCGACCTTGGTAGTTTGCTCTGGCTTGATTACTCCCTCATATGGACACACCATGGTACAAGACAAGTACCCGCGCACAGGTATGTTGTGCTGGTTCGCCAATTCGATAACGGGTTCAAAACGGGCAAGGCTCTCCGCAATGCTGCAGTTGATGTTCTTCTGGCTGAACGTTTCTGAAGCGGAGCCAAACACCGCAATTCGCTTTACACCGCTTTCCAGCGCACGTTCTAACCCTGCGAGATTTGGTGTGAGCGCGCTATAAACCACGTCAGGCTTTTTTGAGATACCAGCAAACACCTGATCGGAATCGGCCATTTGAGGCACCCACCTTGGAGAGACGAAAGATCCCGCCTCAATATGCTTTAAGCCACTGCTGCTTAGTTGGTTAATCAAACGGATTTTATCAACCAGCGTCACTGACGTTTCATTTTGTAAACCATCACGAGCGCCGACTTCGACGATATTAACTTTCGCTGGTAGCATACTCGCGCTCCTTATCTTCACTGACGTTATCCGATATCAAAGACAAATTCAGCAGGATGGAACCGTGCTGTACTTGGTCCCCGTGCTGATAAAACAATTCGTCGACTTTTGCTGCTACCGGAGCCGTGATGGTGTATTCCATTTTCATTGCTTCGAGTACCAAAAGCGGATCGCCCGCCGCCACTTCGTCACCTTTAGCCACCATAACTGCTGAAATTATGCCGTTGAGTGGTGCGGTTGGACTTAGTTCATCATCTACATCTTTTGCAGAGTCAAAGTTAGGTTGATGAGCGAACGTGCGCTGCTGACCAAGATAAAATAGTGTTGTTCTTTGTTCATCGCTAAGTGCATTAAAGGTGTAACGCACATTATCAATATCGACGATAAACTGGTTGTCACTTTCAAGCAGGATGACCTGATGCAGCTCCTCACCACATCGGACAGTGAAGTGAGATCCTGTATCTTGCGATGATTGTTGCAAACGTACCTGATGGTTGGCATTGGCATCCGTGAAGTTAAATCGGTAAACGTTGTCAACCGACAGTCTAAAACCTCGTTTGGTTGGCGCGGGTAACGTTGAGCTGTCTGATTTTGAAATGAGATCATTCCAGCGAGCAACCGCCGCCAATGTAAGCCAGATTGAATCCGACACGTCTTGCTGCTCATTTATGCCTTGTTGATGTGTGACGAGGAAACCTGTATCGAGCTCAATCTCGGCAAAGGCTGGCTGCGAAATAATACTGTGCAGATAACCAATGTTTGTCGTTACGCCACGTACGTGATATTGAGTTAACGCCTGCTTAAGCTGGTTTAGAGCGATATCACGAGTTTGCCCCCAGACGATCAGCTTGCTGATCATTGGATCGTAATATTCGCTGATGCTATCGCCTTGGGTAACACCACTATCAACGCGTACGCACGCTAGGCGCACATTACTGTCTGATACGGGTTCTTTTAAGTAGTCAATGCGGCCAGTCGACGGCATAAAGTCATTGTCTGTATCTTCTGCGTAAATTCGCAGCTCAATTGAATGACCGTTGTGGGTGATTTCAGATTGTGAAATAGGTAAATGCTCGCCAGCTGCGACTTTGAATTGCCACTCCACCAAATCAACGCCAGTGATCAATTCAGTGACAGGGTGTTCAACTTGCAGACGGGTATTCATCTCCATGAAGTAGAACTGACCTCGGCTATCGAGTAAGAACTCCACCGTGCCAGCGCCAACATAGTCGATCGCTTGAGCGGCCTGAACCGCAGCTTCACCCATTTGTTTACGCAGTTCATCACTAAGACCGGGAGCTGGTGCTTCTTCGACTACTTTTTGGTGACGGCGTTGAATGGAGCAATCGCGATCAGAAAGATAGACACAGTTGCCATGTTGGTCAGCAAATACCTGAACTTCAACGTGGCGAGGCTGCAATATACATTTTTCGATTAGAAGCTGCTTATCGCCAAAGCTTGAAAGTGCTTCACGCTGCGCACCGTCGATGGCCAGAGGCATTTCGGCTGCGCTATTGACCACTCGCATGCCTTTACCGCCGCCCCCTTGGGTTGCTTTAAGCATCACTGGGTAACCGATTTTTTCCGCTTCTGCTAATAAATGCTCTACGCTGTTGTCTGTGCCGTGATAGCCCGGAACCAATGGTACGTTCGCCTCAGACATGATGGCTTTGGCTTGCGACTTCGAACCCATTGCTTCAATTGCGCTGGTGGAAGGGCCAATAAAGGCGATGCCATTTTCGCTGCACGCTTTGGCTAGTTTCGGGTTCTCGGAAAGAAAACCATACCCAGGGTGGATAGCATCGGCTTGCCATTTTTTCGCAGCGCCGATAATCGCATCGATATCGAGATACGATTCACTCGCAGGAGCGGGGCCAATGAATTCAGCGAAATCCGCTTGTTTAACATGTAAGCTGCTGCGATCCGCTTCGGAATAGACGGCTACCGTCTCGATAGCCATGCTTTTTGCGGTTTTAATGATTCGGCAGGCAATTTCACCGCGGTTTGCGATCAGTATTCTTTTAAACATGATTCCTCCAATTGGCGGCGCGCTTTTCAAAAAATGCAGCTAGTCCTTCTTGTCCTTCACTGGACACGCGAGCGGTTGCAATAGCTTGGCTGGTGTATTCAATTAATGAATGATCGATAGGTTGGTTATCACAGCGTAAACAAAGTGCTTTTGCAGCCTGCATGGCTTGTGGACCGTTGTTGAGCAGGTGATCAATGGTGCGATTGACGGCTTCACGTGGTTGAGCGTCTATCTGATGAAGAATACTCATCGATAGCGCGGTTTCGGCATCAATCAGTTCCGCGGTTAAAAAGTAGCGTCGGCTTTGTCGTTGTCCAATCGCTCGGATTACGTAAGGTCCGATGGTGGCGGGTAACAAACCGAGCTTCACTTCACTCAAACAGAAGCGGCTTTCAGGTGTACCAATAGCGATATCGCAGCAGCAGATAAGCCCAAGTGCGCCGCCAAATGCAGCGCCATGCACCATAGCAATAGTCGGTTTGCTAAAGGTATCCAGCGTATGCAAAAGTTTTGCTAGTTGCTGTGCATCTTGCAGGTTTTCACTCTCGGTTTTGGTGGCCATTGACTGCATCCAGCCAAGATCCGCACCCGCAGAAAAGTGTTTCCCTTGCGCCGTTAGTACCAATGCACGTAGAGAGTCGTCTCTCTCAAGTTTTTCCAAGGTTTCGATAAGTGAAGCAATTAATTCATCATTAAACGCGTTGTGTTTCTCTGGTCGATTGAGGCTCAACCAAGCAACGCCATTGCTGTCTTTTTCAAGCAGTAGTCCGGTCATGTGACTTCCTTTGTCTGACATTTCAGTCTCTATTCCAATGCTCGCTAACCGTTACTTGTATAAACATCGGTATTCGCGAGGAGTTAAGGTTTGCCTTGCATCCGGCTACATACGGAAGATGCCAAATTTGCTGTCTGGTATTGGCGCATTAAGCGCAGCAGACAGAGCAATGCCGACAACATCACGGGTTTTCGCAGGGTCAATAATGCCGTCGTCCCACAAACGAGCACTGGCGTAATAAGCGTGACTTTGAGTCTGATATTGCTCCGCAATTGGACGTTTGAACGCTTCTTCTTCCTCCGCGCTCCAGCTTTCACCTTTGCGAGTTTTGATATCGCGGGTCACTTGCGCCATCACGCCAGCCGCTTGCTCTCCACCCATGACGGAGATGCGCGCGTTTGGCCACATCCACATCATGGTTGGATCATAAGCGCGGCCACACATGCCGTAGTTTCCTGCGCCATACGATCCACCAATAACCACGGTAAACTTCGGCACGTCTGCACACGCAACAGCAGTTACCATTTTCGCACCATGTTTGGCGATGCCTTCGGCTTCGTACTTCTGACCGACCATAAAGCCCGTGATGTTCTGCAAGAAGAGCAGAGGAATTTTGCGTTGTGCGCACAGCTCAATAAAATGCGCGCCTTTTTGTGCTGATTCCGAAAATAGAATGCCGTTGTTAGCGACAATGCCAATCGGCATACCGTGAATATGGGCAAAGCCACAGACCAAGGTTTCGCCGAACAAGGCTTTAAATTCATCGAACTGGGAATCATCAACAATTCGGGCAATGACCTCTTTAACATCAAACGGCTTTTTAAGATCGGTTCCGACGATGCCGTACAGCTCTTGGGCAGGAAAACGTGGTTCCTGAGGTGCTTTTTGCTTGAGTTGAACGGGTTTCAAGTGGTTGATTTGTGAAACCGCTTGTCTTGCCAACTCTAACGCGTGGTGATCATTTTCTGCGTAATAGTCCGCCACACCAGAGGTGCGACAGTGAACGTCTGCGCCACCAAGATCTTCCGCGCTGACTTCTTCACCTGTCGCTGCTTTTACAAGAGGTGGACCTGCCAAGAAAATCGTACCTTGTTCTTTGACTATGATGGAAACATCACACATCGCAGGAACATAAGCGCCGCCAGCGGTACATAGCCCCATGACCACAGCGATTTGCGGGATACCCTTGGCTGACATTCGGGCTTGGTTATAGAAAATACGACCGAAGTGGTCTTTGTCTGGGAAGACCTCATCTTGGCGGGGTAGGTTAGCGCCGCCAGAATCGACTAAGTAAACACACGGCAGTTGGCATTTTTTTGCAATTTCTTGTGCGCGTAAGTGTTTTTTCACCGTAAGTGGGTAGTAACTGCCGCCTTTTACCGTCACGTCATTGGCGACGATCATGCACTCGGTGCCGTCAATTACGCCAACACCCGCTACTACGCCCGCGCATGGAACGTAATCTGGATACACATCCCAACCCGCGAACTGGCCAATTTCTAAGAAGGATGAACCGGGATCGAGGAGGGCAAGAATGCGCTCACGTACCGGAAGTTTGCCTTTCTTCTGCTGATGCTCGCGGGCTTTCTCACCACCACCATCTTCTATTTGGGCAGTCACGGTATAAAGTTGATCTACAAGTGACGCCATAGAGCGGTAGTTTTCCTGATACTGCTCTGAGTGGGTATTAATATTGGTCGTCAAACAAGCCATAAATAGCCGATCTCCATTCGGTAGACGGGTGACACCACCCGCCTTTATCTATGTTGAATAAGATTTAGGTTGAATAAGGAATTTATTTAGATTCAGAACGCCTAGGTATGTTGATTAGGCGCTTTCGTTAAACAATTCGCGACCAATAAGCATGCGGCGAATTTCTGAAGTGCCCGCACCGATTTCATACAGCTTGGCATCTCGCAACAAACGGCCCGTATCAAACTCGTTGATGTAGCCGTTACCGCCAAGTAGTTGAATCGCATCCAGTGCCATCTTGGTTGCCAGCTCTGCGCTGTAGAGGATCGCGCCAGCAGAATCTTTACGTGTGGTTTCACCACGATCACAAGCGGCAGCGACGGCGTAAACATACGCTTTAGCGGCATTCATTTGTGTGTACATATCCGCGATTTTTGCTTGAACTAGCTGGAATTCACCGATGGATTTACCGAACTGTTTACGGTCGTGAATGTAAGGCACAACGATATCCATACACGCCTGCATGATGCCAAGTGGGCCGCCTGCAAGCACCACACGCTCGTAGTCGAGGCCGCTCATCAATACTTTCACGCCTTGGTTTTCTTCGCCGAGAATGTTTTCCGCAGGGACTTCGCAGTTTTGGAAGACCAGCTCACACGTATTCGAGCCGCGCATACCCAACTTGTCGAGTTTTTGTGCTTGAGTAAATCCAGGGAATCCGCGTTCCACAATAAATGCCGTGATGCCTTTGGAGTGCTGGCTTGGGTCGGTTTTTGCGTAGACAACATAGGTGTGTGCATCAGGGCCGTTGGTGATCCACATTTTGTTGCCGTTTAGCAGGAAAATATCGCCTTTACGTTCGGCTTTAAGCTGCATAGAGACCACATCAGAGCCGGCGCCGGGTTCACTCATAGCAAGGGCGCCGATATGTTCACCGGAGATGAGCTTAGGTAGGTATTTCTCTTTTTGCGCTTGTGTGCCGTTACGGTGGATTTGGTTGACGCAAAGGTTGGAGTGGGCGCCGTAACTTAACGCAACCGAAGCGGATGCTCGGCTGATTTCTTCCATAGCGATAACGTGGGCGAGATAGCCCATGCCTGCACCACCAAACTCTTCGCTGGTGGTCACACCTAAAAGACCCATGTCACCTAATTTGGACCAAAGATGGTTTGGAAAGTCGTTAGTTTGGTCGATAGATTGCGCTAGCGGCGCAATTTCTCTTGCAGCAAAACTATTGATTTGCTCGCGAAGCAAATCGGTATTTTCGTCATAAACAAAGTTCAGGGAAGAGTAGGTAGATTTCATTGCGTGTCCTTGCCTTTACGTCACCTACATCCCAGAGTTGAGGTGTTAGGTGACTTTTTCGCCTTTCATGGATCTCAGTGTGTTTTGGCATCGCAACTGCGCAGCATTTAACTCCATCATTACCGCTTGAATGTCGTTTGCTTGCTGTTGCAATGCTGCCTTCTTCTCTTCGATCAACCGAATCATATAGTTCAACTGCTCAGTACTTTGATCGGTATCGTAGAGTTCAAATAACTCTTTGATATCTGCAAGAGAAAAGCCCAATCGCTTACCTCGCAAAATCAGTTTTAGTCGAATTCGATCACGACCATTGTAGATTCGAGTGTTGCCTTTACGTTCTGGAGTTAGGAGACCTAAATCTTCGTAGAAGCGAATGCTTCGAGTAGTAATGTCGAACTCTTTCGCGAGCTCGCTGATCTTAAATGTGTTCATTCCTTAACCTTACGACTTTCGTATAACATTTACATGAATATACAATTCGTTAACGTTAAAGTAAACAAACAACATCCACTCTTGAGCCTTGATATCACTCGCATTTACTCGAAATCAAAGAATCACTCGAACAAACAATAACCTCAAACTTGACGTTAACGTAAATGTTAGTATAGTTATGACGTAAACGTCAACAAAAGGTTAATGGAATGAAAAATGAAACATGGATTGTTGCCGCTAAGCGAACGCCTATCGGCTCTTTTCAAGGTGCATTAGCTTCAACAGATGTCACGGAACTCGGTGCGAAAGCCATTCAAGGGGCGCTAGCCGAAAGCCAACTCGATGTGCACAAAATAGACGAAGTGTTGATGGGGTGCGTTTTACCCGCCGGTGTGGGGCAAGCGCCTGCAAGACAAGCAAGCCTTAAAGCTGAAATGCCACAATCGATTGGTTGTACGACACTGAACAAAGTTTGTGGATCGGGTATGAAAACCGTGATGCTGGCATATGACCTTATTCAATCTGGTAATGCGCATGCTGTCATCGCTGGTGGCATGGAAAACATGTCGTCTTCTCCTTATCTATTAAAGAAAGCGCGTGATGGTTTCCGTTTAGGTCACGAGCAAGTGCTTGATCACATGTTTTATGACGGTTTGCAGGATGCCTACCAAGGCGAGCTGATGGGTGTCTTTGCAGAACAGACGGCGCAAAAGTATCAGTTCAGCCGTGAAAGTATGGATGCCTGGGCGCAGCAGTCGGTGACTCGTGCGCAGCAAGCAATCGAGCAAGGTTTGTTCAAAGAAGAGATCGTGCCTGTTAACGTAAAAAGTCGGCGCGGCGAAACCTTGGTTGTAGATGATGAGCAACCGAGCAAACTCGACGTCACTAAAATTCCTACCTTACGCCCTGCGTTTGCCAAAGATGGCGGCGTAACCGCAGCAAACTCTAGTTCCATTTCGGATGGTGCGTCGGCAATGATCTTAGTCGATAGTGAGTTTGGTCGTCAGGAAAACCTTCAGCCTCTAGCCAAAATTGTCGCGTACAGCACGCATGCAAGACAGCCTGATGAGTTCACCATCGCACCAGTCTTCGCGATTGAATCGCTGCTGGAAAAAACGGGCTGGGACAAATCAGACGTGGACCTTTGGGAAATCAATGAAGCTTTTGCTGTCGTGACTCAATACGCGGTGAAAGCTCTCGAACTGGACGAGAGCAAAGTGAACCCTCGCGGAGGGGCGTGTGCGCTGGGGCATCCAATAGGCGCAAGTGGCAATCGAATCCTTGTCACTTTGATTCATGCGCTAAAACAAACTGGTGGTAAGCGTGGCGTTGCATCGCTTTGTATTGGCGGCGGCGAAGCTACCGCTATCGCGATTGAAATCTGCTAAATCACTCTCAACAAAGTTTCACTTACATAACAGTAGTCAGTAACAAGCTGAAAAATACAAGGATGTCATCATGACAGAACAAGTAAAGCAGTATATCGGTGGTGAATTTGCCATCTCCGATTCAAAACAATGGCTAGATGTAACCAACCCGGCAACCAACGAAGTGATTGCACAAGTACCTTGTGCCACGGAATCGGAAATGAATGCGGCGATTGCCAGCGCAACAGAAACGTTCAAACGCTGGAAAGAAGTTGCAGCGCCGGAGCGTGCTAGATTGATGTTGCGCTACCAACATCTGTTAAAAGAGCAACACGATGAGTTGGCGATACTGCTTTCAAGTGAGACAGGCAAAACCCTCGCGGATGCAAAGGGTGACATTTGGCGTGGGATTGAAGTCGTAGAACAAGCGGCGAACATTTGTAGCTCAATGATGGGCGAAACGGTTGAGAACGTCGCGACCAATATTGATGGTTACTCTTACATTCAACCGCTCGGCGTTTGTGCTGGCATTACACCGTTTAACTTCCCTGCGATGATTCCATTGTGGATGTTCCCGATGGCGATCGCTTGTGGCAACACCTTTGTTTTGAAGCCGTCAGAGCAAGTGCCACTAACGGCAATGAAACTGGCGGAGCTGTTTGAACAAGCTGGCGCACCAAAAGGCGTATTGCAAGTTGTTCACGGGACCAAAGAGCAAGTCGACCGCATTCTGACTGATCCAGCTGTTCGTGCGATCTCTTTTGTTGGCTCTGTGCCCGTTGGTGAGTACATCTACAAAACAGGTACAGACAACCTGAAACGCGTGCAGTCATTTGCAGGTGCTAAGAACCACATGGTCATCATGCCGGATGCAAACAAACAGCAAGTCATCAATAACCTAGTTGGCGCGTCAGTTGGTGCTGCAGGCCAACGCTGTATGGCGATTTCGGTTGCCGTATTTGTCGGCGAAACCAAAGAATGGATTCCAGAGCTTAAAGAGGCGTTAGCTCAGGTTCAGCCTGGCGCGTGGGATGATGAAACCGCCGGTTATGGTCCGCTGATTAGCCCTCAAGCGAAGCTGCGAGTGGTGAATCTGATTAATGAAGGCAAAGCGTCAGGCGCGAATTGTGTTCTGGACGGGACAGACTGCCAAGTGCCTGGCTTTCCGAACGGTAACTGGGTGGGGCCAACACTATTTACCAACGTGACCACAGACATGTCGATTTATCAGGAAGAAATTTTCGGGCCTGTGCTGTTAACTATGGAAGTGGATGACCTAGATGAAGCGATTGAACTGATCAATGCAAACCGCTTTGGTAATGGTACGTCTATTTTCACGGCGAACGGCGCTGCCGCGAGAAAGTATCAACACAATATCGAAGTAGGTAACGTAGGCATCAACGTGCCGATTCCAGTGCCATTGCCATTTTTCTCATTTACTGGGTGGAAAGGCAGCTTCTACGGCGACCTGCATGCTTACGGTAAACAAGCGGTTCGCTTCTACACCGAGACGAAAACTGTCACCGCGCGTTGGTTTGAAGATGACATTCCAAGCGGTCCAAACATGACCATTCAACTTAGCTAATTACTGGATTAGCGACACCTCTAGCCAAGCGCCACCGTTTAAGTGGGCTTGGCTCGGATACAAATGCAACGAATTAGACCTTAGGACTTCAAGATGGATTTTGAATTAAACGAAGATCAACTCGCGTTTGCCGAAGTAGCAAAGCAGTTTGCAGACCAAATGTTAGCGCCTCATGCGGCCGAGTGGGATGAAAACCATCACTTCCCTAAAGATGTACTGCGTCAGGCGGGTGAGCTGGGCTTTCTGAGCATCTATACGCCGCCAGAGCATGGTGGCTTAGGGTTATCTCGTTTGGATGCGGCGATCATTTTCGAGCAGTTGGCTATGGGTTGTACCGCGACTACTGCGTTTATGACCATTCACAACATGGCGACGTGGATGATCACCAGCTTTGCCAAAGCAGAAGTGGCGCAGCAATTTAGCGCGGATCTAATTTCGGGTGAAAAGCTCGCTTCCTACTGTTTAACCGAACCTAATGCCGGCTCTGACGCCGCTTCTCTAACGACTAGCGCAGTGCGTGATGGCGATGAGTTTGTCCTCAATGGAGCAAAAGTGTTTATCTCGGGTGCGGGTGATACAGATGTATTGGTCGTGATGGCGCGTTCGTGTGGTGAAGGAGCGGGTGGCGTTTCTGCATTCGTTGTTCCTGCTGATTGCGAAGGCATTAGCTACGGTAAAAAAGAAGCCAAAATGGGTTGGAACTGCCAGCCAACTCGCATGATTACCTTCGAAAATGTCCGCATTCCTGCCGACTATCTGTTGGGTGAAGAGGGCGAAGGTTTTAAGTTTGCCATGCTTGGTCTGGATGGCGGCCGAATCAACATTGCTACTTGTTCCGTCGGCACGGCACAACAAGCACTGAACGAAGCCAAACAATACATGACTGAACGCAAACAGTTCGGACGTTCACTGGCGCAATTCCAAGCCCTGCAATTCAAGTTGGCTGATATGGCTACTGAGCTGGTTGCCGCGCGTCAAATGGTGCGACTTGCTGCCGCAAAACTCGATGCCCAACATGCAGAAAAAAGCGCGTACTGTGCAATGGCAAAACGCTTTGCCACCGATGTTGGCTTTAAGGTATGTGACCAAGCTCTGCAGATTCACGGAGGATATGGCTACATCAAAGAATATCCAGTAGAGCGCCACTTCAGAGATGTTCGCGTTCATCAAATCCTCGAAGGCACCAACGAAATTATGCGTTTGATCGTTGCAAGACGTTTACTCACCGAGGGCGTTGAGCTGGTTTAGATTGATACTGTTTAAAGGACGAAATGATTATGATTGCACAAATCAAATTGGAACGTGAAGCGCACATTGCCAAGCTCACGATTAGTAACCCGCCAGCAAACACCTGGACGCTGGAGTCTCTAAATCAGCTAAAAGAGTTGGCGATTGAACTTAGCAATGATCGCTCTATTTATGCGTTGGTATTAACAGGCGAAGGTGAGAAATTCTTTTCTGCTGGAGCGGATCTCAACAACTTTGCATCCGGCGATAAATCGCAAGCAGCAGATATGGCGTTCGCATTTGGTGAAGCGTTTGAAGCGCTTTCTGCATTCGATGGGGTTTCCATCGCGGCAATTAATGGTTACGCGATGGGTGGCGGTTTGGAAGTGGCAATGGCGTGCGACATTCGCATCGCAGAAGAACAAGTACAAATGGCACTTCCTGAAGCGTCGGTAGGTTTGCTGCCGTGTGCGGGTGGGACACAAAACCTGACCGCGTTGGTAGGTGAAGGTTGGGCGAAGCGTATGATCTTGTGTGGTGAGCGTGTGACGGCCGAGCGAGCGGAAAAAATTGGTTTAGTCGAAGAAGTGGTGGCGAAAGGCCAAGCACTGGAAGCGGCTATGGAACTTGCACAGCGTGTTGCGAGCCAATCGCCGAAATCCGTGTCTGCATGCAAAACGCTTATTCAAGGCCGACGCAGCCAAACTCACGCGGCCGGATTGGTCTTGGAGCGTGAACTCTTCTTACAGCTGTTCAATACACAAGATCAGACTGAGGGTGTGAATGCCTTCTTGCAGAAGCGTAAGCCACAATGGACAAACAGCTAGCGGAGGCCAAATGACAGGTACAGTAAATGTTTCACAGATAGAATGTGCTGACGGTTCTGCCATTGGTGTGTTGGAGCTTGATAATCCAGCTGCTCTCAACGCGCTGAGTTACGTGATGATCGAGCAGCTCTATAACCAACTGGTAGAGTGGCAATCGAACGACAGCATCGTCGCGGTATTCTTGCATGCTCAAGGTGAAAAAGCGTTTTGTGCTGGTGGCGATATTCAAGCGATCTACCGTGCACTTGAAAACAAAGAGCAAGACTTTGATTCTGCATTTTCAGCGATGGAAACCTTCTTTGACCTCGAATATCGCTGTGACCATCTTATTCACACTTATCCAAAACCGATCATTGCGTGGGGACATGGTTATTTGATGGGCGGGGGAGTTGGCCTGTTTATGGGAGCAAGTCATCGCGTTGCAGAAACCACCACACGCTTTGCAATGCCAGAGATTAAAATTGGCCTTTACCCAGATGTAGGCGCGACGTACTTCCTGAACCAGTTGCCAAAACATTTGGCACTGTTCTTAAGTTTGACGGCTTGCCAAATTAACGCAACAGATATGAAAGCGTTGGGGTTAAGCCAATGGATTGCACAGCCAGAAAACAAGCAAGTGCTGCTGGATCTGCTTGCATCGGTAAGTTGGAAAGGTGAAGCGAACATCAACGAAAAAATCGCCACTACGCTGCGTTCGGTACACGTGGACGAGCCAACCGAAGGGATGTTGATGCCCTATGCGGAATTGATTGAGCAGTTATGTTCGGGTGACTTAGCGTCAATTGTTGATGCAATCAGCCGTGCTAACGTTGATAACAAGTGGTTCGTCAATGCGCAGAAGTCACTGAACTATGGCAGTCCGTTGTCGCTCAGTATCACTTATCAGCAGTTAACGCAGTATCAAAACCTCTCTTTGAAAGCGTGTTTTGATATGGAATTTAACCTAACACTACGTTGTGGCTTAGAAGGTGATTTTAGAGAAGGGGTTCGTGCGCTGATTATTGATAAAACCAATCAACCGACTTGGCAACATCGCACGGTTTCTGACGTAACGCCACAAGTTTTGGAGCGCTTCTTCTCGCCAATTGACTCAGCAGAATACCCACTGACCGCATCGTCGGTAGCTATAGCGGCACTTTAGTACAAGGAAGAAATACGATATGGACAAAATTGCATTTATTGGCCTTGGTAACATGGGTGCGCCTATGGCTAAGAATCTACTCAAAGCGGGCTTGAACGTCGAAGTATTTGATTTGAACCCAAACGCAGTTGAGGAGTTGACCGCATTGGGCGCTTCAAGTGCCGATTCCGTTCAGCAGGCAGTACAAGGTGTTGACGTGGTTGTCACTATGCTGCCAGCGAGCCAACACGTTCAAAGCGTTTATCTTGGTCAAGATGGCATCTTAGATAGCGTCGAATCAGGTACCTTGCTGATTGATTCTTCCACCATCGATCCGGCGACTGCTCGTTTGGTTGGCGAAAAAGCATCGCAACTTGGTATCAGTTTTGTTGATGCACCAGTATCTGGTGGCGTTGCGGGCGCAGCAGCAGGTACGTTAACTTTCATTGTTGGCGGCTCACAAGAGAACTTTGTTCAAGCCAAAGCGGTGCTTAGCCACATGGGTAAAAACATCTTCCATGCAGGCGATGCTGGAGCTGGTCAGGTGGCGAAGATCTGCAATAACATGATGTTGGGCATTTTGATGAGCGGCACCTGTGAAGCACTCAATTTAGGGATGGAAAACGGACTCGATCCCAAAGTGCTTTCCGACATCATGTTGCAAAGTTCAGGGCGTAACTGGGCGCTAGAGCTGTATAACCCTTGTCCAGGTGTGATGGAAAATACGCCTGCAAGCAATGGTTATCAAGGCGGCTTTATGAGCCAGTTAATGGCTAAAGATCTGGGTCTTGCGATGGAAGCGGCAGTTGCCTGTCAAACATCAACGCCAATGGGCAGCTTGGCTCGTAATCTGTTTAATTTTCACAACGGTCAGGGCAACGGGCAAAAAGATTTTTCAAGCTTGTTTGAGTTCTACCAAAAGCAAAATCAGGCCTAAGGAGCGCTTATGGAGTTAGCAAATAAGGTCATTGCGATCACGGGGGCAGGGCAGGGGCTGGGTAAACAAATGGCACTGTCACTGGCGGAAAATGGCGTTCATCTTGCGCTTATCGACCTCAATTCAGAGCAACTGGCTGAAACGAAAGCGGAATGTGAATCTCTCGGCGTTACCGCTCGTTTTTATGTGACGAACGTGACTGACGAACAGCAGGTGTGCAGTGCTTTTGAGCAAATTGAGGCAGATTTCAAGCAGCTCAATGGCGTTATCAATAACGCAGGTATTATGCGTGATGGTATGTTCATTAAAGTCAAAGATGGTCAGGTTAACACGATGTCGCTGGAACAATTTCAGTCTGTTCTAGATGTGAATGTAACAGGCACTTTCCTGTGTGGCCGTGAAGCGAGCAAGGTAATGCTGAACACCGATAGCAAAGGGGTTCTGATCAACATATCCAGCGTTGCGCGTGCCGGGAATATTGGTCAAACCAACTATTCAGCATCTAAAGCGGCGGTAGCCACCATGGCAACGGTGTGGGCGAAAGAGTTAGGGCGTTTCGGAATTCGCTCAGTGGCGATTGCTCCGGGTGTCATCAAAACTGCCATGACAGACCAAATAAAACCTGAAGCGATGGAACGTTTAATCGGAATGATTCCGGTTGGACGTTTAGGTTTGGCGGATGAAATTTCATCGACCATAAAATACGTGTTAACCAACGAATTCGTGACCGGAAGAGTGTTCGAAGTCGATGGCGGAATGCGAATGTAACCCCTTCTGCAACATAAAAAAGGGGAGCGAGTTTGATTGTCCGCTTCCTTCCATTTTCTCCTTTCTTTTATTGCTTCTATCTGAAAAATGTATTGGATGCATGGTCGACTGCTATCTCATCGAACGGTATAAAAATTGATTCTATTTCTAATGTGAATGGTTAGTTCTATATTGCTTGTCATGTAAATGTATCAACTCACAACTAAGACGATCTTTTGTCTCACTAACGAGATCGTCATTCTTGGTGTGTAAAAAACATTCTTATTGGTCATATTGTAACCGAAAACTATTTCGGCATCTAAAGATGGTGATTTATTATTCAGCGCAAAATACATGGGAATATGAGGCTGACTGAATAACCTTCAGTTGTCTTAATAATAAATAATCAGAATTCTCAATTACACTGAAGTAACTACCCATTAGGGAAGAGCAATAATGTCACTATTTCATTCGCTTAGGACGATGCCGCTATTATTGGGGTGTCTGTGTTTTTCTGTTCAGGCCTCCACAGAAAAGGTGGAACAGGAAGGTAAGTTTTTACAGTCGTTAGAAGGCATCGAAAATCAAATTTACGCATTACCTCAGAGTTCTTTAGCTTTGATTGAAGCGTTAGAAGAAGAGTCTTTACTACAAAACCAACCAACAGCGCTGTTGGTGCGTTACTGGCTTGCCAAGGCCACGGTTTTAGAGCTGCTAGGGCGCGTAGAAGAGAGTCAGAGTGTCGTTCAAAAAGGATTGGAGCTTGTGCGTCCACAGAGCCATGAGTATCTCCTGTTTAAGTTGATTCAGATGCGAACTATGGTTGGAAAGAGCGATATCGATACCGCGCTTTCTGCGTTGGATAGCTTGTTGGAAACATCGCGTGAGAATGGTGATAAGCAACTTGAATCAGAAATCCTGTTGCTAAAAGGACGCTATTACGATGAGCAAGGTGAGTTTAAAAAATCCTATGCTGCACTTATGTCGTCCATGGATGCGGCTGAATCTTCAGGTGTTCACGGGCTGGTCGAACGTGCAGCACTAGAGCTAGGTGACGTACTTGTCAAAATTCAGGGTTACGACCGATCTGAGGCGCTTTTGGAACAAGCATATCGCTATTTTAGGGATAGGCGTATGTCGTTCAATGAGTTGTTGAGCGTTTTGACGATAGCGAAACTTCATAAAGCACAGTTCCAATACGAAGAGGCGATAGCGTCATATCAGCGAGCGTTAAAGCTGGCTCAAATTATCGGTGATGGACGCTTTAGATTTCGAGTTAACCTTGAACTTGCAGCTTTATATCGCGAGACGAAACAAGAAAAGAAGATGGTTAACCACTTGAAGCTGGCGGAGAATTTACAGTACAGAGAAACGTCTAGCGCGTATTTGGCAACATTTAAGTTGTTACAAGCCGAATATATGTTAGAGCAGCAGCAATTTGAAATACTTTTAGCGATGATCGCGCCAATGCTGCCGGAGATTATAGAGAGTCGATACGTCAAGCAACAGCAAATGGAGCTACTAAAAGTCGCCGCTATGGCCTATGCGGGAAGCAATGACTTTAAACTAGCATTCGAAACTTACGGTAACTATCACGATAAATTTATCCAATTTAGCAATCAAAGAGAAGTTGAAAATCTTGAGCGCCAGCAGACGTTATTTGAGTTGGAACGACTTGAATATGAGAACGAAGATCTCAACTGGAACAATGTTTTGCAGCGTATGGAGCTAGAAAATAACCGTCGTACTTTTTACTTATTGGGTGAAGCGCTACTTGCGCTCATCGGTGTTCTATTTTTGATGGCGGTAGTATTTCTCGTCGTCAATCGCTCGCGTTTGAGAATGCGTCGCCTCGCAAAGACAGACACATTGACAGGGTTGTTCAATCGCCGTTTTTTAGAGGACTGGTTCACTAAGCCAGTAGAAGTGAGGCGTGAGCGAAAAGAGAAACCGGTACCTCAATCTAAGCAAAAAAAAATACAACACTTTGTTTTTGAGCAAGTCGAGCAAGTTAAGTACGGTTATCTAGCTTTAAATAAATGGGTAGATAGCAAACTCGATAAACAGAAAATGGTGCCAAATAAGCCACAATCGGGGCCAGTAACTTTAGCGTTAATCGATGTGGATTATTTCAAGCAGGTAAATGATACCTATGGGCATGTGTTTGGAGATACCGTACTAACGGGCGTTGCCAAAGTGTTGGAGGAAACTGTACGTGAGAACGACATTGTTGCTCGCTTTGGTGGTGAAGAGTTTGTTGTTGTTATGCCCAATACAGACCATGAAAACGCCCTTATTACTGCCGAACGTTTACGTAGCGCTTTATCCCTACATGGCTTTGTTACGGAACAGAAAGAAGAAGTGAGAGTGACCTGTAGTTTTGGAGTCGTTACCACTGAAGATAATGAGATGAGCTTTAAATCACTTTGCGATCAGGCCGATAAATTGCTTTATCAAGCGAAAGCGAACGGACGCAACTGCGTGAAAGGTCGCTCGCTAGCGTAACAGAAATCAAAAGTTCAGGCTCATCGCACGATGAATCTGAACTTATCCCTCCCATTTACTTTGATAGCCAAGTGACTTTGAGATCCTTGCTTCGAATATAAAACGCTGAATCTAAAATCTTAAAGTCACTTGGCGATATTACTTAAAAATGGCTTAAGGAGATATCGAATCGCATATTCATGGCGTTCAATATAACCTCTCTTTTTGCCTCCTTCACCTTCAAAGTGCGAATGCCACTTGTGTCTACAAAACTATAACAAACTAGAGTGTCTATTCTTTGTACAAACAAACCATGTACAGGTGAAATGATTAGTGGTCGATATAAATTTTTTGTGGCACAGATTTTTGTTGTTCAAAAATCAACTCGTTCATCATCGTTTTAAAAATGGATCGACATTTAAGTGGCTGATTTTGCTTGCTTTATTTGTTTGTTCTTAAACTGAAATCTAGTTATCCCGACAAGTTCTTACCGAGCAATTTTTCGTACACCCTCAACTTTTCATCCTTTTTTACTAACATTTTTCTTTAAAAATAATTTGAGTTCGAATTAATTTTCAGGCATTTTATATTTAACTAACCGTTCAATTAAAAATAACAGGGACGCAAAATGCCAAAGGTGGGGATGCCTGAAATCAGAAAACCGCAGCTTGTGAAAGCGACAATGTCAGTGATTGATAGAGTCGGTTTACACGCGGCGAGTATTTCGTTAATCAGCAAAGAAGCCGGTGTATCAACGGGGATTATCAACCACTATTTCGGTGGTAAGCACGGATTGCTGGAGGAAACGATGCGCGAAATCTTGCGTCAGCTTTCGTCCACTATCACACAGAAGTTACGTGAGCTGCCAAGTGATGCTCATCACCAAAGAATTAACGCCATCATTGATGGTAATTTTGTCGGCTATCAGGCAGAAAACCAAGTTGCCAAGACTTGGCTGGCGTTTTGGTCGTACTCAATGCATGACGAGCAGCTCAAGCGTTTGCAGCGTGTCAACGAACGACGTCTATTGTCCCACCTAAGAAAAGAACTCAAAGCATTATTAAATGCAGAGCAGGCTGAATTGGTTGCTCATGGTATTGCATCACTTATTGATGGAATTTGGCTGCGCGGAACGCTCAACCCGCAAGGCATTGATGCAGAAAGAGCGAGAATCATCATCAACGATTATCTCGAAAAACAACTTACGTTTTATTCTGAAAAAATATAAAAGTTACAGGTCTTCAAAATGGAAATGAAAGCACACTATATCAATGGTGCGATGTACGACGGGTGTTCAGATGAACACTTCACCACTTACAATCCGGCGAATGGTGAGCCATTGGCCAACATTAAACAAGCGAACCAAGACGATCTTCAAGCAGCGATTGAATCGGCAAAGAAAGGTTTTGCTGCATGGTCGGCGATGACTGCGATTGAGCGCAGCCGTATTTTACACAAAGCCGTTGCCATTTTACGTGAGCGTAATGACGAGCTGGCTGCATTGGAAGTGGCAGATACTGGTAAGCCCATTCAAGAAGCTATCGCGGTTGATGTCACAACAGGTGCCGATGTTCTTGAGTACTACGCTGGCCTTGCTCCAAGTCTACAAGGTGAACAGCAGCCGCTCAGCGACGATCAGTTTTTCTATACACGTCGTGAGCCATTGGGCATTTGCGCGGGTATTGGCGCTTGGAATTATCCAATTCAAATTGCGATGTGGAAATCGGCGCCAGCACTGGCTGCGGGCAACGCAATGATCTTCAAGCCATCAGAAGAAACACCATTAACGGCGCTTAAGCTCGCCGAAATTTATTCAGAAGCGGGCATGCCAGATGGCGTATTTAATGTCGTGCAAGGGGATTACCGAGTAGGACAGATGCTAACGGCGCATCCTGATATCGCAAAAGTGTCATTCACGGGTGAGTCAGGCACCGGTAAAGTCGTCATGAGTGACAGCGCTAAGACACTAAAACAAGTAACGATGGAGCTTGGTGGTAAGTCTCCACTGATTATTTTTGATGATGCGAAGTTAAACGATGCCGTTTCTGCGGCCATGGTGGCGAACTTCTACACCCAAGGTGAGGTTTGTACGCACGGTACACGTGTATTTGTCCATGAAGGTATTTATGACGACTTTATCGCACAGCTTAAAGCCCGAACCGAGCTGTTAGTCGTCGGCGATCCGCTTGATGAGAACACGCAAATTGGCGCGCTAATCTCTAAAGATCATGAATCGAAAGTTCTAGGAGCGATTGAAGCCGCGAAAGCGAGTGGCGCGACGTTACTGACTGGCGGCTACAAAGTAACAGACAATGGCCTAGCCAATGGTAACTTTGTTGCTCCAACCGTATTTGTCGATTGCGATGATGACATGAGCCACGTTCAACAAGAAATCTTTGGCCCGGTAATGTCAGTTCTGAAATTCCGCGATGAGTCGGAAGTGATTGCGCGTGCAAATGGCACCGATTATGGCTTAGCGGCAGGTGTATTTACTCAAAACCTATCTCGTGCGCACCGTGTGATCCATCAAATTCAAGCGGGTATTTGTTGGGTGAACACATGGGGTGACTCACCTGCGGAAATGCCAGTTGGCGGCTACAAGCAATCAGGTGTTGGCCGTGAAAACGGAGTCGAAACCCTTAAACATTACACACAAACGAAGAGTGTTCTGGTTCAGCTAAGCGACTTCGAAAGCCCTTACAAATGATACTACTCATAGTAGATAACTGACCACTTTAGCTTGTTAAAATGCTCGATAACTACGTTGTCAATTTTGATTGTAGGTTAACTACTTATCAAAATTTCCGCCTTGTTCTCAAGCATTTTTCCTACGCTAATTTCGTTCACTTATCTACGGTGATGAGTATTAACTCCTAGGAGAATAAAAATGCAACAACACTACGATTACATCATCGTCGGTGCGGGTTCGGCCGGCTGTGTGTTAGCGGATCGCTTAAGTGAAAGTGGTCAAAATTCGGTCCTATTACTCGAAGCGGGTGGGTCGGATAAAAGTATTTTTATCCAAATGCCAACAGCGCTTTCTTACCCGATGAACACTGAAAAATACGCGTGGCAGTTTGAGACGGTTGAAGAGCAAGGGTTGGATGGTCGCCAACTTCATTGTCCTCGCGGAAAAGTTCTGGGCGGTAGCTCATCTATCAACGGCATGGTTTACGTTCGCGGACACGCTTGTGACTTTGACCAGTGGGAAGAGGAAGGCGCGAAAGGCTGGAATTATCAGTCGTGTTTGCCTTATTTCCGTAAAGCAGAGTCTTGGATTGGTGGTGCTGATGAATATCGGGGCGATCACGGTCCAGTCGGCACATGTAACGGCAACGATATGAAGCTCAATCCACTGTACCAAGCTTTTATTGATGCAGGCAAAGAAGCGGGCTACCCAGAAACAAAAGATTACAACGGTTATCAGCAAGAGGGCTTTGGCCCAATGCATATGACCGTCGACAAAGGCGTACGCGCTTCGACCTCTAATGCATACTTAAGCCGCGCTAAAAAACGCAAAAACTTCACCCTAATGAAGAGGGTGACGGTTCATCGAGTTTTATTAGAAGAAACTGGTGCAGAAGGCAAGAAAGCGGTAGGCGTTGAATTTGAAAAGTCAGGTTCAATTCAGCAATGTTTTGCGAATAATGAAGTGATTTCGAGTGCGGGTTCGGTTGGCTCCGTTCAGCTGTTGCAGCTTTCAGGCATTGGCCCTAAGGCAGTATTAGAAAAAGCGGGCATTGAGGTGAAACACTCGTTGGAGGGGGTAGGTAAAAACCTGCAAGATCACTTAGAAGTGTACTTCCAATATCACTGTAAACAACCTATCACGCTCAACAGCAAATTAGGTTTGGTGAGCAAGGGCTTGATTGGCACTGAGTGGATATTAACTCGCAAAGGCCTTGGTGTGACTAACCACTTTGAATCGTGTGCATTTATCCGCTCTCGAGAAGGGCTAAAGTGGCCAAATATTCAATATCACTTCTTGCCAGCGGCAATGCGTTATGACGGGCAAGCTGCTTTTGATGGTCATGGTTTCCAAGTGCACGTTGGACCTAACAAGCCAGAAAGTCGCGGGTCGGTCGAAGTTGTCTCTGCGAATCCGAATGATAAGCCGAAGATTGAGTTTAACTACATTTCCACTGAACAAGATAAGCAGGATTGGCGTGATTGTATTCGCCTTACTCGCGAGATCCTCAATCAGCCAGCCATGGATGAGTTTCGTGGGGATGAGATCCAACCCGGTCTGAACATCACAACGGATGAACAGATTGATGAATGGGTGAAGCAAAACGTCGAGAGTGCTTACCATCCATCTTGTACCTGCAAAATGGGCGCAGATAATGACCCATTAGCCGTCTTAAATGAGCGATGCCAAGTACGCGGTATTCAAGGCTTGCGTGTGGTGGACTCTTCTATTTTCCCAACTATTCCGAACGGTAATTTAAATGCGCCAACGATTATGGTGGCAGAACGCGCCGCGGACATGATTTTGGATAACGCCCTAGAAACGTCGAACAACGTACCAGTTTGGATTGCACCGGACTGGCAAGAGATGCAACGAATGCATCCGCCAAAAAGAGATCTCGATTCGATCTCATAAAATGAAAAAGTCAGTAATCATTACAAGGAATTCAACATGTCTAAGATGACAAAAATCTTCTCAACAATTGCACTAAGTACTTTAGCAACAGGCGCTTACGCCAACCAATGTGAAACGGTTCGTTTCGCAGATGTAGGTTGGACTGACATCACTGCGACCACTGCCGTTACATCAGAGTTACTTAAAGGGTTGGGGTACAAAACGAAGACTGATCTTCTGTCTGTGCCTGTAACTTACTCCTCTATGGCTAATGGCGATATCGACATTTTCCTAGGTAACTGGATGCCAACGATGGAAGGTGATATCGCGAAATACCGTGATGCAGGTACTGTTGAAACCGTACGCGCGAACCTCGTTGGCGCAAAGTACACGCTAGCGGTTCCAAAATACGTTTATGACGCAGGCGTAACCAACTTCGCTGACCTAGTAAAACATGCCGACAAATTTAAAGATCGCATTTACGGCATTGAACCAGGAAACGATGGCAACCGCTTAATTCAGTCAATGATTGATAGCAACGCATTCGGCCTAAAAGATTTCAGCCTAGTTGAGTCCAGTGAAGCTGGCATGGTGTCTCAAGTATCACGTGCCGCACGCCGCAATCAATGGATTGTGTACCTAGGTTGGGCGCCGCACCCAATGAATAGTAACGTTGAAATGGAATATCTAGCGGGTGGTGATGACTTCTTCGGTCCTAACTACGGCGGCGCGAACGTCTACACAAACGTACGTAAAAATTACCTCGCTGAGTGTCCAAATGTAGGTCAGCTAGTGAAAAATCTAGAGTTTAACCTAGAAATGGAAAATGAACTGATGGAAGCGATTCTTAACCAGAAACAGAAGCCATCAAAAGCAGCGCAAGCATGGTTGAATGCAAACCAAGAGCAAATTGAAGCGTGGCTAGAGGGCGTGAAAACGGTAGATGGCCAAGATGCGCTAACAGCTATTACAAACTACTTAAAAACAAACGCTTAATAAGCAGTATTTGAGCTCGTTTTTTTTAAAAAGTGGGCAGTTTTGCCCGCTTCATTAACACAAAGGTTTTATTTTGAATTTTATTACGGACAACAAACTACCGTTGGGCCAATGGATGGAAACTGGCGTCGATTGGTTAACCATCAATGCATCGGGTTTTTTCGATGCAATCTCTATTACACTTGAAACGATCATTCTTTTCGTGGTGGACATTTTTAAATGGATGCCACCTGCAGCGCCAATCATTATGACGGCGGCAATTGCTTGGTTCTTACATCGCAGCATTCCTCTTGTCGTATTTATCGTGTTGGCCTTACTCGCAATTCTCAACCTTGGTTACTGGCAAGAAATGCTGGAAACCTTTGTCCTTGTGTTTGCAGCGACAACGATTTCCGTATTAATTGGCGTGCCGTTGGGCATTATGGCGGCGCACCGTCCTTGGTTATACACCTTGTTGCGGCCAATACTCGATTTAATGCAGACCGTCCCGACATTCGTTTACTTAATTCCAACCTTGGTTCTGTTTGGCTTAGGTATTGTCCCTGGTCTAATCTCGACCATCATTTTCGCTATCGCTGCGCCAATTCGATTGACGTACCTCGGCATTATTAAAGTGCCGGAGGAGCTACTTGAAGCGGGTAAAGCATTTGGTGCCAGCCGTATGAAGCTACTGTTTAAGGTGGAGTTACCTGCGGCATTGCCAAGTATTATGGCTGGCGTTACGCAGTGCATTATGTTGTCTCTGTCTATGGTAGTCATTGCGGCGCTTGTTGGTGCTGATGGACTTGGTAAACCAGTCGTACGCGCACTGAATACGGTAAACATCTCGCAAGGTTTTGAAGCTGGTTTAGCGATTGTACTCGTTGCCATCATTCTTGATCGCTTGTGTAAAGCACCAAACCAGAAGGAGGCATAATCATGGACGCTATTACTATTAAAAATCTTGATGTCGTTTTTGGTCAGCAACAAGCACAGGCGCTAGCACTACTAGATCAAGGGAAGTCTCGACAAGAAATCATTGATGAAACTGGCCAAGTGGTTGGGGTTGATAATGTTTCGCTGAACGTGAAACAGGGTGAGATCTGTGTCTTGATGGGGCTTTCAGGCTCGGGTAAATCAAGTTTGCTGCGAACGGTTAACGGATTGAACGATATTTCTCGTGGCTCTCTGAAAATTAAAGATGGCGACGATATGGTTGAGCTCTCTAACTGTGACGAACAGAAACTGCGCCACCTTCGTACGCACCGCGTGTCCATGGTGTTTCAGAAGTTTGCATTGATGCCTTGGTTAACGGTGTTAGACAATGTAGCGTTTGGTCTAGAGATGCAAGGCATTGGTAAAGCAGAGCGTCGTAAAAAGGCGCGTGAACAGCTCGAAATGGTCGGTTTATCTGAGTGGGAAACCAAATTCCCGCACGAGCTTTCTGGTGGTATGCAGCAGCGTGTTGGCCTAGCGCGAGCGTTTGCGATGGACACTGATATCTTGTTAATGGATGAACCGTTTTCAGCACTTGATCCATTGATTCGTGCTCAGCTTCAAGATGAATTGATTCTGCTTCAAGAAAAGCTAAACAAAACCATTCTTTTTGTAAGTCACGACTTGGATGAGGCGCTTAAAATCGGCAACAACATCGCCATTATGGAATCAGGAAAGCTGATTCAACATGGCAAGCCAGAACAGATCATTCTTGCTCCAGAAAACGATTATGTGGCGGACTTTGTTGCTCACACTAATCCATTAAATGTACTGAAGGGACGTTCCTTAATGCGTGACGATTTGGTTCGCGAAGATACGCGTGTTCTGATTTGCCCTGACAAAGATATTTGGGTGATACAAGAGAGCAAGGGGTTAAGTTTAGCGGATAAAGATAAATCGTTGATTCAATGGAAGAGCGACTCTTCGAACCTTGACGAAGTTAATGAAAACTCTCTGGTTCAGGTTAGTCCAGAAATCAGTATGCGAGAAGCGATTGAACTTAAACAGCGTAGCAATCAGCCTCTGCTTATGGTTGAAGATAATAAGTTGGTTGGTGTGTTAAGCGACAATGAGCTTTACGATGCATTGCTTGGTAATTTTAAGTCAGAGCAAGTTGCGTAACGTTGACGCAGAACCAAGTAAAAAAGAGCCGCACATTAATGCGGCTCTTTTTAGTTTAAACAATGATTTAAGTCGCTAAGCTAAGACAATGGTCGACTATAGAGTCGTAATTACGTCATCCATTGCAAGGCGTGCTTTTGGAAGACCATGATTATAATCTTCCCCATCTTTATGGTAGCCAATTGCCAGCGCAACTTCACAAATATGGCCCTCGAGCTCTTCTTTAAACTCTTCTCCAATCAGAGCCGGATCGACACCTTCCATCGGTGTTGAATCAATGCCTAGTCGTGCCAATGTGTGTAGTAGGTTGCCTAGTGCCAAATAGACTTGTGCTTTTGTCCAGTTTCCGTTGAAGCCATTTTCGTCCGTATTTGCATCGGCAAAAGCGTAAGCACCCATAAAGTTGTTGTACATCTCCGCTGGCAAGTGGCCAGATGTTACTTCTGCATCCACACGCTTCGCAAATTTCTCTTTAGTAAATTTAGGATCGTAAGCAAACAGAATCGTATGTGATGCGGCTTTCGCGTGTGGTTGGTTAAACTGATGCATATTTGCAAACGTATTGTGGAAACGTTGCTTCGCTTCATCACTTTCAATAACGATGAATTTCCATGGTTGTGAGTTGATAGAAGACGCCGACAAACGCAGTGCTTCTTTGATTATCGCCATGTCTTCTTGAGAAACGCGCTTGGTTTCATCATATTTTTTTGCAGTGTAACGGCTATTTAGATCGGTAATGATTTGATGGGACACGTTTATATCCTCTTTATGTGATGACAGATGAGGATGCACTAGCATCGACAACCATGCGTACCTCGAATATGGGTTCATGATAATGGATATTTTTTCATTGATAAGAGGGTGTTTATTTAAATCACTTTTTACTTTTTGTTGAAAATCGATGTGAGTTGATCGATTTGAAACTTAAAAGTCCTTATTTGGAAGCTTTTATTTGATATTAAATTAAACTCATATTGAGGCGTAGGGGAAAGCAACATGAACGTGATTGAAGTTTTTAATGATAGCTATGAACGTTGTACTTCAGATCAGGAGTTTTTCGACTTGTTCTACAAAAATTTATGGTCGAAAAGTGCCAACTTTAGACAGAAGTTTGACGGTATAGACATGCACCAACAAGTGAGAATGCTTAGAGGGTCTATCGTATTTTTTATGATGGCAGATACCTCGACCGAAGCGCACAAAATGGTGGAAAAGTATGGGAAAAAGCATGCAAGTGCAGATATTGGTATAGAGCCGCAGGATTTTGATGTTTGGCTTGAGAGTTTGTTAGAAACGGTTCGACAGTGTGATTCCGGGTACGATGCCGATGTTGAAACCGCTTGGCGAACATGCTTTAAAACGGGCTTAGAAGTAATGAAACAAGAATGTGATAAAGAAGATGGGCACATCCTTAAAGCGAGTACCAAATAAGGAAGTAACGTGAGTGGTCGTTACTTCCTAGGGGCAGAATCTTACTTATCTTGTGTCTCTTTATTCTTTTTCACCGCTTCGGCGATATCACTGACAGCTTCGACAAGATTGATCGGCATTGGAAAAATAATAGTGGATGTTTTGTCTGTAGTGATTTCAGTGAGTGTCTGCATGTAACGTAATTGCAGTGCATTCGGTGCTTCGTTGAGCATTTGCGCTGCTTCTTTTAATTTATTTGAAGCCTCTAACTCACCAGTAGCGTGAATGATCTTCGCCCTACGGTTACGTTCTGCTTCTGCCTGACGGGCTAGGGCTCTGACCATGCTGTCATTTAAATCAACATGTTTGACTTCAACCGTAGCAATCTTGATTCCCCAGTCATCAGTCTGTTGATCGAGAATGGATTGTAAATCCTTATTGAGGCGTTCTCGCTCTGATAGCAATTCATCGAGTTCATGCTGACCCAATACCGAGCGCAGCGTGGTTTGTGCTAACTGGCTGGTGGCATCGCTGTAGCTTTCAATATTGTTAATCGCCATTTGAGGATCGACTACGCGAAAATAAACGACCGCGTTGACGCGCACAGAAACGTTATCTTTGGTAATTAAATCTTGTGTCGGCACATCCAAAACGACAGTACGTAAATCAACCCTCACCATTTGCTGAATAAATGGGATAAGGATGATCAAACCAGGTCCTTTGACTTCTTGAAATCGACCAAGAAAGAACACAACCCCACGTTCGTATTCTCTCAAAACCTTGAACATTTGGGTCGCTAGTGCGAACAGCAGCACCACGATCACCGCAACGGTATAGAGCATCATAAAGCGCCTCCTATTTATTTTGGCGGTCATCAGGCATCACAGTTAAGGTCAGCCCTTTAACATTAACAATGGTGACGTGATCACCTTGTTTGAATTGTTGATGGTCTTTGGCTTTAGCTCGCCATAACGCACCGTTGAGTTGAACGCGTCCTTCGCCATCGATAAAGTCATCGCTTACCACGGCGACCTTCCCAGGGTATGTCTCTAAACCCGTCGTTACACGCCGGCGACGAATTTTAAGCAGCAGGCCGACAGTCAGCACGATTAGAGCTACGGAAAATATGGCAATACCAAAAATCAAAGGAAGGGCGACCTGGAATCCTGGTAACTCACTGTCCATGAGAAATATTGAACCGAGAACAAAGGCGACAACGCCGCCTAAGCCCAAAATACCAAAGCTCGGGCTGAATGCTTCCGCTATCATTAGTGCAATACCGAGTAACAGCAGACCAAGACCTGCGTAGTTGACGGGCATCATTTGTAGTGCGTACATGGCAAGAAGCAGACAAATCCCACCTAGCACACCGGGTAAGCCAATTCCTGGGTTGTAAAATTCAAGAAGTAAACCGTAGATGCCGATGAGCATTAGAATGTAGGCAACGTTTGGGTTGGTGATAACGGCTAACATTTCTGCTCGCCAATCTGGCGTTCTTTCAACCCATGTTGGATTTTCAAGTGACAATGTCACAGTGCGATTGTTTACTTTAACAGTTTGCCCATCTATGGCTTTGACTAAGTCTTCTGGCGAATTGGCGATGTAATCGATCACGTTTAATTCTAATGCTTCTGTTGCATCCAAGCTCGCCGCCTCGCTTACTGCTTTCTCTGCCCATTCTGCATTTCGTCCATGAAGTTTTGCTAAGCCTTTAATGTAGGCTTTGGCGTCGTTAATTACCTTTTTCTCCATTGCGGTTTTAGCGGGAACTTTCTCTGAGCTTTCGTTGGTTCCTTCTGGCGTTTCTTCCGCGTTTTGATCTTTGCCATCATCCGATGAAGGAGGTTGAGGCGCACCACCTAACGCGACGGGCGTTGCAGCTCCGAGGTTTGTCGCTTCAGCCATGGCGGCTACGTGACTAGCGAGCAAGATGTATGTTCCGGCACTGGCGGCTCTAGAACCAGATGGGCCGACCCAAGTCGCAATGGGAGTCGAGGAGGTGGTAATCGCATGAATAATATCTCGCATTGCGCTATCTAAGCCGCCTGGTGTGTCCATCTCTAAGATCACTAAACTGACACCGTTTAGTTGAGCTTCTTCTATTTCACGAGATAAATAGTCGCTAGTAGCAGGCCCTATAGCGCCTTTGACAGGAACAATCCAAACGGTATTCGCCAGTGCTTGACTGGCCATCAAGAGTAAAGGTAAGAACCATATCCATAGTCGTTTCATGCAGTCCTCCTTGTGTGGTCACAGGGACTTTTTGAAATCCTAATTCAAGTATATCCAAATAACTTAGAGATGCTTGAGTATAGGTTCTAATGAATAAGTTGCCGAGGCTAATTAGGAGACTACTTTTTTATATATAAACGCTGTGTGAGATAGTAAACTAAAGCAAATTATTGGTAATTGTGACGTTTATGTTTATTGTTCAGCGTTTGATTAAGTTGGCCGTTATCTGTGCCGTATTCTTTACTATTTTCGATCTGATCTCGTATGGAGAGGTGACTTGGTTTCAACGGTTTTTGGCTTTTCTACACTAAACTCAGATTTCAATACGTTAGCTACTCATAAGGCGATAGGTTTCTTCCTATTCGCCTTATTACTCCCTCTTCAACCAAAGCCTTAAACAAAGCAATACTTAACTCGGTTTTTCAACTTCCTGTCGGTGGAAAAAATGCCAAAATGCAACTAAATTCATATCAATGACAAGTTTAAGGTATGTAGTTGATGAGGCAATTCAGCGCAATCGCACTAGCTGTTGTAACACTCATTTTGAGCCAAACAACAATCGCAAGAAACGCGAAGATGTTAGGTGATATCTCTCTAGTTCAGCCCATACAGGGTGATCCTAATGTAGATATTAAGCTAGCGAGAATTGGCTGGCATCTCTTCCGCGATCCTCAATTATCGTCAAATGGTAATGTCAGCTGCGCGACATGCCACAATCTGCAAACCAATGGCGCTGAAAATACACCAGTCTCTACGGGGGTGAAAGGTGATGGAATTAGAAATTCTATAACAGTGTTTAATGCGGCGTTAAATTATCGTTTTTTATGGGATGGTACGGAAAACACCTTGATGGCTCAGATTGATGGTCCAATCCATAATCCAATGGAAATGGACTCAAACTGGCAAACAATACAGCAATATGTAAAAGAGAGTGAACATTATCAAGCTCTATTTAATCGTGACGGTGAATTGCCGATTAACGTTCATAATATCAAGTCCGCTATTGTGGAGTTTGTTGAAGGGCTGCAGACGCCTGGCGCACCATTCGATGCTTACTTATTGGGTTACACGCATGTACTGAGTGAACAGCAAATCAGAGGTTGGAAAACATTTCAGACTTCAGGTTGTGTGCAGTGTCATCAGGGCAAAAATATCGGCGGAGCGATGATCCAAAGGTTCGCCTATTTCAAGGATAAGCCAGTAGTAGAGGACTCGGGCAGGCAACTCGTTACGATAGAAGATGAAGAGCGATTCTATTTTAGAGTAGCCAGTTTACGCAATGTCGCGCTAACGAGTCCTTATTTTCATAATGGGCAAGTCGATAAGTTATCCGACGCGATACAAATCATGGCTAAAACCCAGCTCGGTATAACGATGAACGATGAGAATGTCGCGGACATTGAAGCATTCTTGCAGTCGTTGACAGCACCTAGACCCATAATTTTAGAGGTGTTGGAAAATGAATAAATTCAAACTGATCAACTTTTGCTTTTTTATTGGGATACTGACGTGCTGCACACTGGCGTATATGTCGTATATGAATTCAAAAAACGCTCAAGAATTTCATGCAGGGCTAATGAATATCGGACATGAGTTGATTGAAGAGCGTGATGTTATCGTGAACCGATATGCCGTTGAAGATAGGAAAAACTATGAGTTAACAACATCTTTAGTAGAGATAGAAATCGCAGCACAGGCACTGTTGGAATCATCAAAGGCATCTGTTTGGTTTCCCGTGACACCCAATCGTATAAAAGTTAGGGATACGCTTGAACAGTTTAAGGAGCGAGTGCTTCAAACAACGTTGAAGCTTGATATGTTAATTGGTGTTCAGGTAGAAAATCGGTATGCATTACTCATGTTGTTCAATTTATATCAGCAAGATGTTTCTACCGAGCGCGGCCAATCATTGGGTGGCAGTCGTTATTTTGAATTTCTCAACCAGTTGCTTCTAACACAAACTGAAGTTGAGAGTGAAAAGGAAGCGAACTTCCTTAAACGGCTTCAAACGAGTGATAAAAGAATTGAATTGCTGACGAATGAACTGCTTGATCACACTTATATTGAGTTTGTCGAAAGCTCAGAGCATCGGTTACTCAATATTGCTCAAAGTGAGGCGCGTTTTACGTGGCTGTTTGTATTTATCGCGGTGATGTTTCTAGTTAGCGCGTTTGTTTATCAGTCGCATCACCGAATGCATAACTTAAAACAGTTGAATCTTGAAATTGAAGAGGCGAGAAACAAAGCCGAGCGAGCGGCAAAAGCGAAATCAAATTTTCTCGCTGCAATGAGTCACGAACTAAGAACGCCGATGAATGGCGTACTAGGGCTTTCTCAAATGATTGCAGAAGAGACCAAAGAGCCGACGACGAAAGAGCACATTAGGGTTATTCTTGACTCTGGCCAGCATCTGATGACTATCCTCAACGATATTTTGGATTTTTCTAAAGTTGAAGAAAACAAACTGGAATTTGAGCAAGCTAAGTTTAAGCTCGATCAAGTGCTTTCTCCGGTGTGTAGCGCAATAAAACCACTTGTTGATGAAAAAAATATCGAGTTAATCTTGGAAAACGAGATTTCTGAATATACTGAATTTACTGGGGATTGTGCGCGTTTACGACAGATCTTGTTTAATCTCGCCGGTAACGCGGTGAAGTTTACTAATGAAGGGCACGTGCTGGTTAGAACTGAGTTAGATGAATCGAATCAGTTGTTGGTCATGCGCGTGAGCGACACCGGTATTGGTATTGCGCCAGACAAGCACGAGCATATTTTTAACTCGTTTGAGCAAGCAGACTCATCAACGACTCGAAGGTTCGGCGGAACAGGGCTTGGGTTAGCCATCGTCAAAAAACTAACCGATTTGATGGGTGGCCATATTACTCTGAAGAGTATAGAAGGCGTTGGAAGTCAATTTATCGTTGAGTTGCCGATTCCTTGGGTAGAATCTGCTCCGAAAAAGCAGCAAGAAGCACCGAAACCTCGCGCAAAATCACACCATTTAAAGATACTACTTGCTGATGATAACCGTGTGAATGCCATTGTGGCAAAGGGGTTTTGCGAAAAGCTTGGGCATGAAGTGGATGTTGCAGAAAATGGATTAATCGCGGTTAAAAAGGCGAAAGAGAACGAGTACGACCTGATCTTGATGGACAACCATATGCCCGAGATGAATGGCGTTGAGGCGACACGCGTTATCCGAAAAGAGTTAGGTATCAAGACATTACTCTTTGCGTACACGGCAGACGTATTTCGTGAAGCTCACGATAGCTTTATTGAAGCAGGAGCAGACCATGTGCTTACGAAACCGCTACAGCATGAGAGCTTTTCAGACGCTCTCAAACAGTTTGCCGCCAGACTCGAACCGAAACAGAATCCGCCACTAACGAGTGACAGCAATGTGCTTCAGTTGCAGCGTAAGCCAATCGAGAACTTAAGGTTAACAGAGGAAGAACTCTCCCGCTCAGGCATGTTTGCTTCTTTACGAGATGAGCCAGAAGCGCTCGACGAGCTGCTAAAAAGCATTATTGTCGATTTTGAGACATCTGTTGATGAGCTTATTGAATACTTTATGGCTGAAGACTTTGCTTCATTAGAGCTGACGTTGCACAAAACGAAAGGGATGGCACTGAACCTAAGTTTACCTATTTTGGCGAGCCAAACGGAGGCCCTGGAAACTCAACTTAAAGCCAACCAAAGTCCCGAGATTGAGCAGTTGCAGATGCTGATCAATCGGTTACAGGTCAACATCCATCAGTCTCATAGACTTTTGGATGATATCCAGAAGAACAATGCCGATCCTCAACAGATTTTATAGTCCCTGTGAGTGCGATGCTTTCCTTAACTCATTTTGTTGTGGTTTACTGTGGCAAGGACGGATAGTGTTGATTCGTCGTCGGAAAATCAGGGAGTTAGAATGAGTAAGCATTCCGCTTTAATCAAATGGCATCGTAAAGCTGGCGAAGAGTTTAAGGATAATAAGTATAGTAGGGCACACATTTGGCAATTTGATGGAGGGTTGCAAGTCCCAGCATCTCCATCTCCCCACGTAGTACCATTACCACTATCCGTAGAAGAAAACGTTGATCCAGAAGAAGCGTTTGTCGCGGCACTTTCTAGTTGTCATATGCTCGTTTTCCTGTCTATTGCAGCAAAGCGGCGTTACGTTGTGGACAGTTACTTCGATGAAGCGGTAGGGGAGCTTGAAAAAGGCGAAAACGGAAAAGAGTGGGTATCAAAGGTAACGTTAAACCCTAAGATAACATTTTCAGGTGAAAAACAACCGACACCATCTCAATTAGAAAAACTGCACCACATGGCCCATGAGAATTGCTTTATCGCCAACTCCGTTAAAACAGAAGTGACAACGCTTATTGCGAATTAAGTGGAGCTCTTTATCAAAAAGCGCGGCCTATTGCGGAGTTATATTAAGCCAGCAGTCATCCTGCTGGCTCGTTCATCTAGACGACACCTTGCTCAATCATTGCATCAGCGACTTTTCTAAAGCCTGAAATGTTGGCGCCTAAAACTAAATTTCCAGGTTGGCCAAACTCTTTACTGGTTTCGTTTGCATTGATGAAAATATTTTTCATGATGGTTTGCAACTGACTATCCACTTGTTCAAACGTCCAGTTTTGCATGCTGGCGTTTTGCGCCATTTCAAGTTGACTGGTTGCAACGCCGCCTGCATTGGCTGCTTTGGCAGGCCCATAAGCTATGTCCGAGTCCACGATAATATTGGCAGCATCACGGGTGGTTGGCATGTTCGCCCCTTCACTAATCAAAATACATCCGTTTTCGATAAGAGCCAGTGCGTCGTCTGACGTTAATTCATTTTGAGTCGCACAAGGGAAGGCAGCATCAGCCTGATATCGCCAAACAGCATGCCCTTCATTAGGATAGTCGCCCTCTGGTGTGTATTCTGCTTCAGGGTAAGTTTCTAAATATTCTTCTAAGCTTGCTCTTTTCACTTCTTTCAGTTGTTTGAGGAGCTTAAGATCAATACCGTGCTCATGATAGATCGTACCTCGAGAGTCGCTGCATGTAACCGGCGTTGCTCCCATATGGTACAGTTTTTCAATGGCGTAGATAGCCACGTTGCCAGCACCAGAAACGAGGCAAGTTTTCCCTTTCAATGAATCGTTGCGGTCGTTGAGCATGCATTCTGCAAAATAGACGGCGCCATATCCTGTCGCTTCTTTTCTGGCGAGTGAGCCCCCCCAAAGCAGACTCTTGCCTGTAAGCACACCTTCGTAGCGCCCCGTCAATCGTTTGTATTGACCAAACATATAGCCAATTTCGCGCGCCCCGACGCCGATATCGCCTGCGGGAACATCGGTGGCAGGACCGATATGACGGTACAACTCGTTCATAAATGATTGGCAAAATCGCATGATCTCGCCGTCGGATTTTCCTTTAGGATCGAAGTTTGAACCGCCTTTGCCGCCACCGATAGGAAGGCCAGTCAGTGCGTTTTTAAAGATTTGCTCAAAGCCGAGAAATTTTATGATGCTCGCATTGACTGAGTGATGGAATCTCAATCCTCCTTTGTACGGCCCCAAAGCAGAGTTGAATTCAACTCGATAACCTTTGTTTACTTGTACATTTCCAGCATCATCAACCCAAGGAACTCGAAACATGATTTGACGTTCTGGCTCGACGATCCTCTGGATAATCGCTTGTTCCTTATATTTATTATTGCCTTCTATTACCGGCGCGAGAGAAGTTAATACTTCTTCTACCGCTTGGTAAAATTCTTTTTGCGCAGGGCTACTGTGTTGCAACGCAACAATAGTATCGTGTATGTATGACATAGATTTCTTCCTTGATGTGAATAAGCAATCAGTTTATATGAATGTATTTCCATTAAATAGTGATTTTGACCAAGATTCAATGGTTGTAGTGGTCTTTCCTGCGGATGAGAATGTGCAGCTTCTAACCCAGGCAGTGTTGGTTGAGATAGGTAGGGCGAGCTAAGTAAGCGGGTGGTTGAGTGATCAGTTTCACATATAACAAGCAGAAATCACTTTAGTCGATGTTGTTGTGCAGTTACGCAAATTGTTTATGTTAACGTCATGTTAAAGTTTGTGTGTGATAACTTGTGAAAAGACAACTATATGGATGAGCTTAAGGTTCTGAACTCGTTTATTCAGCAGAATGGTCTACCAGCGTTTGGCCACCTTGATGGAATTCCAACATCGTTACAGCTAGATAAATTTACTTACCTCGATGAGATGGATAAGCCAGTGTCTAAGTGGCGCCGTTACCGCGATTATAAGCAGTTTCAGTTCGTCAATTTGGTCACACCTGATTACGTCATTGGAGTAGCGATTGCTGATATACGGTATTTAGCATCCGGCTTTTGCTACCTGTTTGATATTAAAAAGAATAAGTTGATTGAGCAACAATGGTTGAAACCTTTTAATATAGGTTATCAAACTCAGCCTTCCAGTTGGTGCAGTCTTGCCCATCTTGCTAACAAAAGAGTTCAGTTTTCTATTAAGGATGGTATTTGGCACGTCCACTTTGTGACAGAGTCAGTCAATGCGGATCTCTATTTACGTCCAGAAAACATGAGTTTGCCATTAATGTTGTGTACGCCAACAGGTTATGCGGGTTGGACATATACTCAGAAGCACAATGCGTTAGCAGTAGACGGTAACTTGTTCATATTAGGAAAAGAGCAAGATCTTTCAGAGGTGGCTGCTGGTTACGATTTTTCCGCTGGGTACATGCGGCGAGAAACAAGTTGGCGCTGGGCGAGTATCAATTGCTTTGAGGATGACAGGCGTCTGGGGTTGAACTTGGCAGCTGGCGTTAATGAAACTGGCTATTGCGAAAATGTATTGTGGATTAATGGTCAGCGTCACTTTTTGCAACCTGTGCAGTTTCAGTTTTCACGAAGTGATGAAGGGCAAAAGTGGCATATTACGTCTGAAGATAAACGAGTTAACTTACAGTTCACGCCTTTGAATCGACGCTCAGAGAAGAAAAATTTTTGGCTTCTCAAAAGTAACTTTCGTCAGTATATCGGTTATTTCTCTGGCTATCTTATCGATGGAAATGGCATCAAACATCAGTTAGAAGAAGTTATGGGTCTTACTGAAGATCACTATGCAAAATGGTAGAAACACAATGGATTGGACGCAGTTGATGGACCGCCCAGAATTACTTCTGATGATTCTGGCTCCAGTTTTCTTTTTCTGCATGCTTGCCGAATATTGGTTCGGACAAAGAAGGGGACGCTTGCCTGAAAGCGCGACGTATTACTTCCCTGAAGTAGCGTGTAATTTTGTTCTTGCGGGCTTACACCAAGCGACAGACATACTCACGGGTTTACTGATTGCTCAGTTGTATTTGTGGTGGTTCGATTGGCGTTTGTTTGATATCGAAATGAGCGTCTCAGCTTTTCTTTTACTTGTTGTCCTGCAAGATTTTTTCTATTACTGGTTTCATCGGGCTAGCCATCGTATTCGTTGGATGTGGGCCGCGCACGTTGTTCATCACAGTTCGGAAAGAATGAACTTCAGTACCGCCTTTCGTCAAAGTTTAATGTATCCGCTAGCGGGGATGTGGATTTTTTGGTTGCCCTTGGTGATTATTGGTTTTGAGCCAAAATGGGTTGTCTTCGTTGTGTTGTTTAATCTGGGCTTACAGTTTTTTGTTCACACCCAATCAATTCGTTCGCTCGGGCCACTAGAGTGGGTATTTAACACGCCGTCTCATCATCGCGTTCATCATGGTGTGAACCGTCAGTACATCGACAAAAATTATGCGGGTGTATTAATTATTTGGGATCGAATGTTCGGAACGTTTGAACCAGAGGTGGAAACGGTTCGGTATGGGGTTTCTAAACCTGTAAACAGCTTTAATCCCATCCGTGTGACGTTTGCAGAATGGAAAGACATGTTTTATGACGTAACTCGACCAAACTTATCATGGAAACAACGCTGCCGCCGTTTGTTCGCTCCGCCATCGGATTTTTATGAGTAAATTGGGATAAAGAGATTGGAGCGGGCAGCGGGAATCGAACCCGCATCATCAGCTTGGAAGGCTGAGGTAATAGCCATTATACGATGCCCGCGCATCGATAGGACTCAGTTAATATGCCACACTGGACGAAAAAGAAAAGTCTTTTCTCATCAAATGTTTGTCAGTTGCCTAAAAAAGTAGCGGACTGATGTTAAAGTGTTCATTGTCTCTGGTTTTTTGTGGCACTCGCGATTTCGCTACTAAGCTTAGAGGCTTCCAATTAGGTCGTAAACACCGAATTCTTAGGTGTTTAGATGTTGATGATATTCAAGATTTTCTGTGTAAAGGTTAATCTCGTTTATTGAACAGTCACGTTTCATGGTCAAGACTAAATATTGAAATGATTACTTTTTACTGTTGATGCGTATGTATAACACAGGGTAATTCTGCTGAAACAGTCAGCTTAACCAAAGGAGATTTAACATGATGAGAGGTTTGATATTAGGGCTGGTGGTGATGCTGGTATCTGCTTGTACTACCGTTACAACCGATGTGGATAAACAAGCCGACTTTTCAGCTTACAGAACGTTTGACTTCGGTGCTCAGGCGGAAGCTCCTACCAGTATTGATGGTCGACGTATTGAGCAAGGGCTTGCTGAACAGCTTGAGGGTAAGGGTTTAATTAAGGTAAATAGTGGCGGTGACCTTTACGTACATCATGATATCGTAGAAGAATCCGAGCTTGTTTCTTCAGGATCGTCGGTGAGCTTTGGCTATGGCTGGAATAGCTTTGGTGTGATCACTTCAAGCCCAGAAAGATATAAAGAACGTAAGTATGGGAAGTTGGTGGTTGAACTGGTTGATGCAAAGGCTAATCAAGTCGTTTGGAAAGGCGTTTCAAGTCGTAAACTGTCTGAGTCAATGAGCTCTGAGAAAAGAGAATCTCTCATCCAAGAAGAAATCGCGAAGATGTTTGAAAGCTACCCTTACGGTGAAAAATAATTAGTATTCTTAACGATTAAGAATACTAATTGCCAATAGTTACGCACAGGGTTAAAAGAACTTATCATTTTGGTTCTGGTTACCTTTGTGCGTACGACTCTGATTGCTTTACTCGGACTACTTTTCTGCTTGTTGGCTCCGAGCATGAGCCTTGCGCACTCACACCCAAATTTTCTTTCCTTTCATAACCAGAATATTGCTGTTGACGCTAAGTCGAAGCACTTTTCAGAACATCCTATCTCTCCAGTACAACAAGACTATCCGAGCTTAAACAGCCGGAATAGATTGAGGGTTAGCCATGCTAAGGAAATGAGCTCGAACGACGATGTAGAACCCGAATGGTTTGAAATGCTTGATGTAGCATGGTGGGCGCATCGTTCGGCAATTTACTCGATGAAGCGGCTAAAACGCATCGGCAATGAGGCTTTAGGTTGTTGTATTGAAAGTATTTTTACTCACTTTAAATACAGAATCGGAGTGAGAAAAGAATCGAATTTCATATACCGCTTTATACATGCTCGCTAACACATTCCATGTTTTTGCAACTTTTGGTTAATTATGCTTAGGAGCGGTTTATGTTTGATTTGATCATTCAGGTCTTGAGTGCTTTTTGGCATCAAGATTTCACGGCGTTAATGGCGCCAGGCAGTGCAGGTTTGGTTTATTTTGTTGTTGCTGTGATTATCTTTTTGGAAAGTGGTTTTATTCCTGCTGCACCTTTCCCATGCGACAGTGTCGTCGTATTATCCGGTACGCTGGCGGCGGTTGGCGTCCTTGACCCAATTATGATCATGTTGGTGATAGCTGTTAGTGCGGGGTTGGGAAGTTGGGCGGCTTATTTACAAGGCAAGTGGCTAAATCGCTTACCTAAGGTCCAAGGCTGGGTGAGTGCGGTTCCTCAAAAGCGTTTGGAACAAGTCGACGTATTACTCAGTAAACATGGATTGATTGCGCTTTTGTGCGCGCGGTTTATTCCGGTTGTTCGTTCCCTATTGCCATTAATGATGGGGTTGCGAGTGAAACGTATTAGTAAATTCCATTACTTTGCGTGGCTGAGTGCGATTTTATGGACGCTGATATTATGCGGTTTCGGTTCATTACTTCCTTTGCTACCGGAAAATATGAGCAAAGCAATCACAATGCTATTAATGGCGGCCCCCATAATTACTCTTGTGATTGGAGTGCTTAGTTTCTTGTTTGTTAAAGCACGTCGAGCGTTCTGTAAACCCAAGGATGTGTCTGAGTTTTCTCAGTAAGTTTACTTGATTTGCACTTTTAAGCTTGTATGCAGATTAGACATCTAATCGACAGGCTTTTGTCAGTAAAAAGAAAGGCGCATACATTGCGCCTTTCTTTTTGAGTGTCGTTAGGGTTTCGAATTTAATAGCCAATGCTATATAGGTATTCGCCAACTTCTTTGCACTGAGACTTGTAGATGTTCTCTACTTCAGACTCATTCTTATCTGCTGCTTTAAATTCGAGTTCGGCAGACGATAGCTGGTCAAAGCTGTAGTCTCTCTCAGACATTAAGTAGTGTCTGAACATCGCTCTGTGTTCCGGAACTGCAATACGTGCGTTAGAAACGTTGGCACACTCTAACAGAGTGTCGTTACTCATTTCTTCTGGCTTAGTTTCTGTGTTTGCAAAGGTTGAGCCCGCTGAAAATAGTAATGCTAGTGCGATGGTTGTAGCGATTCTTGTCATTATATGGACCTCAAATTGGTTCTAGTAACAATGAGCATATTGGCTCTTATCGTTACATTTTCGTGTTCTCTGTATGTCATAAAAAGTTAAACAACAGAGAAGGCGTTGCGACCATGAGTAAAGACGTACATTAAGTTCGCTTCCTTTCTTCCTGAGAGGCGATAAAGAGAGCGTTGACTCATGAGTCCGCCATAACTGTCTAGAGGTAAGCGAGATGCTTGTTTTGCCAACTCCAGTAGTGGTGGAGAAGAGAAAGCAATAAGTAAAAAATAATCAGGAGTAAAATCTGATGATAAAACGCCATCAGTAGCTGATGTTCGGCGACAGGAGACAAGCCCGAACAACTCGCGCTTTATATGTAGGTAGTAACTTTCTGAACCCCAAGAGCTCAGAGAAGCTGAGGCATGAAAATCAGTGTGTGCTAGCTCAAAATCGTCTTGTTGAGAGAGTTTAAGTAGGCGCTCGGAAGTGTAATGTTTGGTGTGGTGCCACTCATGCGCATATGAAGCTGTGATGAGCCCTGAGAGCAGGGACAAAGAAAGCATCAATAATATATGGTGTAGATAACGCAAGAAGTAACCCTAAACATATAAAGCCACAGTTACCCACCATGATTAAGGAATCTTAGTGGAACTATGATAACGACGAAAGCCAGTGTCTGATGAACTCAGCGTATACTAACGAGATGGAAGGGGGATGAACAGAGTTTTCTGATCGCACTTAGGTATATCAGCGAATAACACAATAGTTTTCGCTTTCGAGTAAGCGAAAATGGAAAGAGAGTCGTTGCACAAGGACGATTAAGCTAACAGGATTATTACTGGGGAAGAAATAGAATCTTCTTTTGTCTTCCCCATATGTGTCGCATCGGTATTACGCGCTTGCGTAAATAACGCTGCCGCCTTTTATAGTGTCAATGATCTCGCGAGACAACTTCTTTGGTAAAGCAGGGCAACCCCAACTGCGTCCGAGGTATCCATTCTTCTTGATAAAGGAAGGGTTTGCGTAATCGGCACCGTGCACGACAATGTAACGCTCGCGAGCTTTGTCGTTTAATCCAGAGCTTAGCCCATCTAATCGAAGTGAATAGCCATTTGAGCCGTAGTAAGTGGTATCAGTCAAAAAAGTGCCCAATGATGTTTTTCGCGAGTTCACGACATTTGAAAACTGTGTCGCTGTTTTCTTTCCGCTGTTCACGCCGTGAGAAACATACGTATTGTAGATTAGCTTCTTTTTATCTAAATCAACCACATAAAAACGCTTTTCAGTTGATGGTTTACTATAGTCGATGATCGTTAGTACCGACTTCTTTCTATCGGGTGTCTTCTGATAAGCGATGTAAGCGTCACTGAACAACTTAAAGTCTACTATGCCATCTAGCTTGGCTTGTTTAAACACATGTTCAACTTGCTTTGGTCGTAAATGATCCCTGGGTTCGTTATCTGATTGTTTTGCAAAAGCAAAAGGTGAGACAGACAACAGCGCACATGTAAATAATAAAATTAACTTTTTCATCTTGGCTAAATAAAACTCTATGGTGTTACAAATTTACCGATTGCTTCATGCATTCGTTAAAACAACATGCACATCAATATAATTCTATTCCCAATGTTTCTTATTGCACGCTTAGGTGCTTGATATTGGGTTGACGATAAGTTTTCGAGTTAAAAACTAACTAATTGAAACTTATATAAAATATGAAGTTTAACGATGGTTTCTATAAACTTCGGCGTAAATAATATCTGATATATGTAATTAATAAAACTGTGTTTAAGGATATTTGTGAAGTTGCTAATTTATAAAAACGGCGTTTTATTTTTCGTACTTTAGAAACTCTTTTTATTTCAATGTGTTTTCTTTTTCTACGCTTTATCCAATACCTCAAAAGTTTGTGATTTAACTCGTAACAAATCGTAACGCCGAATCGTTATGTGTATAAGTGCATTTATAATGTATGAATAAACAACAGGGTGGTAAGAAAAGGCAGTAAAACAGCGGTGAATCGGTTGTTTTTAATTCACGATTGACAAAGCCAAGTCTAAGTCGTACAAAAATTGAACTTGTGAATGTATCGTTTAAGTGAGAGTGATGAGCTCGAAAAAAGTGAAGTGATGCGTGCTATTGTTTATTCTCTAATTTATTCGATTACATAAGGAAGGGTACATAGTAAAAATTTAAAAAATAATTCTATCGTGTGGATTAAAATATATAAATAATAAAACTTAGAAATTAAAAGATAAGAACGCCAGATCTGAATTCATTAAATTTTTGAACATGAAAGTAAACTCTATTTATTATGTTTGGTTTGAAAGCGCTCAAATTGATTTAAGGACGGTTATGACAGCATTTAATAAAGTGTTTATTGTCACTCCCAATGTTAATGATTTTGCAATGTTGCGAGAGTCGCCATTGGAAATGTCTCTTCAAGTAACGGCAAGCAAACCTATCCAACTCTATGGAGAGTCTGTTAAAGCCAGTTGGAAAAGTATTGATATTGAATGGTTAGACGTTAAGGGTGAAAAGCCATTACCCAGGCCTGATATTGCAGCATGGGGATCTTTTACTCTTGCTGTATCCGCTTCTATTGCGGATAAGCTCGATGTGTTGAGCGAGAATGTCGAATTTTTACCATTAAATCTACAAGGAAAGCCTTGGCGAGCATTAAACATTGTCACTCAAATTGATGCCATTGATACCTCTGCTACCGAGTATAATCTTCGTCATGGTAAGCTAAGTCGTGCTAGACCGTTTAAGAAACTCGTTTTGAATAGGGAAGCCGTTAATGAATCTGACTTGTTCAGAGTAAAAGGTGCTGGGCTCAGAACGTTTTGCACGGACAAAAAAGGTGGCTTGTACGATAGCGTCAAAGCGCTGAATTTGACCGGTTTGGATTTCAAGGAAGTGCTGGTTTAAAAACGAATAAATAGTGATTTACTCGACTAAAGTCATAGATATAGGTATGGGGGAACAAAAGCTGAGCATCTATCAATGAAGCTCATATATAACTAAATACAGCCGCCACAGTTGTGACAGCTGTACGTCTCCCCTTAACTTATGTTCTTGAAACCCTAATTGAGCTGGCCATGGACGCATCAAATCGACTGTCGTCATTTGCCGATTGCCACCACAAGCTCAATTGTTCTTTAGTCATTGGTTTGCCAAATAAATAGCCTTGCATATAGTCGCAGCGGTATGCCGATAGCCATTCATGCATCATATTGTGTTCAATACCTTCTGCTGTAACCGTTTTATTCTGGGCATGGCATAGCTCAATAATAGGTTTGATCACATGGCCGTTGTTGGTCTTCATCAATGTAACGAGGAACTCTCGATCAAATTTGATTTTTTGAACCGGATACTGAACGAGCTGAGTTAACGATGTGTAACCAGAACCAAAGTCATCAATTGCAAGACGGTAGCCACGTTTTGATAGCTCATCAAGTAGAGCCGTGCCTTGTTGTTCTGCGGCAAAGGTTTCGGTTATTTCTATCTCAATACATTCTGGTTTAACACTGTGCAGTGTCGCTTGTTCATGGATGTAGTTTGCCATTTCTATCGAGTTTAGCTCTGCTGATGAAAGATTGACCGAAAGAACAATATTCTTACCGAAAATATTCCTTAATTGATGGTATTCCGCCGTTGCATTGGCGAAAACCCAGCGGTCAATTTTATCAAATAATCCGGCTTGCTCAGCAATTGGAATAAACTCCTTTGGAGGGATAGGGCCGATACCTTCGGCTTCCCAGCGCAACAAGACTTCTAACCCCTCAATTTCGTTGCTTCGATTGTTCATATAGGGTTGAAAAACAAGGTGAAATTCTTCCTCTACATTGCTTTTTCGGAGCGCACGTTCAAGTTGACTTCGTCTTTGAGACTCAATATTGAGAGCGGCTGAATAATAGGCGTATTGATTTTTCCCTGCCCGTTTTGCTTGATACATAGCCGCATCGGCACTGGAGAGTAACTTCGCGATGTCAGTACCGTCTTGAGGATATTGTGCAATACCTACGCTTGCCGTAACGGGAAATGAATTACTCCAAGATGAACTGAGATTACTAATCGGTTTTAGTAACTCTGATGCAAGCAAATCAGGCAAGCGTTTTACCTCTTGATTTGAGCTCAGCAAAATTGCAAATTCGTCACCAGATAACCTGGCGGCAAAGCAGGGGCTGTTGTAATCGTGCGAGAACTTTTGACAGGCATTCTTGATGTGTGATGAGAACACTTTTAATAAGTTATCTCCCAATTCATGCCCGTATTTATCATTCACGTATTTAAAGTTATCAAGATCGACGTAAACAACCCACAGAAACTGCGAAGGGGAGAGAAGTTCACGAGTGGCAAGCTCATGAAAACGATGGCGATTGGCGAGTTGCGTCAGGTGATCCGTTTCAGCTAGGCGTTTTGTCTTTTTATAGATGACATTAAGTTCCTCATACATATCAAAAAAGCGTGCAGAGAGGCGTCCTATTTCATCGTTTGTTTCTAGCTTTTCAATATTGTCACGTTGATTAGATTCAAGTTCGTTCAGCTGCTTATCAAGGCGAGAAACAGGGCGCAACACATAGCGGTACAACACCAAAATGATTAATGTGATGGTGAAAAACGCCGCTACGCCAAAGGAGAAAGCAAGTTCTAGCCACACTTTATCGACTTTATTCCACATTAAATATTCGGCAGGAGAAAGCACGGCATAAAAGTGCGGCAGCAGCTCAATGGTTTGAGCGAGAGGAATATCAAGATAAATGGGTTTGTCGGCGAAAGTAATCACGCTGTGTGTGTCAAACTCGATGTCATGCTTAATCTCGTTAAAGGCTTCAAGTGATACGGAAACTACCACAAAAAACACATTTTTCGAGTCAAAGCTCAAAGGGTGAGTCCCCGTTCTTTTGTCGACGACCTCATATTGAAGAAGAATGCTTTGTCCACTGGAGTTATAAATAAAGCCAGTGTGACTGAAAGCCTCTCTCTCATTGAAACTTCGTGATATGTACTCTAACACCTTTGGGTCGACCACGCCCGATGATTCGTAATATTTGTTTTCTGTGTAGTAGAGAAGGTTTTGTTTGCCGTCGAGGATCGCCATGCTCGCATCGCCTTTGTAACCATGGCTCAATACTTCAGCGGTCTCGTCTAATCGGTTAAACAAGACTCGTTCACGATAGGGGTTGTTATGATTTACCAAATAGTCTTGTAATACATCACTTTTACTGAGCGTATAGGCATAACTATTAAGAAAAATATTCGCTTGTCGAAACTGCCCGGCGAGCTTTTCCATTTGCAACTGAATATAGCTGTCTTCCCGCTTGATGAGCGTCACTTTTTGAATGCTATAAATAATATAGCTAGATACTAACGCGCTTAATAAGATCACTGGCGCGACAAGCAAAATGACTCTATTGCTTAACTTCATTATGGTTCTTAGTTTCCGTTTGTGTCCCTACAAACGTCGCGTACCAGGTAAGGTACTGAACGGATGATGTGTTTTGGCAAATTGTAACCAGATTGTAAGGTGAGCGTTCTCCAAAATCAGGCAGCTATCTAAGAATTGTGATGACGTGAAAGGTTTCGAGCTTATTAACTAGAGGTTTTCTCAGTAGTTGGACGTCTCTTTTCCTTCCTCCCTGTATAAAACCTAACCGTAATGACAGGTAAATACCATCATCGAAACGTTTCGATGGTAAAGTGTGACTCAAGTGCACTTTTCCTATTCAATGACAATTGAATTACAGATCATTCTCACACCTTATCGATCTCACACTGGTCAAATTGCGATGACGAATTATTATTTCATCGAAACGTTTCGATGAGTTTTCTGTTAATAACGAAAACACTTTAAGACAGGCGCTCATGGTTGTATGAACGTGTAACCGAAAGGTCGATGAGATGAAAAAAAGTACCCTAATTAACTCAGATATTTCTTACTTGGTGGCGACGCTAGGCCACACCGACGAGATCACGATATGTGATGCTGGTCTACCAATCCCAGAGCATGTTCAGCGAATCGATTTGGCGCTAACGCATGGGGTACCAAGTTTTCTTGATACTGTTCGCGTAATTCTATCTGAGTCCCAAATCGAAGGGGTCATCATTGCGGAAGAGTTCTCTGATGCAAGCCCAGTTTTGCATGAAGCGTTGCTCAACGAACTGAGCAAAGAGAGTGAAGAAACGGGCAAATCTATTGAAGTGAGCTACGTGTCACATGAAGCGTTTAAAGCACGCACGGCGCAAAGTCGCGCTATCGTAAGAACCGGCGAATGCTCGCCATATGCGAACGTTATTTTCCAAGCGGGCGTGGTTTTTTAAGCCAGAGATATTGAGGACAGATTATGACTCAAGCCATTCTACAACTAAGCGAAATTGAGAAGGCGTTTCCGGGCGTAAAAGCACTCGACAAAGCAAGCCTGAATGTTTATCCAGGCCGTGTTATGGCGCTGATGGGTGAAAATGGAGCAGGCAAGTCAACGTTAATGAAGGTGTTGACAGGCATTTACCACATGGATGCGGGGAGCATTCAATATCAAGGTCAGCCGGCGGCCTTTAAAGGTCCACGCGATTCACAGGAAGCTGGTATTAGCATTATTCACCAAGAGCTGAACCTGATTCCTGAACTGACGATTGCCGAAAATATTTACTTGGGACGAGAGTTCACTGGCTCCTTAGGGCGTATCCAGTGGGGCAAAATGTATGACGAAGCTGACAAGCTTTTAAAACGTCTGAATGTAAAGCACTCATCAAAAACATTGCTTGGCGATTTAAGCCTTGGTGAACAACAAATGGTGGAAATTGCAAAGGCACTTTCGTTTGAGTCGAAAGTCATCATTATGGATGAGCCAACGGACGCATTGACCGATACCGAAACGGAATCACTGTTTAAAGTGATTAATGAGCTCCGCGAGCAAGGATGCGGCATCGTATACATTTCGCATCGTCTTAAAGAAATCTTTGAAATCTGTGATGATATTACAGTGCTTCGTGATGGTAAGTTTATCGGTGAGTGCAAGGTGTCCGACACTGATGAAGATGGCCTAATTGAAATGATGGTTGGCCGAAAATTAGAAGAGCAATATCCACGTATTGATGTCCAACATGGCGAAACCTGTCTTGAAGTCATTGGTTTGACTGGGTCTGGCGTTCAGGATGTGAGCTTTACTCTCAAGCGCGGTGAGATTCTCGGAATTTCTGGCTTGATGGGCGCAGGCCGCACTGAACTCATGAAAGTCATTTACGGCGCATTACCTAGTGAGCATGGTGTTATCAATCTTGACAACAAAACTATTAACCCGGTTAGCCCGCAAGATGGCTTAGCAAATGGTATCGCTTACATCTCTGAAGATCGCAAAGGCGATGGTTTGGTTTTAGGTCTTTCAGTTAAGGAGAACATGTCACTTTGTTCGCTAAACCAGCTGACCAAAGGCTTCCAGATTCAACACAGCGACGAAGTGATTGCAGTGGAAGATTTTATTAAGTTATTCAACATTAAAACCCCAACGCGAGATCAAATCATCGGCAACTTATCTGGTGGTAACCAGCAAAAAGTTGCGATTGCGAAAGGGTTAATGACGAAACCTAAAGTTCTGATTCTGGATGAGCCAACACGTGGTGTTGATGTCGGAGCAAAAAAAGAGATTTATCAGCTCATCAACAAGTTTAAGGCCGAAGGCATGAGCATCATCTTGGTTTCTTCCGAGATGCCTGAAGTGCTCGGCATGAGCGACCGTATTTTAGTGATGCATGAAGGTCGTATCACTGGCGAATTTGATGCGAAAGACGCCGATCAAGAAAAATTACTCGCCTGTGCCGTAGGCAAAGAGATCAATGAGGAAGCAGCATGAGTACGAATACCATGAGCAAACCAACCGAAACTGGCAACAAGAAGTTGTTCACAAAAGAGTGGCTGATTGAGCAAAAATCACTGATAGCTTTGATCTTTCTGATCGTTGTTGTGTCATTTTTGAACCCGAACTTTTTTACGGTCGACAACATTCTCAACATTCTTCGTCAAACCTCCGTGAATGCCATTATCGCAGTGGGTATGACATTAGTTATTTTAACAGCAGGCATCGACTTAAGTGTTGGTTCGGTATTGGCATTGTGTGGTGCCTTTGCGGCAAGCATGATTGCGCTTGAGGTTCCGGTGCTGGTGGCGGTTCCAACTGCTTTAGTCGCAGGTGCAGCGTTAGGTGCGATCAGCGGTATCATTATTGCGAAGGGTAAGGTGCAGGCATTTATCGCTACGCTGGTTACCATGACGTTACTACGCGGTGTGACCATGGTGTACACCGAAGGTCGTCCAATCTCGACAGGCTTTACTGACACCGCAGATGCGTTCGCATGGTTTGGTACTGGCTACGCGCTAGGCATTCCAGTTCCTGTTTGGTTAATGGTGGTTGTGTTCGCTGCGGCTTGGTATTTACTTAACCACACGCGCTTTGGTCGCTATGTTTACGCACTAGGCGGCAATGAGTCTGCGACTCGCCTATCAGGTATCAATGTAGACCGAGTGAAGATTGGTGTCTACGCCATCTGCGGTATGTTAGCAGCGCTTGCAGGCATTATTGTAACGTCTCGTCTTTCTTCGGCGCAGCCAACAGCGGGTATGGGCTACGAGCTAGACGCTATCGCAGCGGTTGTTCTTGGCGGTACCAGCTTGATGGGCGGTAAAGGCCGTATCATGGGTACCTTGATTGGTGCGCTGATCATCGGTTTCTTGAACAATGCACTTAACCTACTTGATGTTTCTTCCTACTACCAAATGATTGCAAAAGCAGTGGTTATCTTGCTTGCGGTATTGGTAGACAACAAAAACAAGTAATTCATAACAATCTGTATATATAAAACAGTGAATACAAACCGAGTCAGGGGACGTGTACTGGCTCACCCTACACAAAGGACTAGAACGATGAAAAAACTTGCAACTCTTATCTCTGCTGCACTTCTTTCTTCAACCGTATCGGTAGCGGCGCAAGCTCAAGATACCATGGCGATTGTGGTTTCGACGCTAAACAACCCGTTCTTCGTAACGATGAAAGACGGTGCGGAAGCAAAAGCGAAAGAATTGGGGTACGACTTAATTGTACTGGACTCGCAAAATGACCCGAGTAAAGAACTGTCGAACATCGAGGATTTAAGTATTCGCGGCGTAAAAGCAATTCTTATCAACCCAACGGATTCTGATGCAGTGTCTAATGCAATTCGTATGGCGAACCGTTCTAAGATCCCTGTGTTGACATTAGACCGTGGTGCAAGCCGTGGTGAAGTTGTGAGTCACATCGCGTCGGACAACGTAATTGGTGGTGAAATGGCAGGCCACTACATCATGGAAAAAGTAGGCGAAAAAGCAAAAGTCATTCAACTTGAAGGTATTGCGGGCACATCGGCAGCGCGTGAGCGCGGTGAAGGCTTTATGAATGCCGTGAAGGGCAGCGATATGGATCTTCTTGCTAGCCAACCAGCTGACTTTGACCGCACAAAAGGTCTAAACGTAATGGAAAACCTGCTAGCGGCTAACCCGGATGTACAAGCGGTATTTGCACAGAATGATGAAATGGCGCTAGGTGCACTTCGCGCAGTTCAAGCTTCTGGCAAAGATGTCGTTATCGTTGGTTTTGATGGTACGGAAGACGGCATTGCAGCAGTTAACCGTGGCAAACTAGCGGCAACTATTGCTCAGCAACCAGACCTTATCGGTGCTTTAGGTGTTGAAACGGCTGACAAAGTTTTGAAAGGTGAAGAAGTAGAAAAGTACATCCCAGTACCACTAAAAGTAGTCACTAAGTAAGTTTCAAGTTCCAATAAATCATCCTAATTTTTGCTCTCTCCTCCGTTTATATCTGTCGTTTAGGAGGTGAGGGCAAACTTACCCAAAATACTGCAAAGTGTGGGGTATAGATGCCTTTGGCTTTTTATCGAGACTCCTTCATCAGGAAGAGAAGTTAAAGTCATCTAATGTATTTTCCTAAACAGTTTTTAAAAAGGGTTCATTCAGAACCGAGGATAACCGTATGAATAAGTTAGTGGTGTTAGGTAGTGTAAACGCTGACCATGTTCTTCAAGTGCCTTCTTTCCCTCGCCCAGGCGAGACGCTGCATGGTCGCAACTATCAAGTTATCCCAGGTGGCAAAGGTGCCAACCAAGCCGTCGCGGCGGCGCGATTAAATGCAGACATCGGTTTTATCGCTTGTGTGGGCGACGACTCATTCGGCATTAACATTCGCGAAAACTTCAAAATGGACGGCATCGATATCACTGGTGTGAAGATGCAGCCAAATTGCCCGACAGGTATCGCGATGATTCAAGTGTCGGACAGTGGTGAGAACAGCATTTGCATTTCAGCTGAAGCGAACGCCAAACTGACAGCAGAAGCGATTGAGCCAGATTTAGAGCGTATTCGCCAAGCAGATTACTTGCTAATGCAATTGGAAACGCCGATGTGCGGCATTGAGAAAGCTGCGCGTGTAGCGAAAGATGCCAAAACCAACGTAATTTTGAATCCTGCGCCAGCTCGTGAATTGTCAGATGAATTACTGTCTTACATTGACGTGATTACGCCAAATGAAACGGAAGCTGAAGTTCTGACAGGTATTACTGTAACAGACAACGAAAGCGCGCAAGAAGCGGCGAATGTGCTACATGGTAAAGGTATAGAAATTGTCATGATCACACTCGGTGCAAAAGGCGTTTGGCTAAGCCAAAACGGTCGAGGCGAAATCATCTCGGGTTTCCGCGTTGAAGCGACGGATACTACCGCTGCGGGCGATACATTTAATGGGGCATTCGTCACTGGTCTCCTAGAAGGTTTACCTTTAGAATCAGCGATTAAGTTTGCACATGCGGCGGCTGCAATTTCTGTGACCCGCTTTGGCGCGCAAACGTCGATTCCAACCCGCGAAGAGGTGGACGCGTTTCTCGCTGAACAATAAGGCGCACAACGCCTCATTAAAATAGGAGTAGTAACATGGCGACGATGAAAGACATCGCAAAACTGGCAGGGGTTTCCACTTCAACAGTGAGCCATGTTATTAACAAGACGCGTTTTGTGAGCGAAGAGATCTCTGAACGCGTTAACAATGCCGCAAAAGAGCTTAACTACTACGCGCCCTCTGCGTTGGCGCGTAGCCTCAAAGTCAATCGTACCAAAACCATTGGTATGCTCGTGACAACCTCAACCAACCCATTCTTTGGCGAAGTCGTAAAAGGCGTCGAACGCAGCTGCTACCAAAAAGGCTACAGCCTCATTTTATGTAACACCGAGGGTGATAACGAACGTATGCGTCAATCCATTAATACGCTATTGCAAAAGCGTGTCGATGGTTTGATCTTGATGTGCTCGTCGCTAGAAGGAGAGCGTATCGATGTATTTGAGCGTTACCCAGATATCCCAGTTGTGGTAATGGACTGGGGGCCGATGCTATTTACAAGCGATAAAATCCAAGACAACTCACTTCGTGGCGGTTACTTAGCGGCGAAATACTTAATTGATTGCGGCCATACCGAAATTGGGTGCATCACAGGCCCTTTGATTAAACACCAAGCGCAAATGCGATACGAAGGTTATAAGCGAGCAATGAACGAAGCTGGCTTGGAATTTAATGCCAATTGGATCATTGAGTCTGACTTCGAATGTGAGGGTGGGTATCAAGCGTTCAAAAAAATGGCTCAGCGTGGCGCATTACCTAGCTCGATTTTCGTCTCTAACGATATGATGGCGATGGGGGTGATTAACGCCGCAAATGAGCTCGATATTAAAGTGCCGGACGACCTGTCCATTATTGGTTACGATGACATCCATATCGCGAAATTTATGTCGCCATCGCTAACTACCATTCATCAGCCTAAGTACCGTTTGGGGCAGGCTGCCGTTGAGACTCTTGTCCGAAAGTTGGATGAAAAGTCAACAGAGGCACAGGTCGTACAATTAGAACCGACTCTAGTGGAACGAAAAAGCGTCAAGAGGTTAAAGTCAAACGTCACTGAATGACGTGTGATGTTGAGCTAAAAAATTAAAAAAGTCGTTTCTCTTTATACGATAAAGCCTTACTATCGTCGTTGATTATAAATAAAACTATTAATTGTTGTCTGGCGGATTAGTCAAATTTTATCAAAAGGTTACGCTAAGTTATCTGTAAAACACCCTTGGTTTCACCGAGTTAATGTTATTACAGTTGTATTGATTTTTTTTGTGAGCTGCTATCAGCTACTGGTTAATGAAGCATTTGAGTACGCAATTGGCTTTATTATTACACTTTTGGCGTCAGCTTTATTTGCATCAGCTTCTGCATTCAAAAAACGCTATCTAGGCTTGGATTCATAGGCACGTCTATTTCCAACATCGTTCAATAGCATCATTTATTGCTTTCAAGTAAACATTGAACTGAATTATGATCGAGTGCATCAAGAGGAGGACAAATGTCCTCCTTTTTGTTGGGGATCACACTCTAATATAAGCGTACTCCAAACAAAATAATAAAGGACATGTTATGGACCTCTTTGCCTTACTCGATATTAATAATACTCTCGTTAACATTCCGATCGGCGACGGCTACGCAATGAGTTGGGTCGAAGCTTTCGGTACCGTTTTTGGACTGCTTTGCATTTGGTTTGCCAGCCAAGAAAAAACCATCAACTACTTATTCGGTTTGCTGAATGTCACGCTTTTTGCCGTTATCTTTTTTCAAATTCAGTTATACGGATTATTGCTTCTTCAATTGTTTTTCTTCTGTGCGAACATTTACGGCTGGTATGCGTGGACCCGTCCAAACGCACAAGGTGAAACGCTGGAAGTTCGCTGGTTAAATAAACAGAAACTTATTACTACTGCCTCTATTAGCGTTGCATGTATCGCATTATTAACGATCTATATCGACCCATTTTTCTTTGCGCTAGCAAACATTGCTGTTGATAGCTTGAATCTCTTTGGTGCTGGCTTGGCTGAACCGGTGCTTGAACCTGACGCGTTTCCGTTCTGGGATGCGACCATGACAGTACTTTCTGTTGTTGCACAAATTCTGATGACACGTAAATACGTCGAAAACTGGATTCTATGGGTCGTGATTAATATTATCAGTGTGGGTATCTACGCGACGCAAGGTGTTTACGCAATGTCTGTTCAGTACGCGATTCTTATGTTCATCGCTGCCAATGGCACGCGTGAGTGGGCTCGTAGCGCTAAGCGCAATGGCGATAAAACCTTAGCGCACGCTGCTGCGTAAGGAACGAAAAATGGCCAAACAACCTCATATCGGAGTGGATGAAACACAAATCGCTCCCCTCGTTATTGTATGCGGCGAGCCAGATCGAGCGAATCGTATCGCGGCATTATTTGATGATGCAGAAATGGTGTCGGAAAACCGCGAGTACCGTGTGTTTACCGGCAACTACAAAGGCAAGCCTGTTTCAGTGTGTAGTACAGGTATAGGTGCGCCATCGATGATCATCGCAGTGGAAGAGCTAAAACAGTGCGGTGTGACTCATGTGGTACGCGTTGGATCGGCGGGGGCAATGCAATCAGGCATTCATCTTGGCGAGTTGATCATTGCCGAAGGCGCGGTAAGAGATGAGGGCGGCTCTAAAGCGTATGTCGATTCGTCTTATCCAGCCTACGCAAGCTTTTCACTGTTAAAGGAAGTTGAGCGTTACTTGTCGATGCAAAAAGTGCATTATCATTTTGGTGTGGTGCGTTCTCACGACAGTTTCTATACCGATGACGAGGATGCAATATGCCAACATTGGAACAAGAAAGGCATCTTAGGTGCAGATATGGAAACCTCTGCGCTGTTTACGGTCGGTCGACTACGAGGCCTTCATGTGGCTTCGATATTAAACAACGTGGTGCTGTATCAACAAGATGTGAAAGAAGGTGTTGGTCAGTACGTTGATGAGGCCAAAGTAATGATGCAAGGTGAGAAGAGTGCCGCGATTACGGCATTAGAAGCCTTGGTTGCTCAGCGTTAGCCAGTCTCTATCTCAGTAAGTCACATAAACAGAATAGATGTAAAGCGACAGGTCACTGTCGCTTTTTTATTTGGAGTTACGGGGTACAATCCACCTTAAATAGTTGTCCGTAACTTTTTCTGAGAGAGCAGAAAATGAAAATCAGCCCTTATCCGACTGGTCGCTTCAAAACATACCTTGAAGAAAAGAGTGCCACCTTTCGCGATTTGATTTATCAATGCCAAATAAATTCGCGTTACTTTGATGCTGGGGAAGCAATTCTCCGCCAAGGTGAGCAACTTCAGTACTTGTATGTTGTGCCAGTAGGTCGAGTCTCGATGAACATATTGGCCGCAAATGGACGACGTTTTCAATTAGGGGAAGCTAACTGCGACTATCATATTTATGGTGAAATGGAGTTCTTCACTCAGACTCCTTGTCAATGGAATGTGATAGCAGATGAACATATGCAGGTTGATGTTATCTGTATCCAAAAACTAACCGAAGCACTGCAAAATCATCCCCAAATGATGGTGTTCTTCGCTTCAGCATTGGCTGAGGATTATCAAGACTCCATGGATATCTACACTAATCGTTTGTTGCATCCCATTACTTACAACATTGCCTATGATCTTCTCGTCCGTAATCAGACGGATAAGTTGCTTGGTGGTTTTGATAAAGTGAACCAAGAGGCTGAGCGGTTTGGCACCTCAGGCCGAGTCTATCGACGTGCAGTTAAGGACTTGATTGAAAAGGGATTGATTACCAAAACAGACAACGGTTTGGAGATTATTGATGAGCTGGCACTCAAAGCGTTTATTGATGCGCATGAATGATACGCCCAGGTATTGAAATTGATGAGTTTTATAAGTCTTTGATATATCTAAGTCTTGAGTAAACGTAACTAATGTAAAGTACCTTAAATTTTGTTGAATGCATTAAAGAGTAGCGTTATATTGCGAACGCGTATGATAATAGATCTCATTAAGGCTTAACAAAATGAAAAAATTCGTCGGTGCGGCTATGCTGTCGTTATTTACTGTTTCTCCTTCTTTTGCTGCTAAAGTTGTGATTGACCACTACATGGGTCAAACAGAGCTAGAACAATCCCCAGAGCGTGTGGTTGTGATTGGCTTTGGCCCGCTAGATGCGCTGGACAACTTTGGTATCGATCCTGTTGCAGTATCTAACTCTTCTAATCTTCCTAGTTACCTTTCAAAATACAGCAAAGATAACTACACCTCTGCGGGTAGTTTGTTTGAACCTGATTTTGAAACCATCTACATGCAAAAACCGGATTTGATTTTGGTTGGTCCGCGAGCGTCTGCGAAATATGAAGAGCTGAGTGAAATTGCCCCTACAGTTGTTTTTGCGGCGAAAGAGAACCAAGGCTATTGGGAAGGCACGCAAGCGCAATGGCGCAATATTGGTAAGATCTTCAATATCGAAGAAAAAGTAGAGCAGAAAATTGAAGCGCTAGATGCTCAATTTAAAGCAATCCGTGACTACAACCAATCGAACAAAAATGATGCATTAACGATTTTGAGCATGGGTGACAACATCAGCGCGTTTGGTGCCCAGTCGCGATTTGGCGTCATTTATAACGACTTTGGCTTCTTGGAAACGGTTGAGCACGTGAAAACGGGCACTCACGGAGATGTCATTTCTTATGAGTTTATTCGTGAAGCTAACCCGAAAAATATTCTCGTGGTTGACCGAAATTCTCTGACAGGTACGCCGGATAACGATATTCGTAAATCCATGGATAACGACTTAGTCAAAGCGACTGCGGCATATAAAAATCATAAAATCACTTATTTAGATGTGGACGCGTGGTACTTGTCGATGTCTGGTGTGACAGCAACAGAAAAAATGGTCAGTGAGATAAAGCAAACCGTTGAACTGTAATCCAAGATAGCAGAGGTTAACTTTGAAGAAGTTATTGCTAACCCTTGTGGTTTTAAGCACGGTTTCGTTATTTGTTGGGGTGGCAAACATGACGCCCCAACAACTCTTTTCAGGTGATGAGAAAGCATTAGAACTTTTCTTTACCAGCCGTATACCACGTTTATTTGCCATATTGCTTGCTGGTGCTGGCTTGAGTATTGCGGGTCTTGTCATGCAGCAAATCAGCCAGAACCGATTTGCGGCACCTTCTACAACTGGTACGATCGAATGTGCCATGCTGGGCTATGTACTGAGCGTGGTTTTCTTTGGTAATGATAATCACCTTTGGCTCGTGTTCGGCATCTCGGTATTTGGGACGCTGGCGTTTGTTTTCTTTATTCAGCGCATTCAATTTAAGAGCGTGGTTTTTGTGCCACTTGTCGGGATTATTTTCGGCAATGTCATCCAATCCATGACTACGTTTATCGCTTACAAATATGATGCACTTCAAAGTCTGAATGCTTGGACAGTCGCAAACTTCGCCAACATCTTGCGTGGTGATTTTGAACTGCTGTACATCGCGGTACCAATGGTTATCCTCAGCTATCTTTTTGCCGCAAGGATCTCTGCCGTAGGTATCGGAAAAGATTTCGCGATTAACTTGGGTTTGAATTATCAGCAGGTTGTGACGATTGGCGTGCTATTGGTGTCCATCATGTCAGCAAGTGTCGTGATGATTGTTGGCCAGTTGCCATTCTTAGGGCTGATTGTACCGAATCTCGTGAGTCACTTTTATGGCGATAACCTCAAAAAGAACATTCCGCTTACGGCCATGTATGGGGCCATTTTAGTGTTGTGTTGCGATTTGGTGAGTCGTTTAATTATTTTCCCTCATGAAATGCCAATCTCTATCGTGATTAGCATATTGGGTGGCGTGGTATTCATCGCAATGTTGTTGCGAGGTAAGCAACATGCGTGATTCAACGAAAATCCTGCTGCTAGGTGGCATTGCGATTCTTTTCGCGTGTCTGTTTATTGGTATTGGGCTAACGGCTGACAACTACCAATATTTTTTGTCTCGTAGAGTTCCTAAAGTATTGGCGATAGTGCTAGCGGGTGTGGCCATTGCTCAGTCTTCACTTGTATTTCAAACCATTACGCACAACCGAATTTTAACGCCAAGTATCATGGGTTTTGATGCGCTGTATGTGTTAACCCAAATTTTGATCGTGTTGATTTTTGGTGGGTTGAGTACCTTAGTTCTTAACTTGTACGTCAATTTCGCGATTGCAGTAATTGTAATGGTGTCGTTTTCGCTACTGCTGTTTGGGTTTTACTTTTCAAAAGGCAGCAAGAACTTGATTACGTTGCTATTGGTCGGCTTGATCTTTGGTCAGCTATTTTCCAATGCGGCGTCATTCTTTTCTTTGCTGATGGACCCAAACACATATGCAATTGTTCAGTCGAAACTGTACGCCAGTTTCAATAATGTCAAAGTGAACTTGGTTTACTTTAGTGCTCCGGCTTTGATGTTTGCATGTTGGTTGTTGTTTAGGATGCATCGCACTTTAGATGTGTTTTGGCTCGACCAAGACAATGCGAAAAGTTTGGGTGTTGATGTACCTAAAGTGACGAGAAATGTGTTTATTATCTCGGCGGTTTTGATTGCTATTTCTACGGCTTTGGTAGGGCCAATCATGTTCTTTGGTTTACTAGTGACCAACTTAAGCCGAGAAATGTTCCGAAGTTACCAACATAAAACGCTATTGGTCGGATGTTCGTTTCTATCCATCAGTTCATTACTTGCTGGGCAATGGATAATCGAAAACGTGTTCAGTTTTGAGACGACGTTGAGTGTCGTAATTAACTTTATCGGCGGTGCGTATTTCTTATACCTGCTGCTGAAAAACAAAGTTGTATAAATATGATAGTAATAGACAAATTAACGAAGGCTTTCGGTTCAAACAAAGTCGTAGACGAGGCCAATACTCAGTTTGAAAAGGGCAAGGTAACATCGATTATCGGTCCAAATGGCGCGGGAAAGAGCACGCTGTTATCTATGGCCTCGCGCTTAACGGAGCGAGATGGCGGTAGTGTTATCATTGATTGCAAGGAAATCGCGGAATGGGACACAAAAGAGCTAGCGAAAAAACTGGCAGTACTTCGCCAAGCTAACTCGATTACAATGCGGTTTACCGTAAAAGAGTTAGTCTCTTTTGGTCGTTTCCCATACTCTAAAGGAAATCTGACTAAAGAAGATCATGAGGTCATAGAACAAGCGATCGACTACTTAGATTTGCAAGATATTCAAGACAAATACTTGGATGAATTAAGTGGTGGTCAGCGACAGCTTGCATTTATTGCTATGGTGATTGCACAAGATACAGATTATGTCTTTCTTGATGAACCTCTTAATAACTTAGATATCAAACACTCTCTTCAGATCATGAAAGTTGTGCAGCAGTTAGCCCATGACATGAATAAAGCCATGGTGGTCGTGATTCATGATATTAATTTCGCGGCGTGTTACTCAGATGTCATATTGGCGCTTAAGAAAGGTAAAGTTGTGGCGAGTGGTGCGGTTGAAGATGTTATTCAAGCGTCTACGCTAGAGGACATCTATGAAACGCCATTTAACATCATAGAGTTAAACGGTAAGCGCATGTGTACTTATCATTAAGCGAGCTAGTTCGTTTTTAACGAGATCAATAGATAGGCGGGCTTACTTGGTGAGCTCGTCTATGATTGGGCATCGGCTCTCTGCATCTCCAGGACAAGAAGAAACCCAACCTTCAAGTTGCGTTTTGATCTCCATGAGGTGTGCAATTTTTTCTTCAACCTCTCTCAGTTTGTCCATGGTTCTTGCTTTTACTTCGCTACTTTTGCGATTGGGGTTATGAGCAAGTTGTACGAACTCTTTGCATTCTTGCAACGAAAAGCCTGCGCTTTTTGCGCGTGATACCAAGTTAAGCTCTTGAATATGATTATCTGAATATTCGCGATAGCCAGAGTCGCTACGCGCTGGTGGAGATATGATCCCTTTGTCTTCATATAATCGAATCGACTTAGATGAAAGCCCAGTGAGCTTCGCGACGGCACCAATATTCATGTTTAACCTCCATAACGTTTAAGGCGAGTATATACCGATGTTGTGGATAAGACACTCCTAAATAACAGTCAGTTACCTAGAGTCCCCTTACTCTTTAATCACTTCATGTGGTGGCACACCAAATGCCTTTTTAAAGGCATAAGTGAAGTTAGAAGGGTGGTGGTATCCGGCTTCATAGGCGGCTTCTGTTATCGTCACTAGGCCACGTTCCAAATGTTGCCTAGCAATCTCAAGACGTCGAAAACGAATGTAGCCGTTTATGGTCATATTAAGTGATTGTTTAAATCGACGCTGCAGGTTTGAAACACTCATTGAGAATTGGCTCGCCAACTTTTCCAAGCGTAGTTCTTGATCAAGGTGAGTTTCAATATAGCTGACAATATCCTCAATTCGACCATCAATGTGTCGTTCAATACTGCTGTTTTTAGCACTGAAATTCTTAGGAATTTGCTTGGTGGCTTGATGTAATATTTGATAGATCAAGCTTTCGACCTCTAGCTTTTCTTGGAACTCTTGCGGTGTTTCTCTATTTGTTAACGTTTCGGCCAACTCGCATAGCGTCTGGTTAGGCTCCAACTGTTGAAACGCCTGATGAGAGTTAAAAAAGGCTCGATGACTACAATTTTGCTCAAGGCGGGCCTCTAGCCATTGGGGCTTAACCAATATGTTGATCTTATTAATGAGGTTATCTTTGAGCAGTGAACGACGAAAATTTGCAGGTTTGAGTAAGTTCACCACTACACCCTTAGGGCCGTCGCTCGCGTCTAAATCAAATTGCAAATCGTCGTAGCCAAACGAGAGTCTACCTTCTAAAAGAATAGTGACCAGCAGTGAGGCGTGTGCAGTAGAAACAATATTCGAATCAATAAGTTCTAGACAACGCCCGCCATGAACAAAAATTTGATCATTATACTGATATGATAGGAACTTACCTTCGGCCAGTTGAGTTTGACAAGGTTGGCCTTGCGTGACAATCCATTGTTTCTCTGTCGCCTTTAGTCTTTGGGTTAAAGCTATCTTGGCAATTTTAGTTCGTTTTGTTGTGACTTCCTGCATTTGACACTTCCTCATAACACTTGTGCGATTTCGCATAACCAAATCGCCTTTGTATTTATAAAACTCATGCTTATTATACCTGAGAATTATTATCATTAATATTTAGGAATGAAGTTATGGAAAGCCCTGCTTGTTCACCTATCAAGCTTTCAAGCCTTTGCCTTGCAGTGGGAATGGCGCTATCAACCCCTGTTTTAGCTCAAGATACTGAGTCACATTTTGAAGAGGTCGTTGTATGGGGAACGAAAGTTTCCAGCAACACTGAGTCGATGTTTGCGGACGACATGTCACTGAAGCAAGCGGATCATATGTCTGATTTACTGCGCGATATTCCCGGTGTAGATGTTGGTGGAACACACGCTGTGAATCAACGTATTACGATTCGTGGTTTGAGCGAAACCGATTTGGACATTCGTCTTGACGGTGCTTCTCAGCATGCGAGCATGTTCCATCATATTGGTAACTTGACGTTGAACCCTGACATTCTCAAATCTGCGGACATTCAGGTAGGTAATAACTCTGTGACTCAAAACGGGTTAGGCGGTTCGGTCTACTTTGAAACGAAAGACGCTCGTGACTTACTTCGTTACGATGAAAAGTTTGGTGCGCGTGTTTATGGCGGCTATGCATCCAACGACAACCAACAAGGTTCGTTGACACTGTACGGACTTTTGTCCGAAAACATTGATGCGATGGTCTATGGCCATTACGTTACGCGTGATGATTTTGAAGATGGTGATGGCAATAAAACCTATGGTGCTGCAGGTGATGTTTACAACATTCTGGCTAAGCTGGGGTATGAACTAAATGACATCCATCGTTTTGAGCTCTCTTATGACATGTACCGAGACAGTGGAGATTACAGTCCGCGTCCTGATATGTCTGGTAGTGCAAATAATAGCCTGTCGAGCAAGTTACTTATCCCTACGGATTATGACCGCGATACCGTTACCTTGAGTTACGAGTTGCGAGGCGAACAACACCAAGGAAACGTCACTCTTTATAATACCGAGACAGAAATTAAACGTGACGAAACGGTGATGGCCCCTCGTTGGCCCTCGAACCGTTTATCAAAGAACACCGCCAAAAACCAAAACTTTGGTTTGAATGGCAAATTCCAGTCAGATGTTATGTTAGGTGAGTTTGATAATCGAGTCACTTATGGCTTCGACTACATGGATAAAACGTCTTCGAGTTACTACGGTAGTCGTAAGTTTATGGACGAATCGGCGATTTCAACCGCACTGTTTGTAGAAGATCAGTTCTTCTTCTCTGATGCCTTCTTTATTACTGCAGGTATGCGCTTTGATGATTACAAACGCAAAGCTGAGACAGGAACCAGTAATTATGATGATGTAACTTGGGCTCTAGCAGCAGAATGGGCGGTGACGCAAGATTGGACGTTGTTTGCGAGTGCACGCTCTCTATTTAAAGGTCCAGAGCTAATGGAAACCTTTATTGCTTACCAAGACGTTGCATTTTTAGAGGATGGGTTAAAGCCAGAAACGGGATTGAACACGCAGGGTGGTGTTCGTTTTGATAAAACCTTTGATAAGCATTTCTTTGGGGCGAATATTACGATATTCCAAACGGAAATTGATGATTACATTGCAGACCAGTACCAAAACGCGACTCAAACTTACCTGATTTACAACTTAGGTGATGTTGAGATTAAAGGCTTTGAGGCAAGTGCTTCTTATGGTTACGACAAGTTTAACAGCAAACTTTCTTACTCTAAGTCGGACACCAAAAACAAGAATACTGGTGGTCCTGTTGCTGGGGGCAATGGGCGTAGCATTGATATGGGTGATAGCATTGCTCTAACTTTGGATTACCAGTCAGACGCTTTAGAAACGATCTTCGGGTGGAACTCAATGTTTGTTCTAGAGGAAGACAACGTCTTTGATGGTCAGCCAAAGAAAGCAAGTTATGATGTGCATAATCTATACGCTCAATGGGTGCCGTCTGATATTGATGGACTGTCGGTGACCTTTGGTATTGATAATGTATTTGACGAGTTGTACAGCTCTCATGCGTCTCGTTCGGGTACTGCACGTGGCTTCACGCTTGATGACTACGAGCCGGGTCGCAACTTCAAGCTCTCTGCAGCTTATCAATTCTAACAAGGTTCTTCATAGGACGTTTCAAAGTAACGAGTAAGTTCATGATTAAAGAAAGCACCCGAATAGATAGTGAACACGCTGACAAATACTTAGTGACGCTTTGTCGGCATTTTGGACGAAAGGTTCCTGCTACTTGGAATGAAAATAGCGGTTTGGTGACATTTCCGACGGGAAAAGCGGAGTTTAACCTTTGTGCATCTAGCCTAACTATAACCTGTGAGGCGGATTCAGAAGAGAAACTGAATACGGTTAAGGCGATCATTTCATCGCATGTGGACATGTTTTCTCGTCGAGAAACATTAGCACTTAGCTGGGTTCGTTAGCGCTCGTTTAGGGATGCTGTGATAGAAGTGGAATATTAAAAGCAAAAGCCCGCAATCTTATGATTTGCGGGCTTTTATTGTTTGAATGCTATTGCGCTTTCTCAGGCTCTAGGCTTTTTTTTTCCTGCTGCATTTTTGCTAGGAAGTAGATGTTAACGCAAGCAATAAAACCGTTAGTTAATACTACAGGCCAAGAATCAATCATTAGTCCGTAAGCGGTAAATAGCGCACAACCAATAAAGTTAAGGATACGAAGCTTAACAATATCTTTCATAGTTAGCGAAATAGCGACCATGATTGAAGCTGCATAACCTAAAATCTCAACCATATTCATGTCCATTTTTTGACCCTCTTAAAATCTGCCGAATTTTGTCGGTACCAATTCTTCTCATCTTGAGATTAATGAGGAAGCTCCATGCCTCGAATGGTCTTTTTTTGTTGTATGGACGCACTATATCAATGGAAAAACCGTGATAAAAGCCTCAAATCAAGGTTAAGAGAAGGTTAGCGATTACGCAAACGTTTAGGACTGGAATTACTGATAATTTTACTTATTGTGTTGATTGATAATAACGATGACATTAATAGCTCAAACACCATTGAAAGTAAGGGAATATTTACATATCATTGAAAATGATAATTATTTTCAAGTGCTGTGTTTATGTATTTTATTATTAGCTTGCTCGTGTTTTTTTTGCTGTATATCAGAACAAAACCGAACTCATGGTGTGCGGGGATTCATATCGTAAGCCACTTTTTTATCGTTGCATTTTGTCCTGCAATTTATGTTGTTCAATATTTAATCGTTACGTTTTTTTCGTCACCGATATTGATTAAGCTGTCATCACGCTCCGGTGTATACAACATTCTCATTGCTTTTCTTCCATTATTGATCGCAACCGGCAGTCTGGCGTTTAGCTGAATGATTTCATCTCTCTTCTTTTCTTAAAACAACTACACTTAATCAGAATAAGGTATCAATTTCATATAATTATTCGATATCTACGCGTCAGCACATGTGTCACATTTCTGTGACTACGAGTAAGTTTTACTTATGTTGCTTGGTAGTAGGGTATTTATCGATTGTTTAATGATTCAATACTTAGTTTAATCGTATAAAGGTGTGCAGTATGCCGCACTAAATTAATAAGAAATTATCTAAAAAGGTTAATGGGAAACGTAAGCCATTAGCGGAGGTCAGATGAGTACGCACACGGTACCGCAGAGCGCGATTGTAAATGCTGTCAAAGGTGAAGTTTTGGTTTTGGGCCTGGATGGAAACGTTAAGGTCATAAAAGCGGGGGATGAGTTAAGACCTGGCGAGATTATTATCACAGAAAATAATGCTTCTCTCGACGTACAGATAAATAATGAGCTTTATCTGGTCGATGCAAATTGTGTTGCTTGTCTTCCTGTGCCTTCTTCTGAACCGTTAGAACCAGTATTGGTACAATCTCCAGTTAATGGCTTGGTGACTTTTGACCCAACGGCTATTGGAAGTGCTGACTTCGACGCCAACGATATTGCCGCTATCCAGCAAGCTATTTTAGACGGAGCTGACCCTACCGCTATCTTAGAAGCAACAGCTGCTGGCGCAGGTGCTGAAGGCTCGGCTAATGCTGGCTACGTGACGGTTGAATATAATAACCCGGAAGTACTCGCTTCTACTTTTTTTGAAACGTCTGCGACTCGCAGCGGAGAAGATGATCGCGACGAAGATGACGGTTTGAATGTCACGATTTTTGCTGATGGTGGGCAGTCACTGCAATCTAGCGTAACAGAAGGCTCAATTTCTCTATCAAGCTACCCGCAAACCATTTCGTCTAGTGTGCTGGTTGAAGCAGGGGATCTCGCACTTGATACTGCTTCATTTGTACCCGAAACGTCTTCTTTAGAGTCTTTGTTGACTGAGCTTAACAGTGATATTACCTCTGGTGGTCAGCCAGTGGCGTTCGTTTATGACGAAGCGCAAAATGCCATTATCGGTACTCAAGAAGGTAACGAAGTGCTTCGTATCGAGATCGAAGCGACATCTGTAGGCCGTGATTTAGAGTTAGAAGTCGTTACCACGATTAGCCAGGGCGTTGACCATGTTGCGTCTGTTGCTGATGGCCAAGTATCGATCGTCGGTGATCAAATCAATATTGCTTTTGATATTACAGGTGCAGATATTGGTGGTAACAGCATTCAAGCGCCTATCGATTTTACGACAACCGTTATTGATGGCGATGATCCTGCGCCGCAAAACGTTACTTTTGAAAACGTTGAATCTTCTTCTACACCCATTACTGGCACCTTTGTTGATATTGGTAGTGATCAATTGGCAACGGTCACGTTTAATCAAGAAGGACTTAGTCAGTTCGATGGCCTACTGAGTGATAATCAGGCGACAGAAGCGGTACTCTCTGAAGACGGCAGTACTATCACCTTGTCCATTGCTGGCTCGAATGAAACCGTCTTAACCATCAGTCTGAATACTGATGGTACCTACCAATTTGAGCAATTTAAGCCGTTAGAACAAACAAACGGTGAAGATACGATTGAGCTCTCTTTACCAACCACAATCGTCGACTATGACCAAGATACGGCAAGCAACACCTTTACGATGACCATCCTCGATGGCGATAACCCAGTGATTGAGAACGTGACGGGCTTGTCTTTAGATGAGGCGGGGGTTGACCAAGGTTCACAGGAAGGCGCGGCAGTAACAAGTGGTACTGGGTCGATCACGACAGCGGTCGGAAGTGACATCATTGATCACTATGAGTTGGAACCTACAGAGTTCAATGTTGGTGGAGAACTCCAATCTCAAGGGCAGGTTGTTCAACTAGAACTAGCGTCCGAGAGTAACGGCGTACGTACTTACGAAGGCTTCATCGAGCTGGATGGTGTGCGTATTACCGTATTTGATGTGGCGATTGATGCACCTGCATTGGGCGAATACCAATTCAACTTGTATGAACAACTTGACCATACGGGTGCTAACGATGACTCGCTCACTTTCTCACTGCCAGTTTACGCGGTAGATGCGGATGGTGACCGCTCCTCTATTACCGAAGGTTCGAACACACCAGAAGCTGCGCAAATTGTCATTCAAGTTCAAGATGACGTTCCTTCGATTGATGGCGTTGATGCGCTAGCCGTCGATGAAGACGATTTATCAAGCATTGGCTCCGATCAAAGCGACTCTGTGTTCGCGCAAGGTAGCTTCACGACGACTCAGGGCTCAGACCGTGTTGTAAGTTATCAATTAGAGAGCGGCACTGATCCACTCAATGGGTTGGAATCGCAGGGGCGATCTATCTCTCTGACGGAAACAACCAATTCAGATGGCAGCTTTACCTATTCTGCAACGGCAGAAGGGGACGCTATCTTCACCTTACAAGTGAACCCTGACGGTTCTTATTCATTTACCCTTGAAGGTCCAATCGATCATGCTGTGGGTAGCGATAGCTTAACTCTAGACTTCACTATTGTCGCAACGGACTTTGACGGTGACACCAGTTCACTTGTTCTACCGGTAACCATTGCCGATGATGTGCCAACCATTAATGACGTTGTCGCTCTTACCGTCGATGAAGATGACTTAAGTTTGGTAGGCTCTGACCAATCACAGTCAACGCTGGTCGAAGGTCAGTTTACGACAACTCAAGGTTCTGATGGCGTCGTACAGTATCAGTTGGATGTAAACGCTGATTCTTTAAATGGCCTGCAATCTCAAGGTCAAACCGTTTCCATTGCCGAAACGCAAAATGCAGATGGCAGTTACACCTACAGCGCAACGGCAAATGGCAGTGCAGTTTTCACATTAATTTTGAATACCGACGGCTCGTACAGTTTTGAGCTGCAAGGTCCAATTGACCATGCGGCAAATAGCGACAGCTTAACCCTTGATTTTAGCGTTATTGCTACAGACTTCGATGGTGACACAAGCCAAATCGTATTGCCTGTTACCATCGTGGATGATAAGCCAACTATTACCGATGTTGATGCGATTACTGTTGATGAAGATGATTTAGGCACGATTGGTTCGGACCAGACTGACCCGATTTCTATTGATGGTAGCTTCACCACCACACAAGGCTCTGACCGAGTGGTAAGTTATCAGCTTGATGCTTCTGCAACACCAGTTGACGGCCTTACATCACAAGGCGTGGCAGTTACGCTGACTGAAACCGCAAACGCTGATGGCAGCTTTACTTACGAGGCGACAGCGGGTAGTGAAGCGGTCTTTACGCTGACGGTGAATACTGATGGTAGCTATAACTTCACGCTTGAAGGTCCAATCGACCACGCGGTAGATAGCGATGAGCTGACACTCAACTTCCCAATCATCGCAACAGACTTTGATGGCGACACCACAAATGCCACTATCCCAGTGACAATCGTGGACGATAAGCCTGTTATTACCGACGTCGACACCATTACGGTTGATGAAGATGATCTAGCGTCAATTGGCTCAGACCAAAGCAATCCAATTTCTATTGATGGCAACTTTACTACCACACAAGGCTCTGACCGAGTGGTGAGCTACCAACTCGATGCTTCAGCAACACCAGTGGACGGTTTAACCTCGCAAGGTTTAGCGGTCACGCTAACAGAAACCGCAAATGGTGATGGTAGTTTCACTTATGAAGCGACTGCGGGTGGCAACCCAGTATTTACTCTGACAGTAGATACTGATGGCTCTTACAACTTCACGCTAGAAGGGCCAATTGATCACGCGGTGGATAGTGATGAGCTGACACTCAACTTCCCAATTATCGCAACCGACTTCGATGGCGACACCGTTACTGAAACCATTCCAGTCACGATTGTTGATGATGTACCGACCATCACAGCGGTGGATGCGTTGAGTGTCGATGAAGATGACCTTAGCGGCGTGGGCTCAGACCAAACTGACGCTGTGTTCGTTGAAGGCGCGTTTACCACTATTCAAGGCTCTGACCGAGTGGTGAGCTATCAACTGGATTCAACGGCTGATCCTGTTGCGGGGCTAACGTCTCAAGGTGAGGCGATTACCTTGGTGGAAACCGCGAATGGCGACGGCAGCTTTACTTATGTTGCGACCGCTGACGGCAATCCTGTCTTCACGTTGAATGTCGCAACAGATGGTACGTACGACTTTACGCTGCAAGGTCCGATTGACCATGCAGCTAACAGCGACAGCCTGACGATTGATTTCCCAATTATTGCCACCGATTTTGATGGTGATACGACTTCGGCAACCATTCCAGTCACGATTACGGATGATGCACCAATCATCGATAATGTTTTGCCTCTGGCTGTAGACGAAGATGATTTATCAGGTATTGGCTCAGACCAAACTGACGCTGTGTTTGTTGAAGGCGCGTTCACCACTACCCAAGGTTCAGACCGTGTGGTGAGCTACCAACTTGATTCAACTTCTGATCCTGTTTCGGGGCTAACCTCCCAAGGTGAGCCAGTTACTCTGGTAGAGACTGCGAATGCTGATGGCAGCTTTACTTACGTGGCTACCGCGGATGGCAATCCGGTTTTCACCATGAACGTGAATGCTGATGGCACATACAATTTCCGTCTGGAAGGGCCGGTCGATCACGCGTTAAACAGCGATGAATTAGTACTGAACTTCCCAATCATTGCAACAGACTTTGACGGCGATACGACGACCGCGACCATTCCCGTCACGATTACTGATGACGTTCCAACTATCGACAACGTTGTTCCACTCACGGTGGACGAAGATGATCTCGCCTCAATTGGCTCAGACCAAAACGATGATGCGTTTATGTCGGGTTCTTTCACCACAACTGAAGGCTCAGACAGCGTTGTTAAATACCAGCTTGATGCAACAGCAGATCCAGTATCTGGGTTGACCTCTCATGGTGAGCCTGTCGTGCTTGCTGAAACTGCTAACGGCGACGGTAGTTTTACTTACACAGCCACGGCAGATGGCAATGCCGTATTTGAATTGATTGTGAAGCCAGATGGCAGCTACAACTTTACACTGCAAGGTCCACTAGACCATGCGGTGAATAGCGACAGTCTGCAAATCGACTTCCCGATTATCGCAACAGACTTTGATGGCGACACCTCATCGGAGACGTTACCTGTCACTATCGTTGATGATAAACCAACCATCACTGACGTAGACGCAATCCGTGTGGATGAAGATGACCTAGCGACGATTGGCTCTGACGGCTCAGATCCAATTTCAATCGATGGCAACTTCACTACAACGCAAGGTTCTGATGGGGTAGTAAGCTACCAATTAGATACTGCTGCAACGCCAGTTGATGGCCTAACATCGCAAGGTGTGGCAGTGACGCTGACGGAAACTGCAAACGGCGACGGTAGCTACACTTATGAAGCGACAGCAGGAACTGAAGCCGTATTTACGCTGACCGTGAATACGGATGGTTCATACAACTTCACGCTTCAGGGGCCAATTGACCATGCGACAGACAGTGATGAGCTGACACTGAACTTCCCAATCATCGCGACGGATTTTGATGGTGATACCACCACAGAAACGATCCCAGTCACCATCGTGGATGATAAGCCGACCATTACCGATGTCGATGCGATTACCGTTGATGAAGATGATTTAGGCACGATTGGCTCAGATCAAACTGACCCGATTTCAATCGATGGCAACTTCACCACCACACAAGGCTCGGACCGAGTGGTGAGCTATCAGCTTGATGCTTCTGCAACACCAGTTGACGGCCTTACATCACAAGGCGTGGCCGTCACGCTGACTGAAACCGCAAACGGTGATGGCAGCTTTACTTACGAGGCGACAGCGGGTACTGAAGCGGTCTTTACGCTGACAGTGAATACTGATGGTAGCTATAACTTCACGCTTGAAGGTCCAATCGACCAAGCAGTAGATAGTGATGAGTTGATACTGAACTTCCCAATCATCGCGACCGACTTTGATGGCGACACCACAAATGCCACTATCCCAGTGACGATCGTAGACGATAAGCCAGTTATTACTGACGTGGATTCCATTACGGTTGATGAAGATGATCTAGCGTCAATTGGCTCAGACCAAAGCAACCCGATTTCTATTGATGGTAACTTCACCACCACGCAAGGTTCAGACCGAGTGGTGAGCTACCAACTCGATGGCACATCAACACCAGTTGACGGTTTAACCTCGCAAGGTGTGGCTGTCACGCTAACAGAAACTGCAAATGGTGATGGCAGTTTTACCTACGAAGCAACAGCGGGCTCTGAAGCGGTCTTTACGCTGACTGTGAATACTGATGGCTCTTATAACTTCACGCTAGAAGGGCCGATTGATCACGCGGTTGATAGTGACGAGTTGACACTAAACTTCCCAATTATCGCAACCGACTTTGATGGCGACACTGTCACTGAAACCATTCCAGTCACGATTGTTGATGATGTACCGACCATCACAGCGGTGGATGCGTTAAGTGTCGATGAAGACGACCTTAGCGGTGTGGGTTCCGACCCTGGCGGCGATCTGTTCGTTGAAGGCGCGTTTACGACCACTCAAGGCTCTGACCGAGTGGTGAGCTATCAACTGGATTCAACGGCTGATCCTGTTGCGGGGCTAACGTCTCAAGGTGAGGCGATTACCTTGGTGGAAACCGCGAATGGCGACGGCAGCTTTACTTATGTTGCGACCGCTGACGGCAATCCTGTCTTCACGTTGAATGTCGCAACAGATGGTACGTACGACTTTACGCTGCAAGGTCCGATTGACCATGCAGCTAACAGCGACAGCCTGACGATTGATTTCCCAATTATTGCCACCGATTTTGATGGTGATACGACTTCGGCAACCATTCCAGTCACGATCACGGATGATGCACCAATCATAGATAATGTTGTGCCTCTTGCAGTAGACGAAGATGATTTATCAGGTATTGGCTCAGACCAAACTGACGCTGTTTATGTTGAAGGCGCGTTCACGACCACTCAAGGTTCAGACCGTGTGGTGAGCTACCAACTTGATTCAACGGCTGATCCTGTTTCAGGTTTAACTTCTCAAGGTGAGCCTGTTACTTTGGTAGAGACTGCGAATGCCGATGGCAGCTTCACTTACGTGGCTACCGCGGATGGCAATCCGGTTTTCACCATGAATGTGAATGCAGACGGCACATACAACTTCCGTCTAGAAGGGCCAATCGATCACGCGTTAAACAACGATGAGCTAGTACTGAACTTCCTAATCATTGCAACAGACTTTGATGGCGATACGACGACCGCGACCATTCCAGTTACGATTACTGATGACGTTCCAACCATTGACAACGTTGTTCCACTCACGGTGGACGAAGATGATCTCGCTTCAATTGGCTCAGACCAAAACGATGATGCGTTTATGTCGGGGTCTTTCAGCACAACTGAAGGCTCGGACAGCGTTGTTAAATACCAGCTTGATGCAACAGCAGATCCAGTAGCAGGGTTAACCTCTCATGGTGAGCCTGTCGTACTTGCTGAGACAACAAATGGTGATGGCAGCTTTACTTACACTGCCACAGCAGATGGCAATGCCGTATTTGAACTGGTGGTGAAGCCAGATGGCAGCTACACCTTTACTCTGCAGGGCCCACTAGACCATGCGGTGAATAGCGACAGTCTGCAAATCGACTTCCCGATTATCGCAACAGACTTTGATGGCGACACCTCATCGGAGACGTTACCTGTCACTATCGTTGATGATAAACCAACCATCACTGACGTAGACGCAATCCGTGTGGATGAAGATGACCTAGCGACGATTGGCTCTGACGGCTCAGATCCAATTTCAATCGATGGCAACTTCACTACAACGCAAGGCTCTGATGGGGTAGTAAGCTACCAATTGGATGCTGCTGCAACGCCTGTTGACGGTCTAACATCACAAGGTGTGGCCGTCACGCTGACTGAAACCGCAAACGGCGACGGTAGCTACACTTATGAAGCGACAGCAGGAACTGAAGCCGTATTTACGCTAACAGTAAACACGGATGGCTCATACAACTTCACGCTGCAAGGGCCAATCGACCATGCGGTAGACAGTGATGAGCTGACGCTGAACTTCCCAATCATCGCAACGGATTTTGATGGTGATACCACCACAGAAACGATCCCAGTCACCATCGTGGATGATAAACCGACCATTACTGATGTCGATGCAATTACCGTTGATGAAGATGACTTAAGTACGATTGGCTCAGACCAAACTGACCCGATTTCAATCGATGGTAACTTTACCACCACACAAGGCTCGGACCGAGTGGTGAGCTATCAGCTCGATGCTTCTGCAACACCTGTAGCTGGACTCACATCACAAGGCGTGGCAGTCACACTGACGGAAACCGCAAACGGCGATGGTAGCTTTACTTACCAAGCGGCAGCGGGGACTGAAGCGGTCTTTACGCTGACAGTGAATACCGATGGCTCTTATAACTTCACGCTAGAAGGTCCAATCGACCACGCGGTAGATAGTGACGAGCTGACACTGAACTTCCCAATCATCGCAACCGACTTTGATGGCGACACGTCTGCTGAGACAATTCCTGTCAAGATCGTTGATGACAAACCGACACTTGGTGGCATCGAAGCAACAAGTGTGCAAACGGTTGACGAGGACGATATCCCAACAGTCGGATCTGATGGTACGCAGTCGAACAGCATTGCAGGTAACTTCATCGCGACTGATGGCTCTGATGGCATTGTGGAGTACAGCGTTTCTGACCTAACCACGCCAGTACAAGGCCTGACCTCTGGTGGTCAATCTCTGGTTATGGTTGAAGTATCAAACGCAGGTGGCGTTTCAGTTTACGAAGCTCGTATTGATGGCACGACGACACCAGTATTCCGTGTGACTCTCGATGCTTCTGATGATAGCTACACGTTCGATTTGCTTGCTCCTCTCGATCATCCAAATGCTGATGGCCAAAATGAACTGGTCATCAATTTACCGATAAACGCGACTGACTTTGATGGAGACGTGTCGAACAACATCACCTTACCAATTACGGTTGTGGATGATGTTCCGACCATTGACGGTTTACTAGCAGGCAGCGAACAAACCGTTGATGAAGATGACCTACCAGCAGGTACGGATGCTGCAAGTGCAGAAGATACTGTTATTTCAGGTACTTTTGATATCACCGAAGGTGCTGACCAAGTTGCTTCTATTCAGCTGAGTGACCTGACCACGCCTGTTGCGTCACTGACTTCAGATGGTGAAGCTATCACCTTAGTTCTGTCTTCTAGCGCAAACGGCGTGAACGTATACCAAGGTGTCGCAGGCAATCCTGCTGAAGTGGTGTTCGAACTGACGTTGGATGCAACGAACAACACCTACGAGTTCGATTTACAGAAGCCGCTTGATCATCCCGATGGTAATCAGCAAAACGAGATTGTTATTAACCTCCCTGTGACGGCGACAGATAATGATGGTGATACTTCACCAGCCTTCACATTGCCAATTACCGTTGTGGACGATGTTCCAGTTGTTACCAATATTGAAAGTCTACGTGTCGACGAAGATGACTTACCTCTTGGTTCTGATGGAACGAAAGAGCCATTAACGGTATCAGGTGAGTTCGAAGTCACTAGCGCAGATGGTATTGATGCTTTCGAATTGGATCTAAGCTCAAATCCTATCCCGAATCTGAAATCGGGTGGAGAAGAGGTAACACTTTCTCAAGACGTTGGCGCTTCAACTGCTGACGCGCTTGTTTACGTGGGACAAACACCGGGTGGAGTGACGGTCTTCACGTTGACACTTCATCAAGATGGTAAATACGACTTTGAGTTATCTGGTCAGTTAGATCACGCGGTTAACTCTGATGAGATTTTGTTGAATCTACCTGTGAAGATCACGGATGGCGACAACGATACCATCACTGCGACCTTGCCAGTTACGATCGTAGATGACAAACCAACCATTGATGCTATTAGCTCTGGTAGTACCTTGTCTGTGGATGAGGATGATATTCCAAGCCAAGGTTCGGACGACACGCCAGAATCCAATATCATTGGTGGCAACTTTGACGTTACTGATGGTGCCGACTCTATCGTTAGCTTCCAGTTGGATAGTTTAACATCGCCTGTTTCTGGCCTTACCTCAGGTGGTCAACCGCTTGAGTTGGTTGAGTTTTCAAATTCAAACGGTGTGATTGAGTACCGAGCTTATGTACAAGGTACGACGGACACCGTCTTTAAACTGACGCTAAATGGTTCAGCAGACAGTTATGAATTTGAACTGTTGGGTGCACTTGATCATCCTGCGGGTAACGATGAAAACTCGTTGGTCATTAACTTCCCAGTCAACGCGACTGATTTTGATGGCGATGTGTCCAATAACATCACCTTGCCGATCACCGTGGTGGACGATGTCCCAGCTATTGTGAAAGTGACAGACTCTAGCCAACAAACCGTTGATGAAGATGATCTTTCCGGTGGCTCTGACACGACAAGTAGTGATTCAACGGTATTGAACGGCGGATTTGAGGTCGTTGCTGGTGCAGACAAGATTGTCAGCTACCAAGTTTCAGACCTCGATGCAGTCGTGTCTGGTTTAACGTCGAACGGCAGCAGCATCGAGTTGAATCTAGTAAGCACGAATGGTGGAGTAACCAGTTACGAAGCGGTTATTACTGGCACATCAACTAAGATCTTCACGCTGTCTCTTGATGCGAATAATGACAGCTACCAATTTGAGCTGTTGGGACCAATCGACCATGACGCTGTTCAAGGTGAAAACAACCTTGTCATTGATATTCCAATTACAGTAACAGACTTTGATGGTGACACGTCATCATCACTGAATCTTCCAATTACCGTAGTTGATGACATTCCCGAAATTAAATCAGCAGATGCTTTGGCTGTTGATGAGGATGACCTTGCCAACGGCTCTCAGGCAACCAACAAAGACAGCCTAGAAGCAACGGGCAATTTCGATACGGTGGAAGGGGCAGATACCGTTGTCTCTTATCAGCTGGATCTTACTTCTAACCCGATACCAGGAGTAACTTCAGGTGGTTTTGCGGTGACGTTAGTTCAAACCGCGGTAAGCAACAACAACTTTACTTATCAAGGTCAAACACCTGATGGTAACTCAGTGTTCACACTAGTTTTGAACGCTGACGGCTCTTACAAGTTTACGCTTGAGGGTGCGCTAGATCACTCAACTCAAGGCGAAGATACACTCATACTTGATCTCCCAGTCTTTGCGACCGATGTCGATGGTGATACGGCAGGTATTAACTTACCAGTGACGATTACCGATGATGTTCCAACCTTGCACGATGCATCTATTTCGCGTGTTGAGGGGCAAGGCAGCCGCACGGTTCGTTTATTCCGAGACCCTGTAGAGGGGGATGATGACCTTGGTGCTGACGGCGCACAAGTGACTTCATTCTCGGCTGATGATTCAGGCATTTACTTTAAGCAAAATGGTGTTGATTCTGATTCTGTCGATTTGAACGGCAGCGACCAAGTCGTATTTGTTCACAAGGTTCTTGACGGAGTGGATACTGAAATCGGTCGTTTGGTTGTTCGAACCGATGGCAGTGTGTCATTCCGTCCGAATGACGACCTTGACCATACCGAAACCGACTCGATTGATTTCACCATCAACGTTGTTGCAACCGATGGTGATGGCGATATCGCAGATGCCGATGTGGATATCTCGATAAGAGACCGCAATGCGCAAATTGACACGTCTACCGTTACTGCGTTCGAAGACCAAGGGCGTGATGGTGTCGTTGTGGGCGTTGACTCTGCAAATACTCAGGACAACTTGTCGACGCTGGATGTTAGCCCTGCGAAAGTCGACTTGGTTATCAATTTACACGATATCGACCGTAACGAGAGCTTAGGTGACATCACTATTCGAGATGCTGATACTCACAACGGTACGTTCTACTACAGAGACGGCAGTGGCAACTACATTGAATTAACATCTGTGGGCAATACGGTTGTTCTCGACGCATCAAATGTTGAGCAGTCATTCAATGGTGAGCTTGTCTCGTTAGATAACTTGTACTTCGTACCAGATCGTCATACATCAACCGATGCTTCTGGTATCGATCCTCGTATCCGCGTGGAAATTCTTAACAATGGTACGCCAGATCATACGATTAATGGTCGTTTAGACATTGAAGTTGCTGCCGTCGCAGATATTGCAACGTGGACGGCAAGCAGCGAATTTAACTACTCGGTTGATGAAGATGGAAACAATGTCGCACTTAACATCACGGCTGAAACCCAAGACACTAGTAACCCAGAAGGCATTGTGTACGAGCTTGTCTTTACACAAGGAGAAGGTAACGCAGAGTTAGTCTATTCAGATGGTAGTGCGATACCAAAATCCGGTGGTGTTTATCTGGTGGATGCAAGCCGAATTGATGAAGTTCAAGTTGATCCGATAGATAACTTCTCGGGCGAAATCAGAATTGATGTCACCGCTATTACGACGGAAAACAACAATCCACTGCTTGGGAAAGATACCGCTCGCTCAGAAACCGAAACCATCATTATTGATGTAAACCCAGTTGCGGATAAAGGTAGTTTTGCTGTAAACCGAATTAATGTGTTTGAGGATAATGCTCGAACTCAAAATACGGTAGACCCTGTCACTGATCACGACCCACTCCAATTAAGTGAAGTGATCACCATGAAACCATCAGCGGACTTAGATGGTTCTGAAGCGTTATTTGTGCGCATTTCTAACTTCTCAATTGATGGGGTTACTTTGGTGTGGCTGGACTCAGCAAACCCAAGTCAGATAGTAGAAGTGACCGATTCAGGCGGCAATGTACTTTATTACGAAGTGCCAGAGTCTGAATTAGCGAACGTCGAAGTTCTTCCTCCTTTGCACAGCAATGATGACTTTACTTTCAATGTCGAAGGAATTGTGAAAGACACAGCATCATTGTCTACCGGTACGACAGAAGATGTGTTGTCACTGGGCAGTAAGACCGTCATCGTTGGTGTAAAAGGTGTTGCTGACATACCAGACACGGTATTAATTGACGCGGGGAACGTTTGGAACCGATTCGTAGACGGAGATGTGGCCGGGATAGAGACGACTATTGAAGAGAATGGTGTTGTAAACCTCAACTTCTCGGTTGTATCAGGTGAAGTTGCCGATAGACCACAGGATGATTCAGAAGCCATTACTGTTATCCTGTCCAACATCCCCGACGGTGTTCGTGTCGTAGATTCAGACGGTTCAAGCGTTGACCTCACCTTTGTTGGCTATGATGGTAACGGTCAACCGATTTACGAAGCAAACATCACTGGGCTGAATTTTAATTCCGGTATTCAAATTATTCCGGAAGCCTCTTCAACTGAAAACATTGCGATTACAGGGACGATCATTGTTACCGAGAATGATGGTCATAGTCGTGTGATTGAAAGAGAGGTAAGGATCAAGGTCGAACCCGTTATTGACGCTCAAGATAACTACGTTGTCCGATCGGAGGGAGATGAAGATACGCGCTTTGACATCGATTGGAAACCGACGCTCGTACAAAGCCCTGATACCGATGAATTCTTTAGTGATGTAACCATCTCTGGATTTCCTCCAGGCAGCACGGTCTATGTAGATGGTGTGGCACAAACGCTTGTTTCTGGAACACTAACGCTTTCACCGCAAGCCGGTGAATCAGAACAAGATTTTTCCGCTAAAATCTCTCAAAGTGGCTATGTTCAAGTTCAGTTGGAGCAGGATTCAAGTACTGACTTTGACTTGACCACAACCGTCACTGTGAAAGAGATTGACCATGAATATGTTGACGCTTCGAATCCCGGTGAAGGTATCGCTGAGAAAACCATCAATGGTACGGTGAATGTCCAAGTTAATCCAATCGTTGAGCCAGAGGATAAGACGGGGGCAATAGACGACCAAACCCGTCTGCTTGTCACTGAAAGTGGTGGTGGTGCTACCGATATCGTGAAGTCAGACGATCAAGGTAACATTGACTTTACGATCAACACTTCTATGGGGGGCGAATCTGGCGCTCATATCATTAAATACCAAGAGTTTGATGCGTCTTCAGATGAAGTGGTGACTCAACTTGTTGTTCAATTTCACAATGTGGACCCTGAGATCCTCAACCAATTGGTTATCGTCGGTGCACTAAATGAAGGTGGAGGTCGTTGGACAGTAACTAATGAAGACAACTTCTCAATTAAAGCGCCGTCTGGACTTGATTTAACACCAAACGATGACAGCGACGATGGCGATAACGGTGGTCTCTCTCAAATTGGCTTAACCATTTACGCAGAAGTGAATGATTTGGGCGAAGATTTGGGCAACGAAAAAGATGCGACGGTCGTGCGTCAAACGGATGTGACACTAGAGTTTCCAACCGTCCTCACACCGAAAATGAGTGTAGCGGCAGAGATTCAGGTGGCTGATGATGTTCAAATTCAAGCGTTGGAAGACAATTCTATTAACCTTGGTGCTCAGTTGACGTCGAAAGTCGATGCGATTAATGCAGATGGTGTGGAGGATGTCTTGACTATTATCGTCGACCCGACAGCTCCTGGCATTCCTCCTGGTTTGGTGATCACGGGGACGGATGTTGATTTTGTCAATGGTAAATACGTGTTCCAAGCCCATATCGATGCGAGTGGAAATATTACTGGCCTTGATGGTTTGACGATGCACTTGGCAGAAGATTACGCAGGTGATTTCGAATTGCCAATTCGGTTTGTCACTAAAGACACTGAGTCCGGTGATGAAAAAGAAAATAATGTCCAGTTTCCAGTTCAGGTTTTACCGGTTGCAGACGTTCCGAGTTCAGCCGGGGATCAGCCGTTGGATAGCGATGTCACACCAAATGTAAGAGTAGATATCGTCGGTACTTTCGGCTTGGATGCAAACAAACAACCTGTGACTGATCTAAATAACGACGTTCCCACGGCGGATGGTGTTGGTTACGAAGATGGCTTAATCCAACTTAACTTGAGTGTTGATTTTGCCGATCAATTTAACAACACTCAAGGTGGTCGAGAAACACTAACGAACATCAAGTTAGAGCTTGATGACACAACATTAGGTGAGTTTGTTGATGCCAATGGTAACAGCTTAGGAACCAGTATTGAGTTTAATGAAGCTGAGATTTTAGCTGGTGCGCTTGACAATGTTCTGTTTAAGCCAAAAGAAAATTACCCCGTAGGTGGTGGCCAAAATACCGTCAAGATTAATATCGAGGGAGAAATTACTGATGAAGCTGTGTTTGATCAGTCTATCTTGAATAACTCTGGCGATAATATAGATGTAAGAACCTTCACTGACGATGTCACATTTGAAGTTACGCCAGTCGTTGATGACATTACCATTACAGGTGCCGATCCGACGCAGCCAATCACGGTGATTGGTGACGAAGATACTTTAATTTCGCTGAATCAATCGGGCTCTGGTGTTTCGATCAGCCTGAACGATAATGACGGTTCTGAGAGTTTCGTTTCACTCAAGTTAACGGGGCTTCCTGATGACTTTATCGTTAAATCCAATTCCTCTGATTATGTTGTTAAGAATAACGGTGGGGGCGAATGGAGTATTCAACTAAAAGATCTCACTCAGACGTCCATTGACCTGAGTGACATCCAAATTAAACCGCCAAAACACTTTAGTGGCGAGGCTGAGATAGGTATTACGGTCTTCATTCAAGAGGAGTTGCTACAAGTACCAACGGAACGAAACAATAACTTTACGCTTATTGTCAATCCTATTGGTGATGATGTTGATGTGAACCCCGACACTTCGGCTGCAGGTAATGAGGGCGAAGACATTGTTATTAATGTAAATGCGTTAGTGGTTGATAACAAAGAGTCCATCGGAGATGGTGCAAACTACCAGGAAAATGATCCAGAGACGCTGAGAGTTGAGGTCTCAAATGTCCCTGATGGGGCGAGCGTTTCATTACCTGATGGGACAGTATTTACTGACCAAGGCGGCGGCGTTTTTGTCTTAGAAATCAATGCTCAAGACTTGGATCAAGTGGTGTTTAATTCTGGTGATCGCAACGATAACTCATGGGATGGTTCGCTGCATTTCAAAGTGCAAGCCGTTGATACTGGGCTCGATGGCAGTCAAAGCTTGGGCTCCGCAGAGGAGTTTGATGTCACTGTTGATGTTGAAGCAGTGAACGATCGTCCAGAGTTCGTCAATACCGTGGATGTGGAAACACCAGAAGATACGCCAATGCTGCTTGATGGTTTCAGCATTACCGATATTGATGCCGTACTCGATGATCCGAATGCTGAATATGTACTCAATGTGAACGTCGACAGCGGTATCTTGGAGCTTAATCCAACGCTCATCGCTACTTACAACCTAACAGTGAGCGGTGATGGTACGGACTCCGTTGAACTGAAAGGTACAGTGGCCGATCTAAACAATGCCATTGCAGACGGTCTGATTGAGTTTAATCCAGAGCTGAACTTCTTTGGTGACGTTCAGGTGGACGTGACAGTCGATGACCAAGGTAATGAAGGTATCGTAATTGGTGGGGTAGATGACACCCTAAATACCAACAGCAGCAGCTTCAATATTGAAGTGACAGCGGTGAATGATACCCCAGAAACTACGCCAGTGACGCTACCGGATATTGAAGAAGATAGTGGTGTGTTCTCCATCTCTGAAGCGGATCTTATTGCGAATGCGACAGACGTAGAGAACGATAATCTCACGGTTAGCAATGTTCAGTTAACGGATCCGAATTCGGGCAGCATTATTTTCAACAGTGGCACGGGAGAGTGGGAATTTACCCCAGCACCAGATTACAACGGTCCAGTTGAAATCACGTACACCATTACAGATGATGGCACGACAAATGGTGCATCCGATCCTAAATCGGTTAACGGCAGCGCATCGTTCAACGTAACGGAAGTCAATGATGCTCCAACGACGTCTGAAGTGACACTTTCTGATATCGCAGAAGACAGTACGGCGGTTGATATTACCCAAGCTGATTTGTTGGCGAATGCGTCTGATATTGAAAACGACACCTTGATGGTGAGCAATGTCCAGTTGGTTGATCCAAGCAGCGGCACATTGGATTTCGACAACGTAACAGGTACATGGTCATTTACTCCTGCGCCTGGCTACAACGGCAAGGTCGATCTGACCTACAACATTACCGACAACGGTACAACGAACGGTGTTTCAGATCCTCAAACGGTGTCAGGAACGGCGACCTTCGAAGTCACTGAGGTGAACGATGCACCGGTAACATCAGAGGTAACGTTGAGTAGTACCGAAGAAGATGGTGGTTCGGTAACTATTACGGCTACTGAGTTGCTGAGCAACGCAAGTGATCCTGAGTCAGACAACTTGACCGTCGATAATGTTGCGTTAGTGGACCCAGCTTCCGGCACGTTGACTCAAGTGAGTGCGACAGAGTGGACGTTTGAACCCGCAGCAGATTTCTTTGGTGACGTTAATTTCACTTATGAAATCACAGATGACGGAACCACTAACGGCGCTCCAGACCCAATTACAATCGCGGGCACAGCAGTGTTGAATGTTGAAGCGACCAATGACGCACCTGAAATCACTGCAGCATCGGTAACGGATACGATCAACGAAGCCGATGGCCAGAAAATAACGGGTATTAGTGTAAGTGACATCGACTTCACTGGTGCGCAGGCGAATGAAATCATGACGGTGACTCTTACAGTTACCGAGGGCGACCTTCGTGTCGAGCCGCCAGCAGGTAGTGGTGTGACTGTTGGGGCGGGGATGGCTGGTGAAATAACCCTAATGGGCACACCAGATAATATTAACTCCGTTCTTGGAGCAACAGACGCTTCTGAGGGTGTATTTGTGGATGCAGGAGATGTCAACGCAGCTTCAATCACTTTATCGGTGAAAGTCGAAGACAACGGCGTGTACTTCGAAAATGCGGGTACCGCATTGGAAGCGAATCAAGATTTCACTATCAATGTGACACCTGTAGCTGATGCACCTACATTGAGTATAAATCCTCAGTTTAATTACATTCGTCAAATTGCGGCTAGCCAAACCGCGAGCAGTCAAGGTTTAGCGATTGTCGGAATCATGGCGGCGCTTACTGATATTGACGAGGTGCTGTCTTTGGAGCTAACGGGCGTACCAGCTAGTGCTGAGGTAACAAGTGGCGTTTCTCCATCAGGCATTAGCTTCGATGGTACCACTTGGACAGTACCAAGCGATGAAATTGATACGCTAGAAATTGTCGCAACAGATACTAACAGTGGTATTGATGTCGGTTCTTACGATATTTCGCTTACGGCGATATCAACGGAATCTAATGGCGATGAAGCGCAGTCTTCACCTGTCCAAATTAGTTTGGATGTGAGTAGTGATAGCGACGATATTGACCAGTCAACCGCAGTGGACGACAGCTATTTAGTCGGTGGAGACACAGGTATCAACTTGATTGGTGGCGACGGTGACGACGTTATTCTGGGTGGCGATGGCGATGACGTGCTTATCGGTGGCTTAGGTTCAGATATCTTAACGGGTGGAGACGGCAGCGATATCTTCAAGTGGACGGTAGATTCCGTTGATGAAGGGGCAGTGGATACCATTACTGACTTCACTGTTAACGAAGACAGTATCGATTTACGTGAAGTTATCTCTGATCTCAATAACTCAATGATCGACATGGATGATCTGCTTGGTCACATTTCGGCAGACTACGATGCATCGACGGAAAGTGTTTCTCTGAACATTACGACGGATGCAAATGTTCAACAGACGTAACTATTCACCCGCAAGGTCTTGACAGCAAAGTTATGTGACTGAGTTAACTTGATCCCACATCCAACTTGAGTGA
>NZ_JAWPOP010000170.1:0-1023 GCF_033344345.1 Vibrio sp. 1978
TTTCTCGTTCTGGCTTGACCCTAGATCAGAAAAACCTAGCACTGCAGCAGTTAGCGAAAGACGATATGGTGTCTGGGTTTTTAGACCGAGCTGAAAAAATCTTCGAACAATTAGTTGAAGAGCCCGATTACAAAGAGGCGGCGCTCCAACAGTTAGTCACTATTTACCAGCAAACGCGTGAATGGGAAAAAGCGATTCATTACGCCAATCAGCTAGCTAAAATGGGTAATCAGCGTAGTCGTATGCGTACAAATATTGCGCATTTTTGGTGTGAAATTGCCATGCTAGACCAAGCTGATGGCAATACGAATAAAGCTATCCAGCATTTCAAAAAAGCACTTTCCGAAGATCCAAAATGTGTTCGAGCAAGTATTTCGCTCGGCCGGATTTACTTGGAATCAGAAGACTACAAACAAACCATTAAGTATCTAACGGGTGTGCTGGAGCAAGACAAAGACTTTGTGAGCGACGTTTTGCCGACAATTGCTGAGTGCTATCACCATCTCGGGCAAGAAGATGAACTGGTCGAGTTTTTACGCGCCTGTATTGATAAAAAGGCAGGGGTGTCAGCGGAGTTGATGCTGGCTCAGTTAGTCGCTCACCATGAAAGCGTCGGAGCTGCCCAAGAATTGCTGACGAAACAGCTACTGAAAAATCCAACCATGAAGGGCTTTTATCGCCTGATTGACTACCACATCGCAGAGGCTGAAGATGGTCGTGCAAAAGACAGTTTATCTACATTACAAGCGATGGTTGGAGAGCAATTAAAAGTAAACCCGCACTACCGATGCAGGAAGTGTGGCTTCTCTACTCATTCCCTTTATTGGCATTGCCCTTCCTGTAAAGGGTGGGGGACGATCAAGCCAATCCGCGGATTGGATGGTGAATAGTTTTAATGCAGCTGGCAGAGTTTCTGTCCGCTGCATTTTTTTAACCTTATGTCTAACAAGTAAAAGAACCAAAAATAATTAGGAGATGAAATGATCGACCAAAAAGTTATTGTCGCACTGGATTATGATAACC
>NZ_JAWPOP010000171.1:0-1019 GCF_033344345.1 Vibrio sp. 1978
CCATGACCTAGGTTGAATACGTGACCTGTACCAGCATCACCAAAACCTTCGAGGATACCTGCTACTTCTTCACGGATACGCTCTGGTGAAGCGTAAAGCATAGATGGGTCCATGTTGCCTTGCAGTGCCACTTTATCGCCGATACGCGCTTTCGCATCAGCAATATTGATCGTCCAGTCTAGACCAACTGCATCACAACCCGTTGCTGCGATTTGCTCTAGCCACATACCGCCATTCTTAGTAAATAGCGTAACAGGTACGCGACGACCGTCATTTTCGCGAATCAGGCCATCCACAATCTTGTGCATGTATTGCAATGAGAACAGGTTGTAATCACGAGGAGTCAGAACGCCACCCCATGTATCAAATACCATAACTGACTGCGCGCCGGCTTTGATTTGTGCATTTAGGTAGTCAATCACGCTATCTGCTAGCTTATCCAGTAGAAGATGCAGAGTTTGAGGTTCTGCGTACATCATCTTCTTGATCTTCGTGAAGGCCTTAGAGCTACCACCTTCAACCATGTAAGTCGCAAGCGTCCATGGGCTACCAGAGAAACCAATTAGAGGTACATCACCATTCAAATCTTTGCGGATTTGACGCACGGCATTCATTACGTACTGCAGTTCACCTTCTGGATCTGGCAGACCGATTTTCTCTACGTCGGCTTTGCAAGTAATTGGGTTATCGAAGACCGGACCTTCACCAGCAGCAAAACGCAGACCCAGACCCATTGCATCTGGGATAGTTAGGATGTCAGAGAACAAGATCGCTGCATCAAGAGGAAAACGGCGTAGTGGTTGAAGAGTTACTTCAGACGCCAGCTCCGCATTCTTACACAAAGACATGAAATCGCCCGCTTGAGCACGCGTAGCTTTGTATTCTGGTAAGTAACGACCTGCCTGACGCATCATCCATACTGGCGTGTAATCTACCGGCTCTTTAAGAAGCGCACGCAGATAACGATCATTTTTTAATTCAGTCATTCCGTAGTTCCAATTGTTAGGCTTTCTTTGAAA
>NZ_JAWPOP010000172.1:0-1015 GCF_033344345.1 Vibrio sp. 1978
GCATCTGTCCCGACGGCGGAAGACTGGGCCTCCAAGCATCAAGGATTGGAAGGATTGGCGATCGTCAGTGTCCACGAGGCTTTCGGCTTGGGCCAGGAGTTTAATCGACATCTGTTGCAGACCATGTCATCTAGGACACCGTGATCGGATATCGACCCAATGTTCTACGGCACCGGCATCGGATTCGCAGCGCGCGGATTGAACTCGGCGAAACGGTATATGCATTGCCGTGAACCGACCAAAAGGAGGTGTTCGATGAACGCCTACACGGTGTCCCGGCTGGCCCTTGATGCCGGGGTGAGCGTGCATATCGTGCGCGACTACCTGCTGCGCGGATTGCTGCGGCCAGTCGCCTGCACCACGGGTGGCTACGGCCTGTTCGATGACGCCGCCTTGCAGCGACTGTGCTTCGTGCGGGCCGCCTTCGAGGCGGGCATCGGCCTCGGCGCATTGGCGCGGCTGTGCCGGGCGCTGGATGCGGCGAACTGCGATGAAACTGCCGCGCAGCTTGCTGTGCTGCGTCAGTTCGTCGAACGCCGGCGCGAAGCGTTGGCCAATCTGGAAGTGCAGTTGGCCGCCATGCCGACCGCGCCGGCACAGCATGCGGAGAGTTTGCCATGAACAGCCCCGAGCGCATGCCGGCCGAGACACACAAGCCGTTCACCGGCTACCTGTGGGGTGCGCTGGCGGTGCTCACCTGTCCCTGTCATTTGCCGATTCTCGCCATTGTGCTGGCCGGCACGACGGCCGGCGCGTTCATCGGCGAGCACTGGGGTATTGCAGCCCTCACGCTGACCGGCTTGTTTGTCCTGTCTGTGACGCGGCTGCTGCGGGCCTTCAGAGGTCGATCATGAGCGCTTCCCAGCCAATTGAATGGACAGTGGCGCAACTGGCGCAGGCGGTCGAGCGCGGGCAGCTTGAGCTGCACTACCAGCCGATTGTCGATTTGCGCAGTGAGCAGATTGTCGGCGCGGAAGCCCTGTTGCGCTGGCGTCATCCGACGCTCGGACTGTTG
>NZ_JAWPOP010000173.1:0-1012 GCF_033344345.1 Vibrio sp. 1978
TGCTGATTGAAAATGGCCTGCCATGTGCTGAAGTAACGTTCCGTACTGAGGATGCCGCTTTAGCGATCAAAAACATGCGCGAAGCGTACCCAGAGATGTTGATTGGCGCGGGAACTGTGCTGACAAGCGCACAAGTGGATGAAGCGATTGATGCGGGCGTGGACTTTATTGTGAGCCCAGGTTTCAACCCAACTACGGTGAAATACTGCCAACAGCGTAACGTGACCATCGTCCCTGGTGTCAACAACCCAAGCTTGGTTGAGCAAGCGATGGAAATGGGTCTGCGTACGCTGAAGTTTTTCCCAGCAGAACCGTCAGGCGGCGTCGCGATGCTAAAAGCATTATCTGCGGTTTATCCTGTAAAATTCATGCCAACCGGTGGCGTGAGCCCAAGCAATGTTAAAGATTACTTGTCTATTTCTTCAGTCTTAGCGTGTGGTGGTACTTGGATGGTACCCGGCGATTTGATTGACAACGAGCAATGGGATGAACTGGCGAAGCTGGTTCGTGAAGTTGCGGGAATTATCGAATAATTCCTCACCCCGGTTAGCGCCGAGAACTATCGTAGATAGTCGAACGATCTTTTGAGCAATTTGCCAACGCCTGCGGCTCCACCGTAGGCGTTTTTTTATATGCAGTTTTGGCGAGTTAAAAATCCAACTTTCCATTAGGCGCGACACAAAACAACGCGCCCAACACGGTTTACTTACCCATTTACTTACTTAGTTTTTTGTTTCTGCCAAGCACGTTTAGAGTGCAGGGTAGGTTGTAGTAGGAACAAGCTAAACAGCAACACGATGCAGCCAATTGCGACAAAGATGGATTGAGAAGAGCCCGCTAACACGACGCCGGCAAGAATCAGTAACATGCCCGCCGACGCTGTGATGGAGCCGACATAAAGTCCTTGCTTATGATTGATAGGGGACTGCTCCTCGTCGCTGATCGGTGTGGCTAGTTGAATCGCAAGTGCAGTGCGACTTTGCTGGATTGATGGTGGCTCTTTGGCATAAAA
>NZ_JAWPOP010000174.1:0-1006 GCF_033344345.1 Vibrio sp. 1978
AAGCAAGCTTTGAAATGGGATTAGAACAACACCTATCGGGGCGTGGTCTCGAAAATCTGCGTCGCTTTACACAATGGTTGGTGGCGATTGCCGATCAAGCTGAGCGAGGTAACACAGTAGAAGCTGTTCGTTCCTTGGTTCGTGACATTCATTACGAAGATTGGCTGTACGAAACCTCAGCCAGCCCGAAAGCCGCTGAAATGCGCATGAAGAACGTTTCGGATCTCTACTCTTGGATTGTGGCTGACTTAGAAGGTGACAATTACGACCAAGAAGAGAAAACGCTGAAAGAAGTGGTTCAACGTTTGACCTTGCGTGACATGATGGAACGCGGCGAAGAAGACGAAGACAGCGATGCCGTTCAATTGATGACACTACACGCATCAAAAGGTCTAGAGTTTCCTTACGTTTATTTGATTGGTTCGGAAGAGGGCATATTGCCGCATCAAACCAGTATTGATGAAGATAACGTCGAAGAAGAGCGACGCTTGATGTACGTAGGCATCACCCGCGCACAGCGAGAGCTGACGTTTACCATGTGTAAAGAGCGTCGCCAGTTTGGTGAGTTGATCAAGCCGACTCAAAGTCGTTTTTTGGATGAGCTGCCGTTTGATGATGTCGAATGGGAAGTGAACAAAAAGCCTGTGTCTCAAGAAGAACGAATGGCGAAAGGTCAGGCGCACATTGCAAACCTGCGCTCGATGTTTAAGAAGTGATCACTTTGATCTCACGGTAAATCAAGTTCACTCCAAACAAAAAGGCTTGCCGATTGGCAAGCCTTTCTTATTTCAGATGAGTCGCGGCTGGATTACAAGCCATCAATCATGTGGTCGATGGCTGCAATGATTTCATCATCAGATCAGTCCATACATGTACCTTTTGCAGGCATCGCGTTAAAGCCTTCAAGCGCGTGCTTCACTAGCACGTCTTTGCCTTGCGCGATACGCGGAGCCCAATCGTCAGCATTGCCCGATTTTGGCGCGCCGTTTACACCAGATGCGTGACA
>NZ_JAWPOP010000175.1:0-1002 GCF_033344345.1 Vibrio sp. 1978
AGCAAAATCCGCCTCGCTCCGCGAGACCAAGCCCCTATAGAGCGTGAAAAATGTCGTCCTTTTTGAACAAGTTCAAAGAGCCTCGTTTTTGCATCGTCATACGGACTTGGTCTCGCCGGCTCAACGGATTTTGGGGCAAGCCCCCAAACCAAACCGCAGTTTAGGAACTGCTCGCCTTTTCGTTTGGGAACGGGCGTTTGGTTCGGCTCCCCCTGTCGATAAAAAGGTTCGGGAACTCACCTGTTTTCTCGATGCTACGTTGAACACTTCGCATTTTTTTCTGACTAGCAATTGAACCCCGCAAGGGGGCGCTTGGGCGATTGAGCCAGAAAAAAACATTGCTCACTAACTCAATTTGTTTCGTTGTTCGAGCTGTCGCCTCGCGCAGCTCGTTGCCGGTTCGTTTGTCTTGGTAAAAACGCTTCGCTTAGTTTCACCAGGACAAACAAACTAAGCAGTTATGTTGTAACTCAAGGTTCAGTTTTAATCCGTTGATAGGCGACTTTTGAGCGCTTCCTAATCCTAATGCGAGCAATATTATGGTCATGTAACGTTTTTTGAAGTTCATGTTTTTGTCCTTTCTTTCGTAAATCTCGACGCAATCTAAAGTGTTTCATTTTTCTCGATGATCTTAAGATCTCACGCAGTTAGTTTGCTGTCATTCGAGCCAAGTTTTGAAGTAACGAGAGTTACTCTTTGGTTCAGCGAATGTGAGTTTAATTCGAATAATTGTTGCGATGCGTCGAACGACCATTTGTGTGGTTTGAGCCAACTAGGCATTCTTTATTTTTGGGTAGTGAAAAATGCCTAGCTGTAGTGAACATGTGAAAAACGAGCATTTCAGTAGTGATTTTGAATGAATCGAGAGTGAAGTTTGATTGCTATGTAAATCGTCTTAGAAGCGTCACAAACTTTCAGAATGGTTTTGTGTGTCTATGGGTGAGTTTGATGCCGAAAATGGCTTGCAGAGCGTTTGAGGGGCTTCTAAGTGGTGTTTTTGAT
>NZ_JAWPOP010000176.1:0-1000 GCF_033344345.1 Vibrio sp. 1978
AGTGCCACCAGCAACGTGGTTGGGCTAACCAAGATGATGTTTTGCTCCATCGCGTCTTTGATCAAGCTTGGGTCGGCTTGAATCGCCACTTGGAACGCCGGCTCTACCGGAATAAACATCAGCACATAATCGAGACTTTGGATGCCTTTGAGCTTGTGGTAATCCTTCATGCTCAAACCTTTGATGTGCGCACGCAGTGCGGTAAGGTGAGCACTTAACGCGCGGTCGCGTTCAGCATCCGTTTCGGCATTGAAGTAGCGCTCGTACGCCACCAATGCCATTTTCGAATCGACCACCACTTGCTTGTTTTGTGGCAAATGCACAATCACATCCGGTTGGTAACGCTTGCCCGCTTCGCTCTGTAGGTTCACTTGCGTTTCGTACTCGTGCCCTTCGCGCAGCCCCGATTCGGCTAAAACGCGCGCCAACACCACTTCACCCCAGTTACCTTGCTGTTTGTTATCGCCTTTGAGCGCTTGGGTCAGGTTCACGGCTTCTCGAGTCATTTGTTCATTGAGGCGTTGCAGATTTTTCAGCTCATGCACCAGCGTATGACGCTCTTTAGCTTCTTGGCTAAAGCTGTCGTTGACTTGCTTTTTGAAACCTTCTAACTGCTCTTTTAACGGTGACAACAACCCTTCTAAACTTTGACGGTTTTGCAAATCGACTTTCGCGGTTTTCTCTTCAAACAGTTGATTGGCAAGGTGCTCAAACTGTTGTTTCAGACGCACTTCGGCCTGCTCTAAAATTTGCAGTTTTTCCGCATTAGCCTGATTCATTTGTTCGTGGCGCGCCTGCTGCTCACGAAGCTGCGTTTCCAAACGGGATTTTTGTTCACGCATTTGGCCCAGCTCATCAAAGTACTGCTGACGTTCTTGTTTGACGGCTTCGAAGTAACGCAATTTCTCCATGGCCGCCATCAACTTGCCGTGCGATTGTCGCACTTCAAAGGCCGCTTTATCGCGCTCGTTGTCGAGTTCATCCAACTCTTGCTGCGCAT
>NZ_JAWPOP010000177.1:0-999 GCF_033344345.1 Vibrio sp. 1978
TGAACTTAATCACACTTTTCGGTAGCATTCGCCAACTCAAGTTTTCGACACCATTCTACTGCTGCTCTTTTATTACTACGGTTTACACTAAGTACCTTGAATGTAGTTTCATCACTTAGTGGTTAATGCAAATACGAATATGTGTCGGGATAAACTCATCTCAACGAGAACTTAAAGACAAACATGTTCGAATTCCCGCAATTTTCTAAGCACTCTATTAAAAATGACGTGCTATCAGGTTTGACGGTTGCCCTGGCACTTGTCCCTGAAGCCGTAGCATTTGCATTCGTTGCTGGTGTAGACCCAATGGTTGGTCTGTACGCAGCATTCATCGTTGGCCTTATCACCTCAATCTTTGGTGGTCGCCCAGGCATGATCTCTGGTGCTACAGGCGCAATGGCTGTAGTAATGGTCTCTCTTGTTGCGAGCCACGGTGTTCAGTACTTATTTGCTGCCATTATGTTGGCCGGTATTCTGCAAATTGCTGCCGGTTTATTTAAATTGGGCAAATTCATTCGAATCGTTCCACACCCTGTAATGATTGGTTTTGTTAACGGCCTAGCGATTGTTATCTTCCTCGCGCAATTGGGACAATTCAAGGCTCCAGACATAAGTGGCGTGCTGACTTGGCTTCCACAAGATCAAATGATGTTAATGCTAGGTTTGGTTGCGCTGACCATGGCGATCATCTACTTCTTGCCGAAAATTACAACAGCAGTGCCATCTTCACTTGTTGCTATCGTAACCGTTACTGCACTAGTTGTTGGGTTAGATCTAGAGACACGTACAGTTGTCGACTTCCTACGTTCTATGTCAGGTAATGAAGCCGCTACACTAGCAGGCTCTTTGCCAACCTTCTCTATTCCATCAGTGCCATTTACGCTAGAGACTCTGCAAATCATCTTGCCTTATGCAGTGATCCTTGCGGCCATCGGCCTAATTGAATCTTTGCTAACGCTAACCGTTTTAGACGAAATGCCGAATACTCGTGGCCAATCT
>NZ_JAWPOP010000178.1:0-998 GCF_033344345.1 Vibrio sp. 1978
GATCAGCTGAGCTAATCCTTTAAGACATTCAAACTTGGTGAGCTCGGTATGCGCTTTGGCGTAGTGCCATTTGATTTCACAAGGTGGGCAAATTTGCGGTAAACGCTCGGCCAGTTGGCTAGAAAACTCATAGTTGATATGAGATCCCACCACCGTAAAGTGTTCAGCAATCATGTCTTTGATGACGAAGCAGGCCAGCTCTGCGTCAATGCCAATCGCTGTGATTTGGCACAAATCACCTTGTTGTAGACCTGCTTGCAAAATCGCCACGGACTTGGTGAGTTCCGCAACACGATTTTGCGTTACATTAATGATATGTAAGGTACTTTTGAACTTTTTTGCCACTCGATTGAGTGGCAGAGCAACATGCGCACTGGCATTTGCATTATCGACGAAAAAGGTGATTTGGTATTCGTTCATCTACAAATTTAGTCGCGGCAGTGGACGAGGAATACTTTGTCGACGTTCAGCAAAACCTCTTCAATGGGGATTTGAATTTTGCGCGTCCCTTCGAATCGGCCTGGTTGTTCTATCTCAATATCCGACACGATCAAAACCCGATCCGCTTGAGCGATATCGTGAGGAGTGAGCTGATTTTCTATCCCCATCGCACCTTGCGTTTCTACTTTAATTTGCACGTTATGTTTTGGCGCAGCTTTCATGAGTGCATCTGCCGCCATATAAGTATGAGCGATGCCTGTAGGGCATGCTGTCACCGCTACGATTTTCATGTTCTATCCATTTTATTTTTTGTGGATATTAGCACAGCCACCGCAGATTGAATTGATTTGAGCTGGATTAACGCAAGAGCTCTATCACAGTTTGAATCTCATGTTACATTAATCCAGTTAATGCACTTTTAGTCCTATATATCAAAGGGTAGGCACTGGTTAATCTATGCCCAAATAAAATGAGTAGGAACGCATACGAGCCAGGGGATCCTGTATCTCAAACTCACTTGGGTATATATTCGAGCGTGAATATTGGAAGGTAAAGCA
>NZ_JAWPOP010000179.1:0-995 GCF_033344345.1 Vibrio sp. 1978
CAAATGTGTCTATCTCTTCTTTTAACCACTGGGCAAATAGTTGTGCTTTTGGTCGCTTCAAGTAACCCTTGGGTGCACATAGGTAGTACGCAAATCTAGGTTTTATCGCGATGTCGCCAATACGAACCAGTTTACCCGTCCGAAAATATTGATACGCCAAGCTGTGTTTGACGAGCGCTACACCTTGCAGGGATAACGCAGCTTCCAACACTAAGTGCGAGCCACTGTATTTTAAAGCGGGCTTTGCCGCTGAGTGTCCAAGTCTTGCTAACCACATGTTCCAGTCGAGATCGGGCCAAACGTCTTCGATGAGCTCTGCTTTGCTTAAATCTTCGATGCTATAGATGCCATGTTCCTTCTGATACATCGGATGACATGCTGGGTAAAAGGCTTCGTCCATCAGCCACTGCGATTCTAAATTTGGGTATTTTCCTAATCCGTAGCGAACGCACAAATCTATCTGACTATCTTGAAAAGAGACGAGATCATTTGTGGGCTCTAGTAATAGGGCAATATCAGGATGACGTTGACGAAAGGCGGTGATTTTAGGCACCAACCAATGGTGGGCAAAGGAGGGCAGTGTTGATATTGAAAGGTGGTTCGGGTTTGGATCCTGGTTGACAAGACGTACGCCTTGCTGCAAATGGGCAAACCCTCTTTCTGCCTGAGTAAATAGCAGTTCCCCTTCTGGCGTCAGCACAATTTTTCTGTGTTGACGAACAAACAAGTCCGTCCCTAAAAACTCCTCAAGCTGACGAATTTGTTGGCTGATGGCTGCGGGGGTAACAAATAGATTCTTGGCTGCGGTTTTAAAACTGCCTTCCTTTGCTGCGATGAAAAAATAGTACAAGCCCTGTAATGGTGGCATCCGCTCTTTCACATTAGTTTTCCTTAACTCTATGGCAGATTCTATCGTTTGAGGATATCAGCGTAGTCTCCGATTATTAACTGGTCAATATTGTAATAGGAAGCCGAAACATGGAAAACGTGACGCA